>JANWWT010000001.1:656816-985225 GCA_025055675.1 Pseudanabaenaceae cyanobacterium SKYG29
TGGCTATTTCGATCGGATCACTTTTATCAAGGAGTTACCCCTCTATCGCGCTGGTCAGGTGGCACAAACCTTTCTCATCTACCGCGCAGAACATCTGCGTAAGACCTATCCCCGTCCCTATGGCATTAACCGTGTACCTGCCCAGAATTGACGTTTAGCCTCGTATAACAACAACGTAGCGGTCATAGCTACATTCAAAGACTCCACCCCCTCTGCCACAGGAATGGAAAGACAAACATCTGCTATCTCCATAACTGCTGCTGATAAACCTTTACCTTCATTCCCCAACACCAACAAAGAAGGCTGGGAAAAATCATATTCCCAAAATGTCCGCTCGGCTTTTGCCCCTGTTGCCACTACTTTTATCCCCTGTTGTTGCCAGTAAGCTAGTTCTGCTAGGAAGTTATCCACGGGTTTAATCACCGATCGGAACCATTGTCCCGCCGTTGCCCTGAGGATTTTAGGGTTGGTCAGATCAACGCAGTTTTTGTCGACAATTATCCCCTCACACCCAGCGGCTTTGCTGCTTCTGATAATTGTGCCCATGTTGCCTGGGTCTTGAATTCCCTCTAGGGCTAATGCCAGTTTTTTGATCTGCAAGCTGGCAGGGCTGGGCAAAGGAGCACTAGCCACAATCCCATCAGGATGTAAAGTTGTGGCAATAGAACTTAGCACATGGTCTGCCACCAATTCCATCTGACATTTGTAAGATAAAAGCTGCTGGTATAGGTCAGTCTCCTTGTTTTGCCAGGTCTGGGTATAACACACGATCGTTAAGGGATAATTAACAGCGATTGCCTCTTGGATCAGGTGTGTTCCCTCCAACAGCATCTGTCCTTGCCTGTGGCGGTGTTTACTACTTTCCCCCAGTTGGCGCAGTTGTTTGACTAGGGGATTGTGCACACTGGAAATCATTACATAGCGCTAAAATTATGCTAAATTTAGGTAAAAGTTTAGCCCAAAAGCCTATCCCTATGCAGTCAGACACGGTCGGTAAATCCAAGGCTGGGGTGCCCATTCCTATCTATCGCGAGTTGGCGGCAGAACTGCAAGCAGCACAGGCAAAAATTGTCCAGCTGCAACAACAAAACGATCGGTTAACTAGACAAAACCAAGCCCTGCAAGAAGAACTACAGGCTATTCTGAGTGCCCATAACCAAACCCACATGGTTGTTCTGGCTGCCCAAGACCGTCTTAACTCTCTGTTTCCCCCTCCCCAAACAGGAGAAGAGCAAGAGATTGTTATTGACCCTGAAACGGAAGTTCCCCCTGAAGCAGTGGTAGCTCAGACTGTTGCTCCGACACCCGTACCTATGACGGAAAGTGTACCCCTCAATCGTACTTGGTTAATTCTGCTAGTGGCGGGGATTTTAATCGTGTCCTTTGGGGCGGGCTATTTTTTAATTAAGGCAGGACAAAAACGCTGATGTTAAAAGACAGTTTACAGGAAGTAGAGCTAGTAGCGCCAGACTTGGGTCAGCTGGTTCGCCAGACGGTGGGGCGGGTTCTGTTCGGGGGCGCACTGTTGGTCGGCTCAGCCCTGGCGGGGGGAATTGTAGGGTTAGCCCTGAGTTTCCGTGATTTGCCCGATGTGCGAGTGCTCAAGGTCTATGCCCCTTCTGAGACTTCCTACATCTATGACATCAATGGCGAACTAATTGCTAGGCTACATGGGGACGTCAACCGCGAAGTCGTGCCCCTAGAACGTATTTCCCCCCACCTCAAACGGGCAGTACTGGCGATCGAGGACTCCTATTTTTTGCAACATAAAGGCATTGACCCTGTGGGAATTGCCCGCGCTTTAGTAGTGAATCTGCAGAGCAAAACTACCAAGGAGGGGGGATCGACTCTTACTCAGCAATTAGTTAAGAACCTATTTCTGACTAATGAAATTAGTTTAAGTCGTAAACTAGCGGAAGCGGTGCTGGCTTTGCGGGTGGAACAGATATTTGACAAGAATCAAATCCTGGAAATGTACCTCAATCAGGTGTACTGGGGGGAAAATACCAACGGTGCTGAAACAGCGGCACAACACTACTTTGGCAAATCGGCAGCCGAACTTACTTTGGCAGAATCAGCTATGATGGCAGGCATTATCCAAGCTCCCTCAATTTATAATCCCTTTGCTAACTTCAAATTGGCAAAACAACGACAAGCGATCGTGCTCAACCGTATGCGGGAAATCAACTGGATTACGGAGGAGGAATACCAACAGGCAAAGAATGAACCCATCAAGTTAGGTAAAGGGATTTCCTTTGAAGCTAGTCGTGTACCCTATGTTACTCAAGCAGTAGCAGCGGAATTGGAAGAGCGGTTTGGGCTAGATGCGGTACTGAAGGGGGGGCTGCGGGTGAAAACTACGATCGACCTCAAGTTGCAGCGCATAGCGGAGAAGGTTGCCCAAGAGGGGCATGAATCCCTGGTGTATCAGGGGGTGGGGGCAGGGCAGTTGGCGTTGGTAGCGGTGGATACCAGTAATGGTTTTGTCAAGGCGTTGGTGGGGGGTGTGGGGCCATTTCAGAAAAATCAATTCAATCGAGCGGTACAGGCCCAAAGACAGATGGGGTCTTCCTTTAAGCCCTTTGTCTATTACTCCGCCTTTGCTACAGGGAACTGGTCCCCTGATTCTGTCATTAATGATTCGCCCATTAGTTTTCCTGACGGTGACGGCTATTACTCTCCCCAAAATTATGACAACACTTTTGCTGGACCGATGAGCATTCGCCAGGCGGTGGCAGTCTCCCGCAATATCCCTGCTATTTTACTGGGTGAGTATGTAGGGATTAAACGAGTGATCGAAGACTGTCGCAAGATGGGCATTACTAGCCCTCTACCCCCTGTAATTTCCCTGCCCTTAGGGTCAGCAGATATAACACCGATCGAGGCAGCAGGAGCCTATGCCATGTTTGCCAATGGCGGTTACAAAGTGCGCCCGACTCTGATTGCCCAAGTGACAGATAGTAGGGGGAATGTCATTTTAGATAACACCAATTTGCCCAAGGAAGTAGCGCTAAACCCCTATGCGGTGGCGATGGTCAATGATGTGTTGCGGGCAGTAGTTACGAGTGGTACAGGGACAGCAGCGCAACTCTCCGATGGTCGACCTGTAGCGGGTAAAACCGGTACAACTTCTGATTTTCGCGACGCTTGGTTCGTAGGTTACGTGCCGCAGATGGCAGTGGCAGTTTGGATTGGCAACGATGACTATTCCCCTATGGCTTATGGCACTACTGGTGGTGTGCACGTAGCTCCTATCTGGCGGAGATTTATGGAACAGGCTATGGCAGGGCAACCCATTAAAAACTTTCCTGACCCCAGTCAAATTAAGTGATGGGTACGGTCGTGAAAATTCTCATCCTGTCTTTCCTGCTTAGCGGGGCGATTAAGTACGGACTACCTCTGATTTTACGCCTAGATCAGCTCTCTCTCCTGGACCGGGATCGGTTAGCTCTACTGCTACTGACAGGCATTCCTGGGTTGTTTCTATTTTATTTATGGCGGCGTTAGATACAATACTAGTGTAGTCTGACTGGGGAAACAGCTATGCCTTGGTGGAAAAAAGTCCTACTCCATGCGGCTTCCGTGTTGCTCGGTGTGGTTATGGGGGCATGGGGAGTTCTGGCCAGTATGTCAACTACAACAACGGAGTTAACCCCTCCTGCCAATCAACCAAAGGCTATAGCAGTGCAAGAAGCTCGATCGCTCCCTTCGGCTCCCACTAATTTGAACTTTATCGCTGATGCGGTTAGCAAAACAGGGGCAGCAGTAGTGCGCATTAATGCTTCGCGCTTGGTGACCAGTTCTGATCCAGTGCCTGACATCTTCAACGACCCCTTCTTCCGTGACTTTTTTGGTGATACTTTTCCTTTCCCCCGTCAGCCTAGAGAGAGAGTAGAGCGCGGTACTGGTTCTGGTTTCATTATTGACAAGCAAGGTCTAATTATTACCAATGCCCATGTGGTGGAAGGAGCAACGGATGTCTCGGTAGTATTGCGGGATGGTCGTCGTCTCAAAGCTAGGGTGTTGGGGAAAGACACCTTGACGGACATTGCGGTAGTGAAAATTGACCCCAAGGAGTTGCCAGGAGATTTACCTGTAGTGAAGTTGGGTAGTTCTCAGAACCTGCGTCCGGGGGAATGGGCGATCGCTATTGGGAACCCCCTCGGTCTAGACAACACAGTAACAGCGGGCATCATTAGTGCCCTGGGGCGGCGCAGCGGTGAAATTGGCGTGGATAAGCGGGTGAATTTCATTCAAACGGATGCTGCCATCAACCCTGGAAATTCGGGGGGACCCCTCCTCAATGAACGGGGAGAAGTAATTGGTGTCAATACGGCTATTATTCAAGGGGCGCAGGGTTTGGGGTTTGCTATCCCGATCGAGACTGCCCAGAGAATTGCCAAACAGATTATCGAGAAAGGCTCTGTCACTCGCGCTTACTTGGGCATTCAAATGATAACGATCGACCCTGTCATCCGCGACCAAATCAACAGTGACCCCAATGCTGGTATTCGGGTTGAGGAAACCGAGGGGGTTTTGGTGACAAGGGTGGTGCCTGATTCTCCTGCAGCTAGAGGTGGCATGCGGGCAGGGGATGTGATTGTCAAGGTGGCTGGTGAAACTGTTAAATCTGCCGATCGGGTGCAACAAATTGTCGAGACCAAGGAAGTAGGGGAAAGAATCCCGATCGAGGTGCGGCGAGCAGGTCGTACAGAAACACTGACGATCGTGGCTGGTAAGTTCCCTGAACGTTTCCCTAGCTAGAGTCCTAGTGAGCCTAGTCTAACTATGAATAGCGAACAGCTACACGGAGATCTAACTATGAACAGCTACACGGAGTTAGAAGTACAGCAAATTCTGCAAAAGGCACTTCTCCGCAGTCAGAAGACGGGGGAAAAACTCTCCCGTGCGCAAGTGGAAGAAATTGCTAGGGAATTGGGGGTCTCGCCAGAAGACTTTGCCCTAGCGGAAAAGGAATGGCAAGAGGAAAAACAACTACAGTCTGACTTGATGGAATTCATCCAGGTGGCGCGGCGCCGTTTCCGTGATGGATTGGTCACCTATGTTGTAGTTAATGCTGTTTTTCTGAGTCTCAACTTCTTCACTGCTAGGGCTATCACCTGGGCAATTTATCCTCTCCTTATTTGGGGTGTGTTTGTAGCGCTAGAGGGCTGGTCGGTCTTTGTCACTGATGGGTCAATGTTTGAAAGGAAGTTCCAAGAGTGGTACAAACGAAAACAGCAGGAAAGGATGACTCAAGAGTTGAAGCAGAAGTTGGTAACCACGGCTACGGTAATGACGGACAAGGTGGGGAAGACAGTGGTTAGCTTGACCGATCGTTTAACGCAAAAACTGTCCCAAAAAGTTGAACAATGGTTGGATGACAAACAGAAACAGTAAATCATGCTGACTTTCGCTATTCCCAAAGGCTCTCTCCTGCAGGACTCTATTCGTCTGTTGCAAACGATCGGTTTGGATTTTTCCCCGTTTTTGGATGAGTCGAACCGCCTGTTACAGATTACTGATCCCCAGGGCAAAGCCAAGGCGATGTTGGTGCGGGCGCAGGATGTGCCAGTGTATGTGGAGTATGGAGAAGCTCACCTAGGGATTGCGGGGGAAGATGTGCTGCGAGAGAAAATGCCTAAGGTTGCCCGTCTTTTGGATTTGCAGTTTGGTCACTGTCGCATGTCCATTGCTGTGCCCCAGAGTAGTCCCTACCGATCGGGTTTGAGTTTGCCCCCCCACAGCCGCATCGCTTCTAAGTCTGTGCGTATCACCCAGGAATATTTCGCCAGTATTGACTTGCCTGTAGAAATCATCCCCCTCTACGGCTCAGTGGAGTTAGCGCCAATTACAGGTATGGCAGACGCGATCGTCGATTTGGTTTCCACAGGACGCACCCTCAGAGAAAATGGCTTGATTGAAATTGAGGTTCTTTTCCACAGTACTGCTCGCTTAATTGCCCATACCCTGAGTTATCGTCTCGATCGGGAAAACATCAATACCTATGTCGAAAAAATCAGGGAAGTTCTCCCAGCGTGAGCACAACTCCCTTGCTACAGCTAAACAGAGGAAGACCCTGAGTGATTACGCCAAGGATGAAATTCTACTGTTTGAACCTGCGGTTCGCGAGTCTCACCGAGCGGCGGTTCGCGAGTCTCACCGAGCGGCGGTTCGCGAGTCTCACCGAGCGACTGTCCCCTCCCCCGATAGCTTAGCGATCGTCTATGCCTTTCCCAACACCTACAGCGTGGGCATCACTAGCTTGGGCTACCAGATGATCTGGGCGAGTTTGGCGACCCGATCGGATGTAGCAGTCTATCGCTGGTTTACGGATGTGGCTGATCCCCTGCCCCCTGCCATTGACCTGTGGGGTTTCTCTTTTAGTTGGGAGTTGGATTTTGTCCATATCCTCAGCGCCCTCAAACAGTTGGGCATCCCCTGGCATAGTCAAGACCGAGACATCTCATGTCCCCTCGTCTTTGGCGGCGGAGCTGTGTTAACGGCAAATCCCGAACCCTATGCCTCCTGGTTTGATTTCATCCTCCTGGGTGATGGGGAAGAACTAATTCCGGAAATGATAGCCGCGTTTAAGGAAGTGCGGGGAGCTAGTCGCCAAGCAAAACTGGAACGTCTTGCCCAAGTCCCAGGCATCTACGTGCCCCAGGGCTACCAGGTGGATTACCACGATCGGCAGGGCAAGCTAAAAAGTATTACCCCCCTCTCCTCCGCTTTTCCCCCTACCGTAACCAAACGCAGCTATCGCGGTAATGTCCTGTCGGCTTCCACGGTAGTGACTCCCCACAGCGCCTGGGAAAATATCTACATGGTGGAAGTGGTGCGCAGTTGCCCCGAAATGTGCCGCTTTTGTCTAGCCAGTTACCTCACCCTCCCTTTTCGCGTTGCCAGCGTGGAAGGCAGTTTGCTCCCAGCGATCGAGCGGGGTTTTGCCGTTACCAACCGTATTGGTCTTCTGGGGGCTTCCATCACGCAGCATCCAGAATTTGAGCAGGTTTTAGACTACATTGACCAACCCCAATTTGCCGACCTCCGCCTAAGTCTAGCCTCTGTGCGCACTAACACCCTCACTGTCCGCCTCTGTGAAATTCTCAGTCGCCATGACAGCCGATCGGTCACGATCGCCATAGAAAGCGGGTCAGAACGTCTACGGCAAATCATCAACAAAAAACTAAGCAATGAGGAAATTAAGCAGGCCGTTGCCAATGCCCAGGCAGGGGGACTCAAAGGGATTAAATTCTACGGTATGGTGGGTGTCCCAGGGGAAGACATGGCAGATTTAGAAGCAACGATCGGTCTGCTGCGGGAACTGAAAAAAATTGCTCCCCAACTCAAACTCACCCTCGGTTGTAGCACCTTTGTCCCCAAAGCCCATACCCCTTGGCAGTGGTGCGGTATTGATAGACAGGGCGATAAAAAATTGCAATACCTGCAAAAACACCTGGCTCCCCAGGGCATTGATTTGCGTCCCGAAAGTTACAAAGACTCCCTGATTCAAGGGTTGCTATCAAGGGGCGACCGGCGCTTGACTCCCCTATTGGAACTGGTGTGGCAATACAGTCAGGGAGATGTTCCCAGCGATGGTATGTACAAACGTGCCTACAAAGACCTGCAAGCCCAACTCCCCCCCCTTGATTACTACCTCCACGATCGGTGGCAGGAAACAGACATTTTGCCCTGGCAACATCTACGCACCGCCCTCAGCCCCGAACAACTGCAACGGCATTACCATCAATCTCAAAGCCTGGTAAGTTAGAATACCAACCTGAGCTAGAAGAAAACCTATGGAACTAACCCATCGTCCCCGTCGCCTACGGCGTACACCTGCTATTCGCCGCCTCGTCCGCGAAACTGTCCTCACCACCAATGACCTGATTTACCCCCTCTTCGTCATGGAAGGAGAAAACCAAGTCGTAGAAGTGCCCTCCATGCCCGGCAGTTATCGCTTCACCATCGATCGGTTGCTCACAGAAGTCAAGGAAGCCTACGAGTTGGGAATCAGTGCCGTTGCCCTCTTCCCTGTCGTACCAGAAGAAAAGAAAGACAACAGTGGCACCGAGAGCTTCAACCCCGATGGATTGATCCAACGCACTATCCGCGCCCTCAAACAAAACATCCCCGATGTACTGGTATTTAGCGATGTCGCCCTTGACCCCTACACCACCCATGGGCACGACGGCGTACGGAGTGAAGACGGGGAAATCCTCAACGATGAAACCGTAGAGGTCCTGGTGAAGATGGCTGTTTCCCACGCCCAAGCCGGTGCCGATTTCGTCAGTCCCTCCGACATGATGGACGGTAGAGTAGGAGCAATTCGCGCCGAACTAGATGCCAGTGGCTTCGATCGGGTGGGCATCCTTGCCTATTCTGCCAAATACGCCTCCGCCTACTACGGTCCCTTCCGCGATGCCCTCGGTTCAGCCCCCAAATCAGGGGATAAGAAAACCTACCAGATGGACTGTGGCAACAGCCGTGAAGCCCTCAAGGAAGTCTTTTTAGACATCGAAGAAGGGGCAGACATGGTCATGGTCAAACCCGCCCTGGCCTACCTGGACATCATCCACGCTGTGAAAATGGCAACCGATGTCCCTGTGGTGGCTTACAACGTCTCTGGGGAATACGCCATGATCAAAGCTGCCGATCGGTTGGGGTGGATTGATGGCAAAAAAGTCATGCTAGAAACCCTTCTGGCAATGAAGCGGGCAGGAGCAGACATAATTCTTACCTACTTTGCCAAGGAAGTCGCCCAAATAATCGGCAAGCACCCTGAACTGTAGCAATTTCTCCAAAGTATTTTCACTTGTCCCACCAATCATTGGTGCGCAGGACTTGCTAAACGGGAATTATCCCTAGACAACTGATTTTGTCACCTGGGGGCTGAGCCTGTCGAAGCCCCACTTTAATTACAACCCCTCTGCTAGAGCACGTTCTGCCCGATCGAGTTCCATAAACACCCGTTCTTTGACCTTAGGGGGCAAGGAAGCGCGGCGACTAGTGGTGTTGTTATAGTAGCTTGCCAAGGTATTCAAAGCCGTACGCAGCATAGTAAAAGACTCCAGTCCCTCATAGGGGGGACGGCGGTAGCGGGCAGCAAATGCGTTGATTTTGTACTTGGCATCAGTTTGTGCCTCCTTAGTTTCCTGATCCAGAGCCGTGCGCAGACTGACCAGTAATCGTTTGACATCCTCTTCGTAGTTGCCTGTCATACCACCTCCCACCAATTCCCGCATTTCTCTGGTAGTCAGGGGTTTGCCTTCATTGCGAGGCAAGTTACTCAAACTCGCCCATGCCCCCACCGTAGAGCCAAACAAGAACAGCAACAAAAATAAACCTGCCAGGACATAGTTAACCAAAGCCTTTGCCATGCAAACTCCTCCAAAGTTTTAACAATTGTAACGGCTAGTGCGCCCTCCATCCCCCCCTTGCCGAAGGATTAACTGCCCAAGCACTCAATTAGGATGTCTGCATCCTGCCCACCCCTGGCGGACAATATGTCAGGGGATCACAACATTTTGATCCCCAAGGAAAAGTTATCAAACCCAGGCAGGGAGTAGTTTTGCTCTCCGTGGAAGGGCTAAGGCTGACGAAAAATACCTACCTCTGGTCATTGATCCCCTCCCAGTGTCTAGTCAGAATGGAATTATTCGATCGGCAAGCGATCGGATGTAGTAATTCAGGGTAAACAGCTATGGCTCAGGAACGCCCGCCCTTGGAGGAGATGACCTTGCGCCAGTTGCGGAAGATAGCGTCTGAGTATGCGATTTCCCGTTACAGTCGGATGCGGAAGTCCCAACTACTCAAGGCTATTCAAGCAGCTAAGCTTGGTGATCTCGTACGTAAACATGAACCCCAACCTATGGAAGAGAGAGAGACTGTGGAAGCAAAGAAGTTTGAATTAGGACAAGCAAGCGCAGCAGTGGTGGCAGAGGCAACGGAGCTGGCAATGGTGGACTGGAATCTGGGTGACCTCCCCGCAGGCTACGGGGAACCCCGCATTGTCCTATTACCCCGTGACCCCCAATGGGCTTATGCCTACTGGGATATTCCTGACAGTGCCAAGGAAGCCTGTCGCCGCCAAGGGGGACAACAACTAGCTCTGCGCATCTACGATGTCACAGACATCAACCTAGACTACCAAATGCCCCATACTGTCCAGGAATATGCCTGTGATGAGATGGCGAGGGAGTGGTATTTACCCATTCCCATGAGCGATCGGAGCTATGTTGTAGAAATTGGCTATCGCACCAATGATGGGCGTTGGCTGATGTTAGCCCGCTCGGCTTCTATTCATGTCCCCCCTGTCTATCCCACCGATTGGACAGAAGACTATTTCCTGTCAATTCCCTGGGAACAAACCCTAATTGGACGCACCTTCTTTACCCTCATGCCCAAACAGCGGACAGGTGTACGTCCCGCCGAGGCAACAGCAATCATGGAACAAAGGCAACCCGGTTCTATTTTTGGTTCCATGCAGATGGCAGAGCAGGCTGTTAGTTCCTTTGCTGTACCTGGGTCTGTGCATATGTCTGGGGTGGGCATGGAAAAAGCGGTGCCTGGTTCCGTGCAACTGACTGCCAGTGGTGTAGGGTTAGGTGTACCTGGCTCGATGCAATTGTCCATGTCCGGTGTGGGCTTCGAGACCCGTATCCCTGGTTCTGTACATCTATCCATGTCTGGTGTGGGCTTCGAAACCCGCCTACCTGGTTCGGTGCAGCTCTCTATGTCAGGCGTGGGCTTGGAAACCTTTGTCCCTGGGTCTGTACAGTTAACTGCCAGTGGTCTGGGCTTCCTCTCCCTGTCTGGCGTAGGTCTCTACAGTGAATCGGGTGTGGGTTACCTCACTGCCTCTGGTCTAGGGCTGCTGACCCTCTCCGGTATCGGTCTATTCTCTGCAGCTGTGCCCCAACGTCCCCGCCAGTTCTGGTTAGTAGCGGATGCGGAACTGATTGTCTACGGCGCGACGGAACCTGACGCCACCGTCACGATCGGTGGGCAGCGTATCGAACTGAACCCCGATGGCACTTTCCGTCACCACATGTCTTTCCAAGACGGTGTAATTGACTATCCAATTTTGGCGGTGGCAGCAGACGGTGTGCAGACCCGATCGATTCATATGCGGTTTGAGCGTCAGACGTTGGAACGCCGTACTAACACTAAGGAAGAGGCAATTCCAGAGTGGATTCGGGAATAGTACTGAGCCGCTCGGTGAGACTCGCGAACCGCCGCTCGGTGAGACTCGCGAACCGCCGCTCGGTGAGACTCGCGAACCTCTGTTACAATAAGTCAATACTTTCCGCCCCCACGGGCGTTTTTTATTTTTAAGCCAGAGGGTTATGTAAAATAGACAAGCGACTGAGTTAACAAGTCTAGTAATGGCTAAGTCAACAGAATGGCACGATCGAATCATACTGGGAGACTGCCAAGATATTCTTAAACAAATGCCTAGCGACTGCGTCAATTTACGTCAATTTAATAGTAACTTCTCCCCCCTATGCCGATAGTCGTCGCTCTACCTACGGCGGTATAGACCCCGATAACTATGTTGAGTGGTTTTTGCCGATTGCCGCTGAACTAAAGCGGGTTTTGGTAGAAGATGGCACTTTTATTCTAAACATCAAAGAAAAGGTAGTGGAAGGGGAAAGACATACTTACGTTTTGGAGCTAATTTTAGCCTTAAAACGACAAGGGTGGTTATGGACTGAAGAGTTTATTTGGCATAAAAAGAATTGTGCTCCTGGGAAATGGCCCAATCGGTTTCGGGATGCCTGGGAAAGATGCCTGCAATTTAACAAACAGAAAAAGTTTAAGATGAATCAGGAGGCTGTAATGGTTCCTACAGGAGAATGGGCAAAAAGTAGGCTTAGGCATTTGGGGAGTAATGACAGAATAAGATTTAACTCCCAAGTAGGTAGCGGTTTTGGTAAAAATATTGCTAATTGGTTGGGTAGAGAGATGGCTTATCCTACTAACGTTTTACATCTAGCTACAGAGTGCGGTAACAAACAACACAGTGCTACTTTTCCCAAAGCATTACCTACATGGTTCATCAAGCTATTTTCTGATGAGGGGGATTTAGTTTTAGACCCGTTCGTTGGCTCCGGTACGACTTGTGTATGTGCTGCAGAAATGAATCGACATTACATTGGTATTGAAATTAAGGAAGAATACTACAAAATTGCACTGGCTAATCTTAGTTGTTTAACAAGTAACTTTATACAGACTTCTTTAGTATGACCTGTGTTAATTACGTACCTAGCAAAAAATGTAGTTAAACCTTTCTATGAAAAAAGAATTCATAGTTTGTCTTCCCTTACTCTGATTTCACTAGCGCGCAAATCAATAAACGTAATCACCTCAGCAGTGTGAACCTGTCCATGAATTAAGGATTCTGCCCGACAACACTGCAAAAACTTACACCAGGAAAATATGTCCTTCCCTTGGTGCAAAAAGACAAACTAACCCCATGCTAGAGCGGAATTTAGAGTCAGCGAACGCTAGAGAAATTTAGTTAAGCAGATTTCAGTTTTCCTCTTTTAACCAATGTTTTTTCTCAGTATCTTTTTCCCTTTGAGCATGGCTAGACCCTATCTCTACAAACCATTGCCGAAGGCAGCACGATCGACTAGCCACACCACATTGCCTTTAATCAAACGTGCTGGATATTGATTGCTATCACCTACTTTGGCATGAACAGCTTGGAATGCCTTATTTTTGTTAGCACCACTGACTAAAAAGACAATTTGTCTAGCACTGTTGATCACAGGAAAAGTGAGAGTAAGACGGGGTTGGTTGTCTTTTTTGCCAACAGTTACCCATCGATCCTGTACCTGCAAAGCCTCAGTATGGGGAAACAAAGACGCAGTATGACCGTCATCTCCCATACCTAAGATCACAAAATCAAAGACTGGTAAAGCAGGGGGAGTAAGACCAAAGAAAGATTCTAGCTGACTTTGATACTCGCTGGCTGCCTCTTCTGGATTGGCAAAATGCGTGGGCATAGGATGAATATTCTCAGCCGGGAAACCTACCCGATCGAGCCAGGCTTCCCTCACCATACGTTCATTGCTCTGGGGATCATCAGGGGGAACATAGCGTTCATCACCCCAAAATATATGCAAGCGTGACGTATCCAGGTCTGCCTTTGCCAGAGATTCATACAGTGGTTTAGGAGTACTTCCTCCCGCCACCACGAGGGTAAATCTATCTTTGCCTTTCTGTTCGATGGCGCTGAGGAGCAACGATCGTGCCCGTGCCACTATCTCAGATACATCTGCAAGAACCTCTATAGTCATACACACTAGACATCAACGACCGGTTATTATGACACAGAATTAAAGCGATGTACACTTTCATCACAAACACCGACTTAACATTTCAAGCTATTGTACTTGTCACTTACCAGTATTTTATAGCTTAAGTTTTAGGCAGTAATTTTCTGAAATTGATAAACCTGATGTGTACATTTTTCTCTAGTTGTACTCAATAGCTCCATCAACTGGCTGCTTTGTTTGCCATCTTTAACCATAGTCGCACTTTTGTTTGAATACAATGATGGTAATATCATCTAAAATTTTGCTATTGCCTATATGAGCTTGAATATCAGCTACAATTCTATCCAAAATTTGCTGACTAGTTTTGCGTCTATGCTTGAGAGCAACCTCACATAACCGATCGAGACCATAGAGTTCCCCTGTGGGACTGGCTGCTTCTGTTACTCCATCAGTGAACATAATAACTGCTTCTCCTGCTAATAACTCAGTGGAGTAATATTGCAAATAGGGAGAAACATCTGTTTCCAAACCGATCGGGAAGCCTAGGTCAAAGGTATCAACTCTTTCTACACTGCCGTTGTTACGTAAGATAAGCACATCCTCGTGTTGCCCTATGATTTCTAGTCTGCCTTCTTGCCACGATACCATAGTAAAAGTTAAAGCCTTGTCAGAATTGATGCGGTCTAAATTTTTGAGTAGAACAGCGTTCAGGACCGCAATTAGTTGATGGGGGGGCAATCGCAATTCCACCAGGGTAGTCACAATTGCCTGCACCATGAGCATAATTACACCACTGTCTAGCCCATGCCCCGTAATGTCCCCAATGCTGATATAAACAGTCCGATCGAGGCAAAAGACATCATAGTAATCGCCCCCCACTTCCTCCGCAGGTTGCATAAAAGCTACAACATCCACACCCAACAACTTGTGAAGGTCAGTTAGACGAGGTAAAAGCATTTTTTGTAACTGCCGAGCTACGTTCAGCTCCGCGCTCATGCGTAAATTTTCTGCTACTAATTGTTGGTTAAGCTTGGCGATTTCGGCGTTAGCTGCCTCTAATTTCTGATACTGTTCCCGCAGTTTATCCTCTATTTCCACTAAAGCAGTAATATCGCGAAAATACCAAATTTGACCGTAATACTTTTTATTGTTCCCACTAATCGACTGTGCTCGCACATCAAATACTCGATTATCCGGCAGGGGAAGCTCATCACAATATTCTCCCCTCTCCACATCATAGGCACGCTCGATCGCTTCCCGCAATCCATAGGTTAACTGTGAGCCATTCAACACCTCATGGATGATTTTACCCTCTAGCTGCTCAGGAGTTAAATTCCACATGTGACAGAATCGCTGGTTAAAAGAAACTATTTTCCCTTGCTCATCCACTGCCAAAATACCATCTATAGAAGTTTCCTGCTGCGCCCGCAGTAGAGAATTAGCTCGATTAATTGCTTTATTTAATCTCTTAATATCAGAAATATCAAGAATATTATATAACAAACAGTGTTCCCCTGCAATCTCCACTATCTCTACAAAAATCTTGCAATTGATTTCCCTACCTTCCCGATCATATATATTTACCTCAATACTCCTCAGGTAATCATTATCCTCCTGCTCCATCAAGATATGACTAATATCGTAACCAAAGAACCAACCACCGAACTCATCAATATTCTTACCAATTAACTCCTCCGCTCTGTAGCCCAATAAATTCTCACAACTAGGATTGACATCCAATATGTTTCCATTTGCACAATGGACAATAATAATGGCAGTAGGACAAGCACGGAAAATTTTACGGAACTTCTCATGATTACGCTCATTGATTTCCAAGAGTTGATTAAAGGTGTTAGCTAGGTAGGCAATTTCATCATTACCAACCACAGATAACTTGTGTAGGCTTTCCCTCTCTTTTTGCTGCTTCAGGCTATCCACCATACGCAGTAATCTCAAGGTAACTACTCGCTGGAGAACTAATAGGTTCGCTCCCAAAGTAATCAAGCCGAAGCTTAAAAAGCCCACTAACAAAGTTCTATCAATTACTGCTTGACCTGTTGCTAGTATCTCTCGCTGCTTTACGATCTTGACTAGAGCTATAGGTTGTTGTTCCATGTCTTTAAGTAAAGTGTAGCCATAGGTAAATTGATAACTTTGGGGGACTATGACATCCTCATCTCTTGTCAGTAATTTGTTCAGTACCTCATCTAGGGACTTAATTTTTTTGGCATCAGTAATATGTTGTAAACGTATGTCTAGGTTTTTGCGCTGACCGATACGGTTAATAAACTGTTGATCAATTCTCCTGGCTACCACAAAAAAGCCCCTTGGTGTGCCACTTAAATCAGAACGTATAACAGGGTAAGTGGCTATCAGAAAAATCTCATTATTGAGACTCAGTAGACCAAAATTACTTCTTTTGGGGTTAGGCTGGGTAAAAGTCAACAAGTGGGGCTTTGCCACCAAGTAGTTCTGGATTTTCTGCTGGAGAGAGTTATCTACAGCTACACCACCCACAAATTGTCTGTTTAGCCGCAGATACATCACTAGGTCAACATCCAGGCTAGTGAGGGTATCATGCACTAGGTTTGACCTGCTAAACGCTCGATTTCTATCTTGTACAAATTGATAAGCGTCGTCCCACGCTGCCCAGTCTCCGTAACGGGTGGCAATGTAGTTACTTTCCTCCTTTATAGTCTTTCTTAGTCGACTCAGTTCTGTCCTTAACTCCCGTTTTTCTAGTTGGGAATAATTGGTGTAGAGAACATTTCTAGCATAGAGGTAAAAGACAACTAAAAAAGTAATAATGGTGGCACTACTAATCAGGGCAGTTTTGCAGAATAGAGATTGCCCAGTAGGATATTTTTCCACTGATGCCAGGACATTGAAGATGGAACCAAAGTAATGTTCCCAAACCTTTATAAGAAGGACATAAGTCATTACTACCAGCAAGGTAAATAGAATTACTCTGGTTGTAGCCCACAGCACCTTGCTGTAAAGGTAATCAGCTACAAATACGACTATTTCCTGTTGAGAATCATACTGGGAGGAAAAGACAGACCTGAAATAGCCAAATTGATTACCACGGGTAAGATTAACTCTCCCCACTCCATCAAAGAGGGGCAGAACTTCCTGCCGTACCGTATAGTAGTTAGACCGATCGGCAGTACAGCTATGCATAATAAGCACAACCCGATCGTTAATCCTGCGCAACCCCTGGACACAATCAACTCCCACATCCCTTGCGAAGCGTTGGAGCAAGTTCACTCTATGTCTGTATTCTTTCTCTGATACACCCTCAGGTTTGCTAGTTCTAATGAGATAGTCATCCCCAACAATCTCTGGTATAGCTCGGGCTGCCATAAACAGGGATTCTTCTAACTGTCTCTGTTCTTCTACATAGATATTAGTAAAGATGGCGAGAAACACTCCTCCTGCTACTAGGGTGGTTGTTACTAGCTGTTGGGACTTTATCCTGATGTTAATACTAAGCAGGGTATAGACTACTAGGCTAATAACTGTGATCAAAATACTGGTTACTAAGATTTGCCGTAGCCGTCGCTGATAGTCCTTAATTTGAATATCGGCACCCAAGACAAAACGCTTCCCCGCCTTGTTTTTGTAGACCTCTAAGTAGCTGAGAAAATCCCCAAATTCATCACTAGCTGCTTCTAAAACTGAGTTTTGATTAGCTGTGCCTCGGAGCATGGCAACTATTCTGGGGGGGGCTGAACGAAATTCTGCCCAAAATCCTTGACCCCCTACTCTTTGATCAAGGGGTAATGAATCTACTACCTCTACTACTTGACCCTCTTGATTGAGGGTATAGGCGTAAATGTAGACGATCTCCCCGATCCCTTGGCGGTAGTTATCCAGGCGGTTGACAATTGTTGCATACTCTGCAGGAGTGACGGAGGTAGCATCAGTAATTTTGTCTAAGTAGGACTGACCTAAGATATAGGGCAGGGTTTTAGTGGCTTGGATTAATTTATTACTAATGCGCGCTTTGTAGCTGGCAGCCATACGCCAGTAGAAAATACTTGTACCGCCTATCCCGATTGCCAGCAGGGACAGCAAGGCAGTAGTAAATTGGCGAGGTGACATCTATTGGTCAATTTGGCGGGCTAATTCCACATCCTTGTTAGTGATGCCCCCTGCATCGTGGGTAGTGAGATTAATGGTGACGCGGTTGTAAACGTTGTACCAATCGGGATGATGGTCCATTTTTTCCGCAATCAGGGCCACCTTGGTCATAAAGGCAAAGGCGGCAACAAAACTGGGAAACTGATAGACCTTGTGCAGCTTGCCCTCGACTAACTGCCAGCCTGTTAGAGTCGTAAGTGCCTCTTGAATTTCCGCTTCTGTCAGCTTTTGCGTACTCATGGCTCTGCCCCGCTTTCTTTTCCCTCTACATTGTACCCAACTACTAAGCTTTTCCGTTAAGATTTGAATGGTTCTGTAGCAGATTTTGCTATGCAGGTTTTGCCGTCCCGTAAGTCAATCTGGCGACAATTACAAACCAATGAGATTGCTTCCTGCCAAGAGGCTCTCAGTCTGCTGGTGGATGCTGAGGGGAGGGTAAATATTGATGCCCTCGACAACGAACTAAATCAGCGCTTCTTTCGCTCCTTTGATGACCGCAGCGTGCTCCCCCCTGTGATCCCCTTGCTGTTATGGCGTAACTGCTATTACCTAGGCTGCCCCACTAAATTACCTGACCATGAGGTGCGCCTGCTCGCCGATCGGACACTGACAGAGGTAAAAATCATCCCTATTGCTGCCGAGAGCTACAAGGCGTGGTTTCGCACCCAGAATGTTCCTGACCCCAGCCGTATTACGTCTGCTCCCTTGATTAATCCCCTGACAGGGGAGGTGGAACAGGCGGATATTTCTGAGGTTACTAATCTCTATCTGTCCCAGGCGGCTGACCAGACGCGACGGATTAATGCCCTCATTTCCGTGGCGTTGCAGAACCGTGCCAGTGATATTCACCTAGAACCGACACCCCAGGGCTTGCGCGTGCGCTACCGCATTGATGGCATTTTGCGGGATGTCAAGGTCTTGCCTGTGGAGGTGAGCCGTAAGATTATCGTCGCCCTCAAGGTAATGTGTGATATGGACATTGCCGAAAGTCGGCGCCCCCAGGATGGTCGCATTAATCGGGAATATACCAGTGGGGATAGCATGGCAGCGGGGTTGGATATGCGGGTGAGTACCCTGCCCTGTGTGGGGGGAGAAAAGGCAGTCATTCGGCTCTTGCCCAGGGAAAATCCTTTCTCCAAGGAAATGCTGGAGGGTTTGGGCTTCAGCAAACGGACATTGGCAATCTATAAAAGATGGCTCTATCAGCCCCAGGGACTAATCATTATCACGGGTCCCACAGGTTCAGGGAAGACTAGCACTCTTTACACGAGTTTGCAGTTGATCGCCAAGGAACAGGTGAATGTGGTAACGGTAGAAGACCCCGTAGAGTATGTGTTGCCCAATATTACTCAAACCCAGGTGAATGAAGCGGCAGGGATGACTTTTGCAGCGGGGTTAAGGGCAATACTGCGGCAGGACCCTGATATTGTCATGGTGGGGGAGGTGCGCGACCCGGAAACGGCAGAAACAGTGGTGAGAGCGGCTTTGACTGGTCACCTAGTATTGACCACTATGCACACTAACGATGCTCCTAGTGCGATTCCCCGCCTGAAGGATTTGGGCCCAGACCCTGGTTTAATTAGCGATGCCCTGTTGGGGATTGTGGCTCAGCGTTTGGTACGTAAAGTTTGCCCCTATTGTGGGGAACCCTACACGCCTACGGCGGAAGAGTTAGACAGGCTGGGGATTCCTGCCGTACCTGAGAATATGCAATGGCGAAAGGGTAAGGGCTGTGATAAGTGTTTTGGTAGTGGCTTTTTGGGACGAGAAGCGGTGGTGGAAATTGTCGATGTGGATGACCATATCCGTGAGTTAATTTATGAAGGAACTCCTAGTCAACTGATGCGCTATCTCCGCAAGATTGACTATCCTTCTTTTCGCGTGGCAGCGATCGAGAAGGTCTGCAGAGGGATCACTACCTATGATGAGTTGGTGCGTGTGCTGCCCTATAGTGCTCTTGCCCGTAAATCTTAGTTTTTCCTTTCGCTCTGGTCAATGGCTGTAGGGGGTACTATGATAGGGTTGTAGCGAGTGAAGATAGGTACTTCTCCCGTGCATTACCCTGCTTTCGGTCCAGAAATTGCCTGCCCCCACTGCCGTCAAACAATCCCGGCTCTGATTTTAACGGATACTTACCTCTGCCCTCGCCATGGTGCTTTTGAGGTTGACCCCGATCGGCAAGAGTTAGTCCATTTGCAATCAGGGCGGCGCTGGCGGTTGTGGAATGGTGTCTGGTATCGCCAACATACTCATCCCGACAGTATTCGGTTTGAGATTCACGAACAGTTGGACTATCTTTACACGCAAGGCTATCGTGCCCTCAAGGTAATCATTGCTCAGCGGTATAAGGATTTGTTGATGCCTTTTTTGGAGCGCTTCCCTGACTACAGTACCCCCCGACTGTTTGGCTTGCAGGTGGAGTTTAATGAAGAGGAGGACGAACGGTGGCAATGTATCAATTTTGAACTGACTAAGGAACCGGGTATTCCCGTCAGGTATCCTTATTTACATCAGTTGTAGGAGGGGTTTATGGGCGATTCTAAACGGCGTAAGGAAATTTTAGGGGAGAACTACGGCAAACCCCAACCGATCGTGGCTTGGTTGCCCTGGCTGACCAAGGATAGGGCTGATCAGTTTGTCAAAATTACCACTACAGGGGCGTGGATTGGCATCGGGGCAATGGTGGTCGTGTGGGTGACGGTGCGCTTCATTGGTCCTAGTTTGGGCTGGTGGACGTTGGTAAACCAATGATCGATTACCCCAGCTTGGCTAGTTTACCCCTCTATTCCTATCTAAAGGAAAATGGTCAGATTGACGAAGGGCTAGCAAGGAAAATAGGAGTATATGCTATCTTCAACGAGGCACAAGACCTTGTCTACGTGGGTGTTTCCCGTGATATTGCTACCAGTTTGAAACAGCACTTGGTCAGACTCACTGATCAATGTCATTTCTACAAGGTGTGGACGGCGGATAGTTGGGATGCAGAGGATGAAGTTGTCAAGCATAGAATTATCAGGGGGGTGGCGCGCCGCATGGAAGAAGAGATTATGCAGAAATTAGTGCAGCGGGGGGTAAAGTTTGAGGTTAAATTCCATCCTAAACGGCGGGAAGAGGGTTTGTTGGATTTGAAGTTATATTGAGTATGGTAGCTTGTCATTTTTTAATTCCTGCAGCAGGGATGGGGAAGCGCATGGGTTTAGCGTATAACAAACTTTTGTTTGAGTTGCAGGGAAAAACGATCTTGCAATGGACATTGGCGGCAGCAGAGCAGGCTCGTTCTGTGGTTTGGATTGGGGTAATTGGTCACGAACGCGATCGGTCCGTCATTGCACCCATGTTCGATCGGTTATCTAAACCCTGTGTGTGGATTGCAGGGGGAGAAACGCGGCAGGATTCAGTGTTTAACGGTCTGCAGGCTTTGCCCCCAGAGGCAGAATATGTGTTGATCCACGATGGCGCTAGGTGTTTGATTTCCCCTGAGTTGATTGATCGCTGTGCTGTCAGTTTGCTAGAGCATCCTGCCCTAATCTGTGCTGTACCCGTCAAGGACACAATCAAGGTAGTAAAAGATGGACAAATTGTCGCTACCCCCGATCGAGCTTCTCTATGGAGTGCTCAGACACCCCAGGGATTTCATGTGCAGATGATTAAAAAAGCCCATGCGGCAGCAAGGGAAAATAACTGGGCAGTCACAGATGACAGTGCTTTGGTGGAGAAATTGGGTATAACTGTAACGATCGTGCCAGGGGAGGAGACAAATATAAAAATCACCACACCCCAGGATTTAGTTTTTGCCGCAACCGTCCTGCAGCAGCGCCAGGGAGAGGGTATGCCATAATGAAACTACCATGCTTGCCAGAGACATTATCAAACTGCAGGAGGCGTTGGAAGTAGAATCCCGCTATGGTTGTCGTAATTTGCGGGGGAAGACTGCTTACTTTGCTGATTTTTTATCTAACAGTCTGATTGAACATTTTGCTGACCGCGAACAAGCCCTTAAGTTGGCACGCAACTATCAGCAATATAACTCATTTTCCCTCGCCCAAAGACAGAATTTGATTGCGGAGACTAAACAGTTTTTGTACGAAATTCGCCGCCAACAATTGACTACTCCCCCTATCAAGGAAAAAGAGAAAACCAGCAAATCTACGATCGAGCATCTGACGCTGCAAACAACCCTAGAAGCCTGGCAAGGACCAAGGGGCAAAAGATGGCAGAAATTGGGACTGCAAACGATCGGGGATGTTCTCCACTATTACCCCCGTGACCATGTAGACTATGCTAAACAAATTCCCATTAGGGAACTGCAAGAGAATGAGACTGTAACTATCATTGGACAAATTCGGCGGTTTTCCTGTTTTACTAGTCCCAAAAATCCCCATCTGACAATTATGGAAGTGCTAGTCAGAGATAGCACGGGACAAATCAAATTACAACGCTTTTGGACAGGGAAACGCTACACCACGCAGGCATGGCAAGGTCAACTACGGAAAATGTACCCGATCGGGGCAACCATAGCAGCGGCAGGGGTAGTGAAAAAGGGGAAATATGGCTTAAGTTTGGAAGACTTTGAGGTGGAGATTTTAGACCACAGTAATGACCAAATTGAGTCTGAGCGTGTCGGTCGCCTCGTGCCTGTGTACTCTCTGACAGAGGGCATCACTCCTGCCCAAATTCGTCAATTAGTGATTGAGTGCCTACCGCTAGCTGACCAAATTGTTGACCCCCTGCCACTACAATTGAGGGAGCAATATCAACTTCTATCCCTACAAAATGCCATCAAGTTTATTCATTACCCCCCCGATCGGGAGAAACTGGAATTAGCTATCTATCGCCTCACGTTTGACAAATATTTCTTCCGTCGTTTGATTGCTCTCTATCGTCAACAACAGCAGACATCCCCCGCCCTCGTTGCCACAGGTCAACTAATTGCTCAATTCGATAGGATTATTCCCTTCCCACTGACCAATGCCCAGAAACGGGTTATTCAAGAAATCCACCAAGACCTGCAAAAAACTAAACCGATGAATCGGTTGGTGCAGGGAGATGTCGGCTCCGGCAAAACGATCGTGGCAGTCTACGCTATTTTGCTGGCGATCGAAACCGGTTGGCAGACGGCCTTAATGGCTCCGACGGAAGTCCTAGTAGAACAACATTACCGTAAGATTGTGCCTTGGTTTTCCCAGCTAGCTTTACCAGTGGAGTTGTTGACTAGTTCTACCAAAGCTAGTAAAAGAAAAGAGATTTTACGCCAACTCAGCACGGGAGAGCTGCCTTTAGTTATTGGTACCCATGCCCTCATCCAGGAAGATGTAGAATTTCAACGGTTGGGCTTAGTCATTATCGATGAACAACATCGTTTTGGTACTGACCAACGCCTGAAATTGGTGAAAAAGGGGGAGAGTCCCCATGTTATGATTATGACAGCTACACCTATCCCCCGCACTCTTTATCTCACTAACTCCGAAATTGATGTCAGTATCATTGACGAACTCCCCCCAGGCAGAAAACCAATTCAAACTGTCCTCATTCGTCCTAGTCAGCGCCGTTATGCCTATGATCTAATTAAAAGGGAAGTAGTGCAAGGCAGACAGTGCTATGTTGTTTTACCCTTGGTAGCCGAATCGGAAAAGTTAGAAGATGTGAAAGCGGCTGTACAAGAGTGGGAAAGGTTGCAGGAACAAATATTTCCTAATTTTCGTGTCGGTCTTCTCCACGGACAAATGACAGCGGCGGAAAAAGATAAAGCTATTACTGATTTCCGTGACCATAAAACGGATATTCTGGTCGCCACAACAGTAGTAGAAGTGGGGGTAGATGTCCCCAATGCCTCAGTGATGTTGATTGAACATAGCGATCGGTTTGGTCTGGCTCAGTTACATCAGTTAAGGGGTAGAGTAGGCAGGGGTGCAGACCAGGCTTACTGTCTTTTGTGCACGGATACTAATTCTGAGGTGGCCCTAGCAAGGTTGCAGGTTTTAGTCCAATCCCAGGACGGTTTTTACATCGCGGAAAGGGATTACGAAATGCGGGGCAAAGGAAAGGACGAAGGGAAAGAACAGTCTGGTCATTCTGGGTTCACGATCGATGACCGCATTAAAGACTCTACCCTCCGTCAACAGATTTATGTTCGCAGTCGGGAAGCAGCACAACTGGTCTTGCAAACAGACCCTACCCTTGCTTCCTTCCCTGCCCTCAAGCAGGCGTTTGCCTACCATTACGATCGGTTGCAGGGGGGAGCCATTTTCACGTAACTTCTTGTACCTGGTCTTTGCGCAGCCAGATGGGGGGTGTGGGCACCTGTCCAAACAGAATTTGTACGTAATCGCCCCGCAGTTCGATAATTTCCCCATCCGTCTCAAAAATATAGCTGGGGAAACGGGGGTCATTTGCCTGCTCTTCCAGACTACCCGCCAACTTTTCCCGCACTGCCCGTACTTTTGTGCCTTTTTTGATCGCCATATGCCATATCTTCCAAATCTCTATTCATTGTATCGACTGCGCAGGCTAAAATGCCTTCAGTTTTCGGCTCTCTTGTTATGCGTCTGCTCTCCCTCTTGCTGTTTGTCATTATGGTCATCAGTATTGTGTCCTGTGGCGAAACTAGAGTCTCCCAGTGCAACCGCCTCAACCAAGTGGTAAATAAAATCAGTGCTCTGCCTGCTCCCAAGGATGGACAGGGGTGGATTCAGTTAGCCAGCCAGATGGAAGCGATCGGGGCGGAACTCCGCGGACTAAAGCTGCAAGACCCTGTACTGGTGGACGGACAACAGAAGTTGGTGGCATTGACTACAGAAGCCGCTCGATCGGCAGCGGAACTAGGACGCGCTATCCAGACGCAAAATAACTCCGCCCGCAACCAAGCCATCGCTAAAATAGAACAGTTACGCCAAAAAGAAGCACCGATCGTCAATGCCATCAATCAACATTGCAGTAGCCAAGCGCGCACAACTTACCCAAGAATCGCAAATTCGCGAAGCCTCTCGATATTGTGACCAATTTGGTGCGATCAATTTAGCCCAAGGCTTGCCGGACTTTCCTGCCCCTGAAATGCTCAAGCAGGCAGCAGTGCAAGCTATCTTAGCTGACCACAATCAATACTGTGATCCCTGGGGTTTAGCAGATTTACGCCAAGCAATCGCCCAGAAAATGCTCAGAGAACAGCATATAGGGGTTGACCCCGATCGGGAAGTGACAGTCTGCTGTGGCGCAACGGAAGGGTTGAATTTAGCCTTGCTAAGTCTGATTGATCCAGGCGATCGGGTGTTGTTATTTGAACCGTTTTATGAAAACTATCTACCCAATTTGATTACCTGTGGCGGCATACCTGAGTTTGTATTACTGCAACCACCCCATTGGCAGATTGATGAGACAATTTTGCAACAGGTCTTCAGCAAAGGTATCAAAGCAGTAATTCTCAACACTCCTGCCAATCCCACGGGTAAAGTATGGCGCTATGAGGAATTGGAACTCCTGGCGCGCTATTGCCTAGCATACGACGTTTATGTGATTACTGATGAGATTTATGAGTACATCATCTACGACGGCAAACATATTTCCATGATCACTGTGCCAGGCATGCGGGAACGGACAATCCTCGTCGGTGGTTTTTCCAAGACTTTTTGCGTCACAGGTTGGCGGCTCGGTTACACAATCGCTTGTCCAGCTCTTACCGCTGCTATGCGCAAACTCCATGACTTCTTGACTATCTGCGCTCCTTCTCCCCTCCAGGTAGCTGCTCTAACCGCTATGCAATTTGGCTCTGATTATTTTGTCCATCTGGGCAAAGAATACCAACACAAACGGGATTTGCTTTTCCCTGCTCTCACAGAGGTTGGCTTAAGACCCTTCCTACCCCAGGGGGCTTATTATATTTGGGCGGATGCCACTGCTATTGCTCCTGATGGTGAGAAGGCTGCCCGCTATCTGGCAGAATATGCCCGTATTGCTGCTGTGCCTGGGAAGTGCTTTTCTAACCCCGATCGGTCGGTAGTTCCCTACATTCGTTTCTGCTTTGCTAAAAAAGACAGTACCTTAGTAACTGCTGTCCAGAATCTTCTACAGTTAAAAAACAAATGAACCGATCGAGGGGTTGTCAAGTCTATAACCCTTGTAAGGGGAGGGCTATTTTATGCAGCTAAAGACATGGTTGTTGGTATTGGCTCTAACAAATCTACTCCCTGTCTTAGCCCAGGGGAAAAACGTCGACTACAACAACAAGACCATTACTTATCAAGGCACTCTGCAACGACAGAATAACACCACTATCAAGCAGGGCACAGTCACCAATCCCCAGGGACAAGTTGGCAACTACGATCGACAACGCACTTGTACTAACGACACTTGCACTGGTACAAACACATTCCAAACCCCCAGAGGCTACATCCGCAAAAAAGATTACACTATTACTTGTCAAGGTGATCAATGTCAGAAAAACAGCCAGATCAATAACAGCAGAACCGATCGGATGAGAGCCAGGCAAGTCACTATTAGCCGTTAATGCTATACTGCTATAACCTACGACCAATCAGGGGACTCCATGGCGAACGACAAAATTTTGGAAGGGATTACCAGTCTGCTGGAATCAGTGGCGACTATCAAGACTGATTTAGCAGGGGTAAAAGCCGAACTGACAGAGGTCAAACAGGACTTGGCAGGGGTAAAAGCCGAACTGACAGAGGTCAAACAGGACTTGGCAGGGGTAAAAGCCGAACTGACAGAGGTCAAGCAGGATTTGGCAGGGGTAAAAGCCGAACTGACAGAGGTCAAGCAGGATTTGGCAGGGGTAAAAGCCGAACTGACAGAGGTCAAGCAGGACTTTGCTACGTTCAAGGTAGAGGTTAACACCAGGCTTGATCATCTCGATCGGGAAGTAGCAACTCTCAGACAAGACTTTCGCGAATTGCGGATCAGCATGGATGCCTACCAAAAAGCAACGGATAGGGTTAATGGACTAGTGACAACGATCGTGGCGGGGGCTTCCGCTGTAGTTATTCTTTCGCCCCTCAGCCGTCTGGTAGTTCGCTCCCTGGGGTTAGATTAAGTGTCGATCCGTTTACCGTTTCTGAGCACCTGACGATCCTGGGGGGGGAAGGAGAGTAACTCAGTATAAGTGCGACTAGCAAACAGCAACAAATCAGCGGGGCTGCCAGGGGCAATTAAGCCAGGTTCTATACCCATGATGCGGGCGGGGGTAGTCGTGATACAGGGCAGCCAGTAGTGATAGGGATTGTCCAGGTGTCCAATCAGAGTAGCAATAGCAAAAATTTGCAACAGGTCATGGTCACCGAGGGGATAGAAGGCATCACGGCAATTGTCGTGGGCAATAGCAACAGGAATCCCTGCCTGGTCTAGTTCGTGAATCAGGGTGATGCCCCGCCAACGCGGAGTACACTTGGGTTGACGGTCCTGCAAATAGAGATTACAGGTAGGTAAAGAAATAATGTTGATGCCCGCAGCAGCGACCAAGCCGATCGTTTCTCTAACTGTCTCTTCCGCCTGCAGAGCAAGACTGCAACAATGACCACAGCTAACAGGATAAGGAAATTTATGCCTAAGCACCGCCTCTGCTACTGCTTTTAGACATTGAGAATGGGGATCATTCGTTTCATCTACATGAAAATCCAAAGCTAGCTGTCTGTCCTTGGCTAAACTAAAAACCCGATCGAGCTGGGCTACCAAATCAGGATGGGGGTATGCCACTCCTCCTAAAATACCGCCCATCTTGGCAAAAGTGTTGGCAACTTCTTCCCCATACTCACCCATAAATAAATCCAGACTGATGAGGGAAACAGCTTGTAATGTTATGCGACTGCTCCACTCCCTCTGTAACTCTTGGAATACTGCTACTGAAATCTGCAACTGACCAGGTGGTACGTCTAAATGAGTCCGAATAGCACGGGTACCATGGCGGTAACTACGGTCTAGGGCAAATTCCATGCGCTGATAGAGGTCAGAAGCTGTCCAATTTTTACGGTCCCCTTCCAAAGCTGCCAATGCCCCTGTAAATGTACCATCAGGATTAGGTGCCCGCTCCCCCGTGTGCGCCTTATCTAAATGGGTGTGACAGTCGACTAAACAGGGCAAGACTAGACCGCCTCCTAAATCCCAGCCCTCTGTCCCAGGTTCCACTGTATGGGCAGGTACAACTGCCACAATCCGATCGTTTTCTATGGCAATATCTACTAACCCCTCATAGCGCTCTCCCAGGAAAGGGGGGGGAACCTGGGCACGCCGCAACCACATAGGCATCAGTGACTAAACAACTGGGCAAGCTGACGGGGATTATGGACAATCATAAGGTTGCTGTCCCGATCGCTATGCAGCCAATGTTTTTCCTGCATTTTTTCCAGGACACGGTTGGTTTCCTCTAGGCCACAATGGGCAAGGTCAGCGAGGTCTTGGGGAGCAAGGTAAGGAATACTCACCCCTTCCCCTGTGTCCGAACCGTAACTTTCAGCTAGGTCTGCCAGTAAATAGGCAAGGCGAGACAAGCAAGTTTCCCGCTGTAGTTGTTGCAATTTGTACAGTTTGCGTAGACGTTGCATCGATCGTTGAAAAAAGCGATGATTAAGCTGGGGGTCTTTGAAGAGAAGTTGGAGAAACCTTTGGGCAGGAATTTCTAGCACCTCGACAGCAGTGATAGCTACCACTTCCGTATCCCGTAAACTCTCATCTAGGATAGCCATTTCTCCAAAGAAATCCCCTTGCCCTATAACTGCTAGGGTGTAGGTTTTGTCTCCCCGCCGCTCCTGCCACTTCACCCAACCCTTGATGAGTAGATAAGCCGCATTGCCCCACTCCTCAGTCTCTACAATTGTTCCCCCCCTAGCCACCTGCTTTTCTGCCGCTACTGATAAAAGCCACTCGATCGTCTCTAACTCTGCCGTTTCCGCCAGGGGAAATATCTCACCAAACCTGTCTGCGTCCATGACAGCAACTACACCTTACCTTGAGTATAGGACATTCTGCGCCAGTTCAGTTTCCGCAACCTCTGGAGCAGGGCTTGCATTTCCCTCCAGGAGCAGGGAGTACGGTTACCATAGCGCCAATCTTGGTAAATGTTTGTGATCTGCCACACCAAATCCGCCAGATCAGCTGGTAAATGTTCACTCAGGAGCTGGGCATATTCTTGGGGGGTACTGGCAGGGGGTTTGGGCATGCCCGTAGCCCGTATCATCAGCTGATAAGTCCGTTCCACAGGATGGAGGAGAGACAAGCGCAATTTATCCCACCACCACAGGCAGAATTGCCAAATACCCCACCCCACCAACGCCAGTAGGAACAGCACTGCCACCCCGACAAATATGCCTAACCAGCCTAGGCTGACTAACCAAGCCACTAGCCACCCGAAGAATTTACCCATCTGATTAAAGACAACTGCCAGAAACCCCACTAGGGGGGACGGTAAAAAGCCTGCCACCCATTGCCAAAAACTTTTGAGGGCACTGAAGGTCTGGTCTTCTTCCACGGAAGGGGGCAACAGAGGCTGCCCCGGCACAGGATTAAATGCCAACCAACCATAGCCAGGGAAAAAGACCTCCCCCATTGCCATGGCATCGCTGTTCATCACCTCGTAGTAACCTGTGAAAGGATTAAATCTACCTGGTGCAAACCCCACCATGTAGCGGGCAGGCAGTCCTAGAGAGCGCAGTAATAGTACATAGGTAGAGACAAATTGTGCCCCATTTCCCTCTCTCTGGGTAAGGAACTGCTCCACTAAATCCTGAGCAGGGTCTAGGTTTTGCTCTGTGAGGTCAGCAAGGCGATAATTTTGCTTGAGGTACTGGGCTAGGTAAAGAGCAGCATCGTAAGCATTATCAATGTTCAGAGGTTCCCCACTGACAACACTGGCGGCTTCCCTGAGCAGCTTCTCCCCTAGGGTTTGCAACTGGGGCTGTAATGACGACGGTACCTGGAGGTAAACCTTGCCAATAGAGTCGGGGTATCTGACGCGCACTTTTCGCAAGCGGTCTTGTTCCCTTCTGGCAACTTGGGAAATTACGGTATAGATAGTCTCCTTGGGCAGGGGGGCAGGGGCACGAAAATTGCCATCGGGGTCAAATTCTATCTCATCACT
Source organism: Pseudanabaenaceae cyanobacterium SKYG29 (assembly GCA_025055675.1). Lineage (NCBI taxonomy): Bacteria > Bacillati > Cyanobacteriota > Cyanophyceae > Pseudanabaenales > Pseudanabaenaceae > Pseudanabaenaceae cyanobacterium SKYG29. The sequence goes on from JANWWT010000001.1 coordinate 686,328, forward strand.
GGGAAAGTACAGTTCTGTAGGCACAGCTGCGGCAGGGATCACATTGGGAAACGCATCAGTCACGATCGTGTAAGTTTGAATCACTTGACGGCTACGGGCAGGGATAACCAGGTTGGCAATATTAGTAGGCACATCAAAGCGATAACCTAGGGCATCCCGCTTAATCTTTTGCACATACTCCTGTCCGCTGCGGGAAATTTTCCAGCCTGTGCCTGTATAAAAGTCGTAGGCTAATACACGCCAGAATAACTCCGCTTGGGAGCGCACCCGCATCACCAACTCAGGGCGCACTAAAACTCCACGGGTAGCATCTAACTCTTCGCCAAACAGGGGCGGTAAACCCCTTCTCACCCTGCCTCTACCTGATCCCGCTTCCCCTGTTCCCTCACCACCGCCGCCACCGCTGCTCTCCCCATCACCTTGCATCTCCTGCTGGATTTGGGGTTGAATAATCCGCCCCGGCGGAGCTTGCCGCTGCACAATTTGGTCACTGACAGGGAATGTACGCACTTGATAACCAGGTAAGCGGGGCAACAGGAAAAACACCACTAAGCCTAACAGTAATACCAGACCCAGCAAAGTCACGATCGAGCCAGGGGAAATACCTAGTTGCTGGGGTCGCCAACTGTTACTGATTACACCCAGCCGCGAGCGCAAATCCAACACGAGAATGGGAATCACCAGGGCAGTAAAGGCAATAATCCACAGGCTAAAGGTCATAGTTTGACTCAGGGTAGCTGCCACTCCCAGCAGGATAAAGGCGATCACAATGGAATAACCCAAATCCTTGCGGCGGGGTAAGTCAAAGCTATGCAACACCTGTAGTTGGATCAGGAGCCGTGCCAACAGGATGCGAGTTTCATCGTTCCCCTGTACCAAGTCCGATAGGAAAACAAACAGTGCTGCTAGCATCCCCAAGGCAATGCCAATTTTTACAGGAATATTTTTCTGCCTACGGGCATACCACGCCCAGCTCGCTGCCATACCCCCCAGGGGAATTGCCCAGGTACTGTAATTCTTTTCTGCTAGTTGGTCAGTTGCCCCGATCGCTATGAACACCAACAGTTGCACTAACACCCTTAGGGGGATGGATTCTTCCGTTTCCCAGTTGGTCGGTTCGCGAGTCTCACCGAGCGGCGGTTCGCGAGTCTCACGGTTCAGCGAGTGTTCATGAGTTTTTGTAGTTGCCATAGTTGTTTACCCAAGCGGGGGGGGTGATTCTAAATCGGGGCGCAGTACCCTTGCCCTTCTGAGATAGACATGGTGAATTTGATGTTGCAACAAAGGGGTATAAACCTGCATCAGGACGCGGATACATTTTTCTAAGCCCCCCACCACTTCCATATGCTGCAGGTCCAGAAGAGGGACATTTTCCCAACCTAGGCGCATACGGGCAAAGCGGGCAGGAAAGGCAGCATCAATATCAGGGGTGACGGAAAACACAACGCTGACAATGTCGGTGGGATCAATGCCATTGGCAACCTCTATCGCTTCTATGAGTTCTAGGGTGGCTTGGGCGATCGCCTCGACTGTATTTTCTTCAATTGTTGTTGCTCCCCGTACTCCCCGTACCTGCCAACTCATCCCTCGCCGCCGTGGTTTCATCGTCCCAATATAGCAGAGAGTTTACATTTGTTACACTATTTAACGATTGCAATAGACTCCTATGGACATCTACACATTTTTTAGCCAGAGGGCAGGTTTGTGGCTGTCCCAGTCCACTGCCTATGATTTAGTAAGTAATAAATCCTACCACCATCGTACCCAAATTGAGGTGGAGTTAATTGCCCCTACGGAATTGCGGATGACGGTGGAAAAAAAAGTCAGTTTCCTCAAGGCCCGCCCTAAGGAAGAGGGGAGAACAGGGCATTTACTGTGGCAAGGGTGGGAAGGGGAGTACCAGGGAGAATTTATTATTTCAGGGGATAGCATTCTGACGATGCGGCTAGGGGAGCGGGAGGAGAAATTGTGGTTCCCCTTGCCTAATTTGTGTATGCGCACGGCAGCAGTGGGTCTCTACCACACGCAATTTTGGACTGAGGTACGCAAACTGCGCTAGATTTTTCCCTATGAAACCAATTGTCATTGTTGGGGGTGGGTTTGGCGGGCTTTATACAGCCCTCAGTTTGGCAAGACTGCCTATACAAGACTTGCCCCCCATAGTGCTGATTGACCGCAACGATCGGTTTTTGTTTACGCCCTTGCTCTACGAACTGCTGACAGGGGAGCTAGAGGAGTGGGAGATTGCCCCTCGCTTTCGGGACTTACTTGCTGACACCCCAATCGAGTTCAAGTTAGGTAACGTCACCCAGGTTGATGGGGAAGGTAAGTACATACAGATGGTGAGTGAGGGCATGATCACCCAGCTAGAGTACAGCTATTTAGTCTTGGCAGTGGGGGGAATTACACCCAATGTCCCCACGGGAGCGATCCCCTTTCGCACCTTGGCAGATTGTCATCGTTTAGAGGCACGCCTGCAGGAGTTGGAAAATACCAATCGGGAAAAAATCCGCGTGGTAATTGCTGGGGGGGGCACTAGTGGCGTGGAGTTAGCCTGTAAGTTAGCTGATCGCCTAGGGGAAAGGGGCAGAATTAGAATCGTCGATCGCAATGACTGTTTACTAGGACGCTCACCCCTGGTTAATCGGCGGTTTGCCCTACGGGAACTGGAGAAACGCTCGGTGTGGATTGACCTACGCACCTCTGTAGTAGCAGTAAAGGAAGAGAGTGTCACTTTGCAGGTCAACGGGCAGGTGGCAGATTTGCCCACAGATATAGTGCTGTGGACAGTAGGGACAGCCGTACCCAGTTGGTTGACGGAGTTGCCAATTGCTACAGCCAACAAAATTGCCGTTAATGCCTATCTCCAGTGCCTCGGCTATCCCGAAATATTTGCCCTAGGAGATATTAGCCAGTTTACTCCTCCCCTCCCTGCTACAGCCCAAGTGGCAATTCAACAAGCCCAATACTGTGCCTGGAATATTTTTAATACTCTGCAGGGCTACCCACTACTCCCCTTTACCTACGTGCCCCTGGGGGAGATGGTCAGTTTAGGCACCGATCGGGCAGCAGTGGCTTTGTTCAATCGCTTTCCCCTTAACGGCAATCTGGGCTACTGGCTACGCCGCCTGGTCTACATTGGGCGGATGCCCACTCTCAGCCACCAGTTACGCATTTTGGTGCATTACCTCAGTACGGCAGCAAACCGCTAGGTAATATCAGGGCAGACTCAAAGAGCTAGGGGTGTCTACGTCTAGCCCAAATTTACTTCATAATGGTAAGGAGTTCCCTTGCCTGCTGTCTATGACCCTCTCACCTAACCAACAACTCCTACCCCTTACTGCTAAAGTTAACAGCCAATACCAATTGACGATCGGGGGGTGTGCTGTCCCCCAACTGGTGCAGGAATTTGGTTCTCCCCTCTACATCCTGGACGAGGTGACTGTCCGTACAGCCTGCCAACAGTATCGGGAAGCCTTCAGACAATATTACCCCGCTGACCACCTAGTTTTGTATGCCTCTAAAGCCTGGAGTTGCTTAGCCTTGTGTGCCCTGGTTGCCTCTGAGGGCTTGGGCATAGACGTAGTTTCGGGGGGAGAGTTATACACAGCTCTGCAAGCAGGGGTTGACCCCCGCACTATCTATCTGCACGGCAACAATAAATCAGCCCAGGAGATTGCTGAAGCCATTGCCGCTGGTTGCACGATCGTTCTGGACAACTGGCATGACATTAAAATCAGTGAAAAAATTGCCAAGGAGCGCCAAACTCGCCCTAGGGTAATGGTACGGGTGACCCCAGGGATTGACTGTCATACCCACGCCTACATCCGCACAGGACAACGGGACAGCAAGTTTGGTTTTGACCTAGAAGAATTGCCCCAGGTATTTGCCCATTTGCAAGCCAGTCTCCTAGAGTGTGTAGGACTCCATGCCCACAATGGTTCGCAGATTTTCTCCCTCGACCATCCCCACGACCTGCCGCGGATTTTGTTAAACTATTACCAATTAGCACGCACTGAATTTGGCTTCCAATTTACTGAATTAAATGTTGGTGGGGGTTTAGGGATTCGCTACACGGAACAGGATGACCCTCCCCCTATTACCGATTGGGTGAAGGCGGTAGCAACAGGTGTAATTTCTACCTGTAGGGAGTTAAATTTGCCCCTCCCCAAACTATTGTGTGAGCCTGGGCGCTCGATCGTGGGTCCCGCCTGTGTAACTGCCTATACCGTGGGCAGCAGCAAGGTCATTCCAGGGGTGAGAACCTACGTTGCTGTTGATGGGGGCATGTCGGACAATCCCCGCCCGATTACGTACCAGGCCCAATACTGCGCTGTTGTTGCTAATCGCATGGGTTCCCCCCTAAGTCAAGCCGTTACAATTGCGGGCAAGCACTGTGAATCGGGGGATGTGTTGATTCAAGACATTACCCTACCGGCGCTAGAAGCAGGGGATATTTTAGTAGTTTTGGCAACGGGGGCTTACAACTACAGCATGGCTTCCAATTACAATCGCTTACCCCGTTTAGCAGCTGTCCTAGTCAATGGTGGCAGGGCAGAATTGATCCTTAGACGGGAGACCTATGCCGATCTCCTCCGCCAGGACTGTCTACCTACTCGGTTGCGTATCTGAGGCAATGAATGCAAAAGTTGCCGACTTGGCTACCCCTGGTCATCGATATAACGGCAGTCTTTCTCCTCAGTTGGGGGCTGCTGAGTTTGAGCAACGATCGGCGCACGGTTTTGTTAGCACGGGGGTACATCTTTCTGGTGGTGGTAACTTTACTGCTACGGCAAATCATCAATTGGGGGAATGTAGAGCGTTTGCCTATGCTCACCCTTGTCCTCAACAGTTTATTAACCGGTATTTCTGTTGCTTTGGCAGTAATGTTTCAAACAGAAATTCGGCGCTTTCTAGAAAATTTGGGGGAGGGAAATTGGCGTTATTTTTTGCCCCAGGACCGCCAAGCCCGTGCTGGTTCCCGATCGGTTGCTGTCATCGATGAAATTATTGAAGCAGTGCGGGAACTATCACAAAATCGCACAGGGGCGTTACTAGTGGTAGAAACAGGGGAACCAATTGGGGAAAAGGACATCCACGAACCAGGGGTAAAAATTGATGCCCAGCTTTCCAAGGAGTTGTTACAAACTATCTTTCAAACCAGTACCTTGTTACATGACGGGGCAGTAATTATTCGGGGGGACAAAATTGTGGCAGCGGGAGTAATTTTACCCCTATCCGAGCGCAAAGCCTCGCGGGAAATTGGCACCAGACATCGCGCCGCTATGGGGATTACGGAACGCATCCCTGAATGCTTTTGTATTGTGGTGTCGGAAGAAACTGGCTCGATCGGGTTTGCTGAGGGAGGGAAGCTAGAGCGCCCCATTTCTAGTAGTAATTTACGGGAAATTTTAGAGGCTAAATTAGAGGTTAATACCAACATCACCATGACCCGACGGGTACGGCGTTTTCAGTTCCTATGGCATAAAATTAAACAACACTATCGGGAATAGCGCCGGCGCTTTCTAACAAATCAGCGTAGATAGTTGCGGTCTGTTGCAACATCTTTTCTAAAGTAAAATTTTCCCTATAGTAAGCCTGGGCTGCCTGTCCCATAGTCTGTCTGAGTTGGGGGTCAGAGATGAGTTTTGCCAAGGCAACCGTTAACCCGGAAATTGACCGCGGGGGTACCAGCATGCCAATTTGAGCCGAGGGGATTTGTTCGGGAGTACCGCCGACCTTAGTTGCCACGATCGGTTTTGCCAGAGCCATTGCCTCTAAAATTGCCAGACTAAAAGCTTCCTGGAGGGAAGGCAGAACAAAAATGTCCACCAGGGCTAGGAAATTTTCAGAGCGATCGATGTAACCCAAAAAGTTGACTTTGCTATGTAGATGGCGGTTAGTAACTTGCTTTTCTAACTCATGCCGCTGTTTTCCCTCTCCAGCAATCACTAGACGCAGGTTATTATATTGGCGGACTAATTGGCAAAAAGCTTCCAGGAGGTAAGTAATCCCTTTCTCAGGTGTTAAGCGGGCTAAAGTACCAATCACAATCTCCCCCTCCCCTAACGCCAATTTTTGCCTAAGTGCTTGGCAACTATTCTCTGAAATCGATGGCAGACAAACACCATTGTAAATGACTGTGAGCTTGTGCCGCTTGAGACCATATCCTAGGAGGATATTCCCTTCCCCGCGACAGACAGCGATCACCCGATCGGCACCCCAATTTGCCAGTTGACTGCCTAACCAATAGCTCCAGTTTTTGCCAGCACCATGATAGCCATGGACAGTAAAAACGATCGGTATTTGTGGTAGAAATAGTTTTACTGCCAACATCAACTCAGGGGCAGCATGGACATGGATTAAATCAATTTTAGTCTGTTTATGAATAGCCTGGAGATGTTGGTATAGTTGGCAAATACCCTGGGCAAAATTAAAATCCCAGCGGGGAAAGTGATAGGGCAAGATGTCCAAAGCGGTAAATTGGTGGGCAGTGGAACCAGGGGGAGCAAGCAGAGACACACGATAAAATTGGCGGAAATACACAGCTAGGGAGAGAGTATGCTTTTCCGTCCCCCCCTGCTCCAAGTAAGGTAGTACGTACAACAAATGCCGCCGTGACAAACTAATAGCTAAAATCCCCGATCATCTTTACCTCTGGTTGCAATAAAATTGACCACTGCTCCCACACCTTAAGCTTAATTGTCTCCATTAGTTCATAAATCTCCCGTGCCTTTGCTCCCCCTAAGTTCAAAATAAAATTGGCATGGAGTTCTGACACCTGGGCCTGCCCTAGTTGATAACCCTTTAACCCACAGCGATCGATTAACCAACCAGCAGCGTAGTTAGGCGGATTGCGAAATACACTGCCGCAACTGGGGAGATGATAGGGTTGGGTGCGATGGCGATGTTCATAATTCTGTCTTGTCCGCGCCAATACCGACTGTGGGTCATGTCCTGGCTGTAACTGTAGCACCACCTCTGTCACAATAGCATTGCCCCCCTGCAGCACGGAATGACGATAACTATATTGCAAATCCTCCCTAGCCAACCATTGCCGTTGACCAGCAGTAGTCCACACTTCTACCCCCACTACACAGTCCGCAGCACACCCCCCCTGCGCCCCCGCATTCATTACTGCCATACCCCCAGCCGTCCCTGGAATCCCTACCGCCCACTCCAAGCCTGCCCAGCCCCGCTTTGCCAACTGCCAAGCCAATTTGGGCAGAGGTTCTCCTGCCCCCACATAGACCCTGTCTGCCGTCCACCTGACACCCCGCAGATACTTGGTACAGATGACCAAACCAGGAATACCCCGATCGCTGACTAACAAATTGCTGCCCGCCCCCAAAAAAGTCAAGGGTAAACCCTGCCCCCGCTCCAAGATTGCCTGTAGTTCCAAGACCGATCGCGGTAGAGCCAAAAATTCCGCTGCCCCTCCCACCCGCCAAGAGGTAAAGTTACTCAGGGGTACACCTGTCTGCCACATTACACCCTTGCTCCTGCCCGTGCCATTGCTTCCAAGGTGGGCGTAATGATTTGATTCAAGTTACCCGCTCCTAGGAACAGCGCCAAATCCCCTGGGGACAGACATTTCAGCAAAAAAGCTTGCACATCACTCAAACGGGGTTGATAGGAAACGCAGGGATGCATCTTTGCCACTGCCGCTGCCACATCCGCCCCAGAAATATTAAAAGTGTTACTCTCCCCTGCACCGTAGATGTCCGTGATTACCACCCGATCGGCATCCGCAAACGCCTGGGCAAATTCCTGTAGTAGGGCTTGGGTACGGCTATAGCGGTGGGGCTGAAAGATAGCCACAATTTGGTGTTGTCTATGTAATTTTGCCGAAGTGAGGGTCGCCCGAATTTCGCTGGGGTGATGGGCATAGTCATCGATGAAGGTAATGCCATTGTAGCTCCCTTTCCATTCAAACCGCCGTTTTGCCCCTGCAAATAGTGGTAGAGCAGCAGTGATTACCTGCCAACTTACTCCCAGATGCCGTGCTACAGCAATCGCTGCCAAGGTATTCAACAAATTATGCTTACCCAAAATCCGCAATTGAATTATCCCTTGGGGTTGACCCCGTTCCCATACCTCTGCTAAGGTGCCCTCTGCCCTGTAGTGAATTTGCCGCGCTGTGTAATCCGCTGCTTGTTCTAACCCATAGGTAATAGTTGCTGGCAAATGCGCCCGCACATTGTGGCAGTCCACGCAGGCAACCAAGGTTTCACACTGCCGTCCAAAGTGCTGAAAAGTAGCAATCACTTGTTCCAAACTGCTGTAGTGGTCGGGATGGTCTAGTTCAATGTTCGTTACTACCCCAATTTGGGGAGCAAACCTGACCAGGGAACCGTCTGACTCATCTGCCTCTGCTACAAGGTACTGACTTTGCCCCAGTCTGGCATTCCCCTCCCAAGTGTCCACCTCACCACCGACTACGATCGTGGGGTCTAAACCCGCCTGCAGCAATAGGAAACCAATTAAACTGCTCGTCGTAGTTTTACCATGGGTTCCTGCCACCGCAATGCTGTGGGACTGTGCCATCAACGCTGCCAACACATCCGATCGGTGTAACACAGGCAGGTTATGGGTTAGGGCTGTTTGCAATTCAACATTGTGGGGATGAATAGCACTAGAACAGACAACTTGGGGTTGGGCTGCAACATTGATATTCTGCAACTCATGTCCTTGGAAGATACGCACACCTAGTTGTTCCAGTTGCCGCGTGATGCGATTAGGGGCAATATCTGAGCCAGTGACTGTCAGACCCTTTTTTGCCAGAATGTGCGCAATTCCCGACATTCCAATCCCGCCAATACCGATAAAGTGGAAGGGCCTCCCGCTGAAGTCAACTGGTTTCAGCAGCTCGTGAGTCTCGCCGAACGCCATTGTTCATCCTTTACACCACGCCAAGTTGAGTATAACTCCAGAGAGGGAGCTTGTACAGCCGAAAATAGCGGAATTTTTGCCCCTAGTTATCCCTGGTGCATCTTAGTTGCTGATAGCGTCGACACAGCCCTTGCCACCGCTGGAGTAGATATGTCTTGCCACCAAAATGGAGATGGACATAGGCAGCATGGACATTTAACAGACTCCAACCATCGGGATTTGCTGGTAGTTGGGAGTTATATCTGTGCAATTGGAAGACAGGCTGAGGACTATATTTCGTTAAGACCGATCGGTGAAATTCATGCCCCCAAAATTGTTCCCCTACTTGACAGAGGAAACTGGGATTTTGTACAGTAGCTAAGCGATAGCCCAGTGTCAGTTTATCAGTCATTTTTGCCGTAGTGGGTAGAATATTTAACAGAGGGTAGAACCGATCGTTACTATCAACAATTCCCTGGCAGAGATACATCAAACCCCCACACTCAGCATAGGTAGGTATGCCACTATAAATTAGCCTTTGTAGGCAGTCAATCAGCTCAGTATTGTTAGATAGACAATCGCCAAACAGTTCAGGAAATCCTCCACCGAAATACAAGCCATCGACACCAGGAGGTAGAGCGCAATCCTGTAGGGGACTGAAATATACCAACTCCATACCTACAGACTGCAGCAAATCAAAATTGTCAGCATAATAGAAGTTAAATGCCTCATCCCAGGCAACTGCTAATCTTACTGTTGGTTGGGGTGGTGACGGTAGACAATCATGGGAATCTGTTTGCAGTAATGGCAATAATAAATCCCAAGTAAAGCTAGATTTACCTAGATGGGCTAAGTGATCAATAATGTCGTCTAAATTAAGTAATTCCCCAGGAGGAACTAAACCAAGATAGCGCTCAGGAACTGTGGGAGCTTGACCACGCCAAATACGACCTAGAATGGGTAGATTGAAACTAGCAATTGCCTGCTCCAAAATCTCCACATGCCTGTCACTACTGATAAAATTTAGTATGACACCTGCTATCTTTACCTGGGGATCAAACGTAGTATAGCCCTGTATAATTGCCCCGATCGATCGGGAAATACTGCTACAATTGAGCACGAGAACTACAGGTATATCCAACAATTTAGCGATATGGGCAGTGCTACCAAAATCATTAACACCAGTAGCACCGTCAAATAAACCCATCACCCCTTCAATAAGGCAATAGGACTGAGCATGGCGAGCAAAGCACTCTTGAACATAGTCTTCTGATGTCAAAATAGGGTCGAGATTACGGCAGGGTAAACCAGTAATTTTGGTATGATACATAGGGTCAATGTAGTCGGGACCGACCTTAAAAGATTGCACCACTTTACCCCAACATTTCATTGCTGCTAAAATAGCAAGGGCAACTGTTGTTTTGCCCACACCACTCCTTTCGCTTGCAATTATTACTGCCATTATGCACCGCCTTGTGACTACGCCAGGTAAAAGTGAAAGTACTACTGATAGTATTATATTTGTCAATCAAGAACCAGCTCCCATTATTTTCATTACCGCTGCTGATACCGATATTCAAATTTTGGCCCAGGTAGCAACCAATTTGCCAACAGATTTTCCTGCCCTGAGAGTAGTAAATATTTTGCAGCTGCAGCAACAAATTGTTATCGATACCTACGCTGATGAGGTCTTAAGGTTTGCCCAAGTAATTATCTTGCGCATTATTGGTGGCAGGTCATATTGGAGTTATGGCTTAGAGGTAGTAAAGGCAACAGCAGAAACAACGGGCGCGCAGTTAATTGTTCTACCAGGGGATGACATACCTGACCTAGATTTGCTGAGTCACTCCACAGTAGATGCTGTTACAGTCAACTATATTTGGCAGTACTTTCTGGAGGGAGGTAGTCAGAACTATCAAAATTTGCTCTACTACATCGCTAACCGATGCTTGGGTTATGCCATTGACTACCATGAGCCAGCAACTATACCCCGCTTTGGTATTTACCCCACCCCCCACAAAACCTTGACTACAGATAGGAAAGTTGCCCTACTCTTCTACCGTGCCCATTATCTATCAGGAAATACCAAAACGATCGATGAATTAGTTTATGCCCTGGGGGAGAAACAGATACAAGTTATCCCTATCTATGTCTCATCTCTGAAGAACCCTGACATCCAAAAAGCTGTGAGGGAACTATGTGCAGATTGTCAGGTGATTCTCAATACTACTAGCTTCTCTATTGCTGACCTAAAACAAGAAGTATCTACAATTGATTTATGGCAAAATCTGAATGTGCCTGTGCTACAAGTAATTTTTTCTACTAATACTAAACAAGCCTGGCTAAATAGCAAAAAAGGTCTGGCACCTCGTGACATGGCAATGAATGTTGTCATGCCTGAAGTAGATGGCAGAATTAGCACCAGAGTTGCCTCCTTCAAAGCAGATTTAGACTTTAGCCAATCACTACAAACACAAGTTTTAGCCTATGAACCACACCGATCGGGCATTGCCTTTATTGTTGACTTAACTGATGGTTGGATAAGGTTGAGACAAAAGCCAAATTCTGAAAAAAAGATAGCTCTTATCCTCGCTAACTACCCTAATCAAGATGGCAGAATTGGTAACGGTGTAGGGTTAGATACACCCCACAGCTGCCTAAAAATTTTGCAAGCATTGCAGGAAGCTGGATATAAGTTATCAGGAATTCCCAGCACAGGTGAGGAGTTAATTAATTTACTTACTACTACAAAAACTAATGACCGTGCAGCCAACATAGTCCGCCCTAGCCGTCAAACCTTATCCCAACAACAGTATGCAGAGTTTTGGTTAAAATTACCCGATCGGGTGCAAACAGAAATAACTAAGCAATGGGGAGACTATCAACAGATAGGGGAGTTTAGTATAGCTGGTCAGCAATTTGGCAATATTTTTGTCGGTATTCAACCAGCCAGGAGCCATGACCCTGACCCTAGTTGCAATTACCACAATCCTGACCTAGTTCCCCCCCATGAGTATTTAGCTTTTTACATTTGGCTGAGGGAAATTTTTCAGGCAGATGCCATAGTCCATGTAGGTAAGCATGGAAATTTAGAATGGCTGCCAGGTAAAGCAGTGGCTTTGTCAGAGACATGTTACCCTGAGTTAATTTTAGGAGCTATTCCCCACTTTTATCCCTTCATAGTTAATGACCCTGGGGAAGGATCACAGGCAAAGAGACGCACGCACGCTGTTATCTTAGACCATCTAACTCCGCCCATGACTAGGGCTGAACTCTATGGTAAATTGCAACAACTGGAATGCTTGATTGATGAATACTACGAGGTAGAAACCCTAGAACCCGATCGGCTACCTCTGGTCAGAGAAAGACTAGTCAATTTAATTAAGTCAGAGCATCTGCACTATGACTTGGGGATTAGTATAGAGGAGTTAAATCAAAACATCGATCGGATTCTCTCTACTGCTGATGGCTACTTGTGTGAACTAAAGGAATTACAAATTAGAGACGGCTTGCATATTTTTGGTTGTTGTCCCAGCGGTACACAGTTAAGGGATTTAATTATTGCCATTGCCCGCAATCCTACAGCCAGCCGATCGGGTTTAACTAGGGCAATTGCGAAAAGCTGGGGCTTAAACTTTGACCCCCTCACTGCTAATTTAGGTGATAAGCTAGCCACAACCAACAGCTATATTGCTGACTGTCGTACCATTGGTGATGCTGTGAGCAAAATTGAAGAGCATGCTATTACTTTAGTAGAGAAGTTATTAGGGGGGACCAATACAGAAGCACTACAGGAGCCAATCCGATCGGAGTTAGTGTGGGTGCAGGAATATCTATTACCAAGGCTCTACAGAACTGAGCAGGAGACTACTAATTTATTAAGGGGCCTTAATGGAGAGTTTGTACCAAGTGGTGCGTCAGGGGCACCGACTAGAGGCAGACCAGAAGTTTTACCGACAGGACGGAACTTTTACAGTGTAGATATTCGGGCTATACCAACAGAAACGGCATGGGATGTGGGTAGCAGAGCTGCAGAAAATTTAATAGAATATCACACACAAATGCATGGGGAATATCCCAGAAGTGTAGCTATTTCTATCTGGGGAACGGCTACAATGCGTACTGGTGGTGATGACTTTGCCCAAGCTCTGGCTTTGTTGGGAGCACAACCAATTTGGGATGGAATTTCCCGCCGAGTGGTAGACTTTGCTATTTTACCAACTACAATTCTGGGCAGACCCAGAGTAGATGTCACTTTAAGAGTATCAGGCTTTTTCCGGGATGCTTTTCCCAATTTGCTGGAGTTATTCGATCGGGTTATCAAGTCAATTACCACCTTAGATGAACCAGAGGATGTCAACCCCTTGGCTGCAAAAGTAAAGCAAGAAATAGCAATTTGGCAACAGCGGGGGCTATCTTTTTATGAGGCAGAGAAGAGGGCTACTGCTCGTATTTTTAGTTCTGCCCCTGGGTGTTTTGGCGCAGGATTACAGGGGCTTATTACTTCTAAAAATTGGTCTAGTCCAGCTGATTTAGCCCGTGCTTATATTGATAACAGTTATTTTGCTTACGGTGGGAACATGGAAGGCGAAGCATTACCAGAGGTATTTGCTACCAGACTAGGGGAATTAGAAGTAGTATTACATAATCAAGACAACCGGGAACACGATTTACTAGATTCTGATGACTACTATCAGTTTCAAGGCGGCTTAGCTAATGCCGTTAAACAAATTACTGGGGTTATGCCTGCGGTTTATTTTGGGGATAACTCCTGTCAACAAAATCCAAAAATAAGGACACTGCAGGAGGAAATTGCTAGGGTTTATCGTGCTAGAGTGATTAATCCCAAGTGGATCAAGGGTATGATGCGCCATGGCTACAAGGGGGCGTTTGAATTAGCAGCAACAGTCGATTTTTTATTTGCCTACGATGCCACAACTAACTGTGTTGCTGATTTTATGTATGAGGGTGTAGCTAATGCTTATGTTCTGGACGAACAAGTACAAAAATTTATAGCAACGGTCAATCCCTGGGCACTGAGAGATATTGCCGAGCGGCTGTTAGAAGCACAGCAAAGAAACCTATGGCAAAATGCCCCGATCGGTATGATCGATCAACTCAAAATGATTGCCAACTGGGCGGAGGGAATTATAGAAGAGAAAATGTAGTAGTGGCACAGAGTTTCCCAAACTCTGACGAAGATACTTTGGTTTCGGTTTTCAGTTCGACATATCTGTACTTACCACAAAAATGACAGGGAGAGTGTAAATCCTGCTAAGACATCTTCCCCAGAAAGAGTGGGAGGAGCAGTAAGAATTTCAGGCGGTTTGTGGGGACGATAGATGGCTACTTTCTTTGTTTTGGGGTCAATCAACCACCCCAGCCGACAACCGTTATCCATGTATTCTTGCATCTTAGCTAGACCACCTTGCCAACTATCGGAAGGCGAAAGTAACTCTATCACAAAATCAGGGCAGAGAGGTAAGAATTTTTGTCGTTCTTCCGCAGTTAAATTATCCCACTTTTGTAGGGGAATCCAGGCAGCATTAGGGGAACGCACCGCTCCATTGGGGAGAATAAAACCAGCAGAAGAATCAAATACTCTTCCTTGTTTCTTTGCCCGATTCCAGTTACCAAGGTCTATCACTATTTCAGCGTTCTGATTACTAGTTTCACCACCAGCGGGGGGCATGATAACTAACTCTCCTGCCGCCGTCAATTCTAACCTCAAATCAGGATTAGCAGCACATAGTTTCTCAAACTCTGCTAGGGTTACCCTACCGATCGGTTCCAGATTTAACACAGTCATAGTTACCACAGAAATGACAGAGAGAGAGTAAAGTTTTCCAGGACATCTTCCCCTGAGAGAGTGGCAGGAGCTGTGAGAATTTCAGGCGGTCTGTGGGGGCGATAGATAGCTACTTTCTTAGTTTGAGGGTCAATCAACCACCCCAGCCGACAGCCGTTATCCATGTATTCTTGCATCTTGATTAGACCAGCTTGCCAATTATCAGAAGGGGAAAGTAATTCCATGACAAAGTCGGGACAAAGGGGAAGAAATTTTTGTCGCTGTGTAGGAGTCAGGCTATTCCATTTTTCCAAAGTAACCCAAGCTAAATCAGGAGAACGTACAGCTTTATTTGGTAATATGAAACCAGCAGATGAATCAAAAGCTTTTCCCTTGCCAACACGTCGATTCCACATACCTAACTCTACACCAATTTCAAAATTTCTGTTGCTAGTCTCTCCACCAGCGGGGGGCATAACAATTAATTCTCCTGCCGCTGTCAATTCTAACCTCAAATCAGGATTAGCCTTACACAGTTTCTCAAACTCCGCCAGGGTTATTTTACCGATCGGTTCCAGATTTAACACAGTCATAGTTACCACAGAAATGATAGAGAGAGAGTAAAGTTTTCCAGGACATCTTCTCCAGAAAGAGTAGCGGGAGCAGTAAGAATTTCAGGTAGTCTGTGGGGGCGATAGATAGCTACTTTCTTAGTTTGAGGGTCGATCAACCAGCCCAGCCGACAGCCATTGTCCATGTATTCTTGCATCTTAGCTAAACCACTTTGCCAACTGTCAGAAGGGGAAAGCAGATCTATCACAAAATCAGGGCAGAGAGGTAAGAATTTTTGGCGCTCTTCAGTAGTCAAGCTGTCCCATTTTTGCAGAGGAACCCAAGCAGCATCGGGGGAACGCACAGCTCCATTGGGAAGAACGAAACCAGCAGAAGAATCAAATACTTTCCCCCTCTGACTAGAGCGGTTCCAAATACTAATGTCCGTTACTATTTCGGCATTCCGATTACTAGTTTCACCACCAGCGGGGGGCATAACAACTAACTCTCCCGTAGCCGTCAATTCTAACCTCAAATCAGGATTAGCCTTACACAGCTTCTCAAACTCTGCTAGGGTTACCTTACCGATCGGTTCCAAGTTTAATACAGTCATAACTGCCACAGAAATGATAAAGAGAGAGTAAAGTTTTCCAGGACATCTTCCCCTGAGAGAGCAGCCGGAGCTGTGAGAATTTCAGGAGCTTTGTTAGAGCGATAAATTGCTACGCGTTGGCTTTCTGGGTCAATCAGCCACCCCAACCGACAACCATTGTCCATGTATTCTTGCATCTTGGTTAGACCACTTTGCCAATCGTCAGAGGGAGATAGTAATTCTAGGACGAAATCCGGGCACAGGGGCAAGAATTTTTTGCGCTCCTCGGGAGTCAAACTGTTCCATCTTTCCATACTCACCCAAGCAGCATCGGGAGAACGCACTGCCCCATTAGGTAGTACAAATCCAGTGGAAGAATCAAATACCCTACCTTTGCCACTAACACGATTCCACAAAACTAAATCTGCATTTAACTCCGCATTATAGCTACCAGTTTCACCACCAGCGGGGGGCATAACAACTAACTCTCCCGTAGCCGTCAATTCTAACCTCAAATCAGGATTAGCCTTACACAGCTTCTCAAACTTTGCTAGGGTTACTTTACCGATCGGTTCCAGATTTAATACACTCATAGTTACTACAGAAACGACAAAGATAGAGTAAAGTTTTCCAGGACATCTTCCCCTGAGAGAGCAGCCGGAGCTGTGAGAATTTCAGGAGCTTGGTTAGGACGATAAATTGCTACCCGTTTGCTTTCTGCCCAACCGACAACCATTGTCCATGTATTCTTGCATCTTGGTTAGACCACTTTGCCAATCGTCAGAGGGAGAAAGCAATTCCAAGAGGAAATCGGGACATAGGGGCAAGAATTTTTTGCGCTCCTCGGAAGTCAAACTGTTCCATCTTTCCAT
Organism: Pseudanabaenaceae cyanobacterium SKYG29; assembly: GCA_025055675.1. NCBI lineage: Bacteria > Bacillati > Cyanobacteriota > Cyanophyceae > Pseudanabaenales > Pseudanabaenaceae > Pseudanabaenaceae cyanobacterium SKYG29. The sequence continues at coordinate 703,003 of JANWWT010000001.1, forward strand.
ACTCACCCAGGCAGCATTGGGAGAACGTACTGCCCCATTGGGTAGCAAAAATCCAGTGGAGGAGTCAAAAGCTTTTCCTTTGTCGTAGCAACGGTTCCATACACCCAGTTCCACATTAATTGCAAAGTTTTTATTGCCAGTTTCGCCACCAGTGGGAGGGATAACAATTAATTCTCCTTGGGCTGTCATTTCTAAACGCAAATCAGGGTTAGCTGCACACAGTTTTTCAAAGTCAGCAAGAGTGAGTTTAGTAATAGGGCTGAGATTTAGTACGGTCATACCCGTTTCTGTAAAGACTCTAGTCTCTGTTGGGCAGTTTTGTTGTTAGCATCGATCGTTATTGTTTTTTGATAGGCCTCAATCGCTTGGGGAATCAATTTTTTCTTCTCGTAGGCATGACCAAGGTTGTTCCAGGCAACAGTATAGTCAGGTTTAGCTTCAACAGCTTCTTTGTAGGTTTTGATGGCAAGGTCATACTGTTCCTGGCAGAAGTAGGCATAGCCCAAGGCGTTAAGGGCTTCGGGAAAAGGAGACGGGGATTTTTTGATGGCTTGTTGTAGTTCTTTAATAGCGGCAGCATAGAGTTTCTTTTTGAGATAGACGCTACCTAATTCATAGTGTTCCTCTGGCGTACCTTTTTGTTTTTGTAACTTGGGTTGCAGCTCGCTGATCACTTTTTCTAATTCGCGATTGCGCAGAATTTCCCTGACTACTAAGAAACCTACAACTGCCAATATCGCTATCAACAAAAGCAAATAGGAAAGGGCTAAGGGTGTTTCCATAAAAACTACACAGCTTAAACAAAACAATTATATGCTACCAAATTTTCACCCCCTCGCTCTATAATAACGACGGTTTCTGTTATCTTTGTCATGGTTGCCCCTAGGAAGAAAAGACAGACTACCTTTAGTCGTTGGTGGTTGATACTCCTACTATTGCCAATCGCTGGTGTGGGTTTGGGTTTATGGTTCGGCTGGTCCCGTCAGCAGGTGGTTAATCTGGACTACGTTGCTACTCTCTTGCCTCAAACTACAGAGGTTTTGTGCACAGTGGATATGACTCCCCAGGCTTGGTCGTTTGTCCATAAGTCTGTTGCCCCCAGTGCTAGGGAAGTCCTGGCAAAAAGCCTCGATCGTTTACCTGTAATGAGGATGGTGCAACAGGCGGGATTAGACTGGCAAAGGCATGTACAGCCCTGGTCAAGGGGCATGGTGGGTTTGGCTCTTTTAGGTAGTAGTCAGGATGAGAGTACAGCCGTGGCGGTGCTTATACCTGCTCAGAGTACAGCGGGGGCAAAGGATTTTATCAGACGTTATCAGGGGAGCTGGAGTCAAAGTGAAGAACGTAGCTATGAAGGGATTATCTATCAGCAAAATAGTAACCCCGATCGTTCAGAAGTTGTTGCCCTAGTCAAGGATGCAGTGGTTATCGCTAGTCACCCCCAAGCCTTGTTCCAGATCATTGATGTGGCACAAAACAGACAACCGGCTTTAGCAGCTTTAGCAGTTTGGCAGTCATCAAGCTCGCTCAAATTGCAGACAGAAACTACCGATCGGTTACTCCTCCATGGTCTGGTGAGACAGAATACCAATTTATTTGCTGATAAAACTCGGCTAAAAGAACCAGAAGCTTTCTCTTTTGCCCTGACAACACTGCCGCAGGGATTACATGTCAAATTCCAGACCTACTTCCGTAACCCTCTACCCCCCATTTCTGATAGAGAGTCCAAGCTGGTTGCTCTGCTGCCAGCACAAACATTCTTCTATGTGAGCGGCTGGCAACTGAGGGAGAGTTGGTTGTTTTTCACTAATGTTTTCGCCGATCAGACAAAAATTACGGAATGGCGCAATTCTCTGCTCAGTGAAGCAGGTTTAGACCTGGAACAGGATGTTTTTGGTTGGATGCAGGGGGAATGGGGTATCGCAGGAATACCTACCCAAACTGGTGTACTAGGTAAAACCACGGGGTTTGGTCTGGTTTTTTTGGCGGAAGGGGGTAGACAGGCAAGTCAGCGTTTTTTTGAGCAGTTGGATAATTTGGCAGTTAATTCCCAGGGTGGGTTGTTACCCAAGGGTGTGACTTTGCAGGGAAAAAATGACCGCACTCTGTGGTTAGTCGGTAAATCAGTTGCGGCTAGTCATGGCGCAGTTGGTGGATATAACTTCTGGGCAATGGGGGAATTGGGGGATCAAATTAAGTTCAATAATTCACTGTTAAGCGATGCTAAATGGCAACGATCGGTGGCAGGTTTGCCGCAGACAAATGGCGGTTATTTCTATCTAGATATGGGGGTGGCACGGGCTTTGTTTAGTAACAATATTGCTCCTCCAGAATGGCAAGCTCAGGATTGGTTCAAGGAGACAATGGCAATTCTCAACTCCATTGACGCAATTACCTTTACACAAACTCGTGTTGACGATCGTACAACTCGCTTAGAAGGGCAGATTATCCTTTCTCCTGTTTCTTAGCAGCTCGCAGTTGCCGAAACCAAGATTGCATCAATTCACGACATTCTCTGTCTTTCACGCCTTTAATCACTGTCACACTGTGAAAAGCGGCAGGACTGCGGGGAATATCTAAAACAGACCCCATAGCCCCCGTTTTGCTATCAGCAGCCCCGTAGATGACCATGCCCAGACGGGCTAAAACGATCGCGCCGGCACACATGGGACAGGGTTCCAACGTGACATAAAGACGACAGTTGAGTAAATAGCGACATTGCAGAACGCGGGTAGCTTGCTGAATGGCTAAAATTTCGGCGTGGGCGAGGGGGTCACCGTCCCTTTCTTTGCGGTTGTTTGCCTTGGCAAGGACATTATCTTGGTCATCAACTATCACCGCTCCTACAGGAATCTCTCCCGCTGCTCCTGCTTGTCGCGCTAGCTCTAGGGCTTGCTCCATCCAATAGGTGTGTTCGGTTAGCTCACGGGAACCGTGTAACATAGTTGAGATGACTATAAAGTTTTGTATCTATGACAAGTCTATTCTGGACACAATGGCAATCGTTGCTTTTTCTGGCTTTGGTTGTGGTAGGTATAACGATCGGTTTGACCATCAAACCTCGGTTCTCGTTCGACCGAAGGGCTGAGTTTAGCGAAGACAAGCTCTGGTTCGACAAGCTCTGGTTCGACAAGCTCTGGTTCGACAAGCTCACCAGACGAGATATCGACAAGCTCACCAGACGAGATAATGATAAAGAGGTGGTCAAGGAGTACTTTAACGGTGTAGGCTTCGAGCGGTGGCGGCGCATCTATGGTACAGAACCAGTCAATTCCGTGCAAGCGGATATTCGCCTGGGACATCAACAAACGATCGATCGGGTGCTCACCTGGCTAAAAGAAGAGGGCAGTTTAGAAAACATCAGTATTTGTGATGTGGGTTGTGGCACAGGTAGTTTAAGTCTTCCCCTAGCACAACTAGGAGCAAAAGTTTGGGCAAATGACATTTCTGCCAGGATGGTAGAAGTAGCGAAATCCCAAGCAGTTAATCCTGACAATCCCCAGTTCCAAGTTGCTGACCTAGAGCAAATTACAGGTACTTACGATACAGTTATCTGTCTGGATGTCCTTATTCACTATCCCCTGGCAGATGCCCAAAGAATGATCAAGCATCTTGCTAGTTTGAGCACCCACCGTCTGATTTTAAGCTTTGCCCCCAAGACTCTTTACTACGCCATCCTCAAAAAAATTGGCTCCCTTTTCCCTGGGGCTAGTAAAGCTACTCGCGCCTACCTCCATCCTGAAAGTGCAATCCGCCAAACTCTAGCAGCCGCGGGATTCACTGTCACCAAAGACGCGATGCAGAAAACAAAGTTTTACTTCTCCCGTCTATTGCTAGCGGAGCGTAAAACCTAACTAGTAGGCAATCGGTAGTTGAGGGGCAGGGTCTGGGCTCGGCGTAGGGGGTTGGATAGGGGGACGGGGTGGTTGAGCTTCAATAAAAATAATCCGATCGGGGGTTTCCCGCAGTAATTTTCCCTCTTCCCAAGCCTGTTGTATGCGATCGTGCTGCAGAGCTTCCGTTGCATTGATTAGCCTACCTTCTAGTTGCTTTAGGTATTCCAGCTTGCTGTATTGCTGATTCCAGCGCTTTTGTACGTAAACCGTCCAGGCATAGAGGACAAACACACAACCCGTCAGGAGAACAACACTGCCAACTGCCAAATTTTGCAACAACTGTAAGCGATGGAGGAGTTGGGTTTGGGATGTAGGTTTTGGTTTGGCTCTTCTCTGGGTTAGGGGGCGGGAAACAGGGCGAGTCTCAATCCGCGGTAGGGGCGCTCTGCTCGCTGTCATGTTGCTTACTCCTCATCACTTAGCTTTAACTTGTATCACCTTTTGCCGCCTTCGGCGAGTAGTCCGAACCTCTAACCGCAAGATTAGAGGTATGTATAAGTATTGTCTCTTATTCATTCCCCTTTGTATAGGAGGAACTTTGTCCGCTGTTCAGGGGTAAAGCGTTGGGGCTTGCGGGTTTGCGCGTTGATGAATAGTGCTTTTTGCTTAGATGTAGCAATTAAGGTGCTGTGCTCATTGCGAATTTCTCCCACAATCATGACAGAGGCATAACTCACTTCCCCACACCACATCTGCAGGTGCATAGTGTTATGGAGGTAGAGGGGATGTCTGTACTCAATAGCAAAATTAGCTATGATAGGGATGATACCTCCTTCGAGGAGCTGGGGGATGGGCAATCCCACCTGCGCTAGTAGCAATTGCCTTGCCTCCTCTAGCCACTGGAAATAGACGCCGTTGTTCACGTGACCAGCAAAGTCAATCTGATAGGTGAAAATCGGGGCACTATAGGTCAACTTAGGCACGGTTGGGAATCATTCCAGTCTGGCGCGCGTAGGCGAATAGTCCCCCAGCTTCAATAACGGGGCGAATTTCTCCCAGGGGACGTAAGGGATAGGTTTTTCCTGTGGTTTCGTTATGTATGAGGTTTTGATCAAAATCGATCGTGGCTAGGTGTCCGGTTTGGAATTCTTCACAGAGGCGGGTTTCGCACTCCCATGGGTAGAGTTCCCCTGTGGCGGCGCAGTTACGGAAGAAGATGCGGGCATAGGATTGGGCGACTACGGCTTCTACTCCTGCTGCTCCTAGGGCTATGGGGGCATGTTCCCGCGATGAACCACAGCCGAAATTTTCCCCCGCAATTACGATCGGGTATTTGGTCTTCATCTCCCCTAGTTCCACAAATTTGCCGTAGCGATCGGGTAAGCCACTGAGGGCATAGCTCCCCAATTTTTCGTACTCTTCCGGATTAGAAGGAACAAGGGTCAGGTACTCGGCTGGGATGATTTGGTCAGTATCGATGTTGTCATCCACAACAAAAACTGGACCACGGATGATTTTCGTCATACTAGCTGCAAGAAGAGTAATGCTAATTATAGAGGGAAAGTAACGATCGTTTCCCCCACCCTATGTTAAATTAAGTAGAGTTGCGCGGGTTCATGTCTCACCTATGCCATTGTTGACTACTACCAAGATTCTGCAGGATATTGAAAAGTATGGGGCACTGGGGATGTATGTCCCGCCAGAGGGGGGCTATGAGGGTCGTTTCCAGCGACTGTTGCGCAATTCTGGCTACGAAGTTTTGTTTATCACAGCACGAGGGCTAGGGGATGTGGCTGCCTACTTGACAGGCATTCATGGTGTTCGCCCTCCCCACTTGGGTAAGCAACCAGGCCCACCAAATGTGAGGCGTTATTTCCTTCCCCCCAAAATTCAATACCGCTTGGCAAATCTCTCTCCTAAATCCAAGGGTTTGCTAGTCTGGCTAATTGAGGGTAAATTTCTCTCGCGCCAAGAGTGGCAAGTAATTGCCAACATTCCCCAACAGGATAGCCGTGTCAAAATTGTCTTGGAAGTGGGTAGTGGGCGGGAAGTATACTGGAAACCCCTGGCAGAACTAGTGCAGCAAGCGGCGTGATGATTCGGCAAGCTCATCAACTAGTTCGGCAAGCTCATCAACTAGTTCGACAAGCTCACCAGAATATGGTTCGGCAAGCTTACTTTCCCTTGGTAGGCTCATCAACGCAGCGAAAGTTTGCCTCTCTTGATGGACTGGATGGACTCTCTCAATAACGGTTTGCCAGTGGAGTTGCGTTCCCACGATCGGCTTATTGCTAGGCTAATTCTTGACCATCAACCCCAACCAGGGCAGTGCATCGAGGTAGAGGGCAATCTGTACCGCATTTTGGAGCGCCGTCACCTCTACCGTTTGCAGAAAGGCAAGTATCGGCTTTACAAAGCGACTCTAGCTGTGCAACCCCTGGAGAGAGGGGAGCTGTACGAGTGGGAGGGACGTTGGGTGCTAGGGAATCCCAATTGCAGGTATAGTGCCCGCTCGGAGTTAGTGCGTTGTGCTGTCTATCCCGCTGGTCCCTGTAGTAACTGCCCCCACTTTGAGGGACTCTAGTTCCAGTAGGCGCAATGTGTCAGCAAAGTCCTTCACACCCTTGAACTGACGATAGACGGAGGCAAACCGTACGTAGGCAACTTCGTTGAGTGTACGCAGGTAGCATAGCACCATCTCCCCAATTTCCGCACTGGTGACGGTAATCTTCCGATCGCCCCGACTCTGTAACAGTGCTTCGATCTCATCCACAATCCCCTGAATTTGCTCTTCTGTAACATCTGTCTTTTCGCAAGCACGCACAATTCCTCGCAGGAGCTTGGAACGATCGAAGGATTCATGACTGCCATCCCGCTTAATTACAGTAATCGGCACAAATTCGATCCGCTCGTAGGTAGTAAAGCGCCGCCGACAACTGGGATTGAGGCATTCCCGCCGCCTTCTTATGCTACCATCTTCCACCGATCGGGATTCTAGGACTCTGCTGTCAGGATGGCGGCAGAAAGGGCAGCGCATAGGTCATACCACTTCTACTTCGATTTGCTCACTGGGGGGCTGGGGACGGGGGTCAAATTCAAAGATGGAGTAGACCACATTACGTCTTATGTCTGTCATCATGGCGAAAAAGAGGTCAAACCCTTCCGTCTTATACTCGATGAGAGGGTCTTTCTGTCCATAACCCCTTAAGCTTACCGATTCCCGCAGTGCTTCCATCGCCTGGAGGTGTTCCCGCCACAGGGTGTCAATCTGCTGCAAGATGTAGAACCTCTCCACCTGGCGCATCAAGCCTGGCTGCACGCTGTCTACTTCCATCTCTTTGATTTCGTAGGCGCGTCTTACTTCTTCTTTTAGGTAGGCGGTGATTTCCTCATGATTCATGCCTTCCAAATGCTGGGGTTGTAAGTCTTTCAGCAGTTTGACAAATTCCTTGGTCTTATTGACTAGCCCTTCCAAGTTCCATTCCTCTGGCGGCAGGTCAGGATTGACATAGTAGTTGACTAAGTCTTCTACCGTTTGGTCAGCATACTCTAACACCCGCTCCCGCAGATTCTCACCCCGCAAAACCCGTGCCCGTTCGGCATAAATTGCCCGCCTTTGCTTGTTCATCACTTCGTCATACTCAAACACCTGCTTGCGTATGTCGTAATAGTAGGTCTCCACCTTCTTCTGCGCCCCTTCCAAACTGCGGGTCAAAAGACCAGAGGTAATAGGCATATCTTCTTCCACCCGAAAAGCATTCATCAAACTAGCCACCCGATCGCCGCCAAAAATGCGCATCAGGTTATCTTCTAAACTCAAGAAGAATTTGGTGGAGCCAGGGTCTCCCTGCCGGGCACAGCGTCCCCGCAGTTGGTTGTCAATGCGCCGCGATTCATGGCGTTCTGTGCCAATTACATGCAAGCCCCCCAACTCTATTACCTCTTTCTGTTCTTGTTTGGTGTATTGTTCATACTCCGATCGGATCAAGTTAAACACTTCCCGCAGTTTTTGAATGACAGGGTCATTGGTAGGCGACTTTTCCGCCGCGATCGCTAGGAGGTCTTCTGCCTGCAATTCCGTCACGCTCTGTTCCCCCAATTTCTCCACTGCAAAATCTAGGGCTTCTTTGAGTCTCTCTCGGGTAGCCATGGACAGCTCCGCGGGGAAAAGATGCTCAGAAGCTTTCCAGGTCTTCCTCTTAGCCGTACCGAAACCTTCTCCCCCCGATCGCCTGCTAAATAACGTCCGCTGCATCAGACTGTCATCCTCTGGGCGCACAATCCGCGGGAATAGTTCTTCCCTAATTTTCAGCCTCGCCATGTAGTCAGGATTCCCACCCAAGATGATGTCCGTTCCCCGCCCTGCCATGTTGGTAGCGATCGTGATGGTTTTCTTTCTCCCTGCCTGCGCAATGATCTCCGCTTCTCTCTCTACATTCTCTGGCTTGGCATTGAGGAGGTTGTGGGGAATTCCCATCTGCGTTAACAGAGAGGAGAGTAATTCTGATTTTTCAACACTAGTTGTACCGACTAGAACAGGTCTGCCTTTTTCGTACATCTCTTGACATTCCCGCGCCACGGCCCGCCACTTCGCTGCCTCTGTTTTGTACACCTCATCGGGGTAGTCAATACGGCGGTTTTTCTTATTCGTAGGAATACAGGTGACTTCTAGGTTATAGATTTTCACAAATTCTGCTTCTTCCGTTTTGGCAGTCCCCGTCATGCCCGACAGTTTGGGGTACAAAAGAAAGAGATTCTGATAGGTAATGGAAGCCAGGGTTTGCGTTTCCGGTTCGATCGGTACACCTTCTTTCGCCTCGATCGCTTGGTGCAAACCATCACTCCACCTTCTGCCAGGCATTACCCGCCCTGTGAATTCATCCACGATCACCACTTCATTATTTCTGACAATGTAGTTAACATCCCTGAGAAACAATTCTTTCGCTTTAATGGCATTGAAAACAAAGTGTGCCCAGGGGTCATTTTGGTCAAACAAGTCCTTTACCCCTAGGAGTTTTTCTGCCATCTCAAACCCCTCATCTGTTAGGATGATATTGCGCTGCTTCTCGTCCACCTCATAGTGTTTTTCCCTCTCTAATTGGGCAGCGATTTGGGCAGCGATCGTGTATTTTTCCGTTGGTCTTTCTACTTGCCCTGAAATGATTAGGGGCGTGCGGGCTTCGTCAATCAGAATGGAATCTACTTCGTCGATGATGCAGTAGTGGAAGGGACGTTGTACAACTTCTTCCAGGGAGGTAGCCATGTTGTCCCGCAGGTAGTCAAAACCCAGCTCACTATTTGTTACATAGGTAATATCGCAGGCATAGTTGCGTTGGCGTTCGACTGGGTCCATAGACTGCTGAATTAGCCCCACGGTTAGTCCCAAGAAGCGGTGCACTTGTCCCATCCATTCCGCGTCCCGTCGAGCTAGGTAATCATTGACCGTGACTACTTGTACCCCCTTGCCCGTAAGAGCGTTGAGGTAACTAGGCAGAGTGGCAACTAGGGTTTTCCCTTCTCCTGTCTTCATTTCCGCAATTTGCCCCGCATGCAGTACCATGCCCCCCATCAGTTGCACATCGAAATGGCGCAACCCTAAAACACGGCGGGAAGCTTCTCTGACAGTGGCAAACGCCTCCGGCAACAGGTCATCTAGGTCTTCGCCCTTCTCCAATCTCTGCTTGAATTCCGCGGTTTTCGCCTGCAATGCTTCGTCACTGAGGGCTTGGTATTCAGCTTCCAGGGAGTTGATCAAAGCCACGTAGGGTTTGAGTTTGTTTAACTGGCGCTGATTGGAGTCGCCTAGTAACATTTGCAGGACGTTTACCATATCTCGATCGGACTCTTGCGTGCATCTACTTTATCTATCATAGACGATATTGTCTAACTACAAATTGCGGGTGGATGATATTTGGTTGGGGTATGTGGCAGGCACTTTGGTTATTGGCTTTGGGGATGGGGGTGGGGATTTTAGCCGCAATTTTGGGGATTGGGGGTGGCTTAGTGATTGTCCCAGTTCTCAATTTTTTAGGAGCAACGCCCGTGCAGGCAACTGCTACTAGTTTAGTGGGGGTATTTTTAGGGGCAACTGCAGCTACAGTACAGAACTGGTACAGCGGCAATTTGGCAGGGGGAATAGTGATTTATTTGGCGCTACCTGCATTACTGACGACAGAATTAGGCGTAAGACTTGCCAATATTTTACCTGGACGCTACCTGCTACTTGCTTTTGCTCTTCTATTAATTACCGCCATATTTTTGTTGGACTTAAAGAAGCAGATTAGTAAACAAGAGCATACCCCCCGCTTTGTCACTGGTGCTCCCCTGATTGGTGGGATAGCAGGTATGTTGTCAGGACTTTTGGGGGTAGGGGGTGGATTAGTAATGGTACCTCTACAAATGTTGTGGCTAGGTCAAAACATTAAAGATGCTATCCGATCGAGTCTAGGCGCTATCACAATTATTTCTCTGTGGGGGGTAGTCAGCCATAGCTTGAAGGGAAATGTGTTATGGGAGAAAGGATTCTGGTTGGGGATGGGCACAGCTCTGGGGGGACAGTTGGGAGCTAGCTTATTACCAAAACTACCCGATCGGTTAGTCACCCATCTATTTCGCCTTTTCCTGGTAATAATGGCAATTTACATGGTCTATAAGGCTTGGCACATGTAAGAAGACTAGACAAACCATTTGAGGAAATTGAGGTTAATTTTGTAGGGGGGATAGCGCCACTGTTGGTCAAACTTTAGGGATTTTTTGAGGATACTTTTGTAGTGAGTGAAGGTGTCAAAGGTGTACTTGCCGTGGTATCTTCCCATGCCACTATCCCCGATACCCCCAAAAGGTAAATAAGGACTAGAAAGGTGCATGATTGTATCATTAATACAGCCACCGCCAAAGGGAATAGATTTGATGACTTCCTCCTGGAGCTTTTTATTGTCTGAGAAGAAATAGAGGGCAAGGGGACGAGGACGGTCATTAATTTTCTTGATCACATCCGCCAAGTCAGTGTAGGTAAGTAGGGGCAGAATGGGACCAAAAATCTCCTCCTGCATCACAGGACTATCCCAACTTACACCTGCAACAATTGTAGGGGCAATATAAAGATTTTCCCGATCGTGGTTTCCGCCCCACACTATCTGTCCTTCCCCTAGAAAATTAACCAACCGCTGCCAATGCCGATCGTTGACAATGCGACCATAATCGGGACTTTGTTGGGGGTCATCACCATAAAATTCCCTGATGGCATCAATCAGAGCTGCCTTGAGTTGGTCATAAATATCAGCATGGACTAGGACATAGTCAGGGGCAATACAAGTCTGACCACAGTTAAAAAATTTCCCCCATGCTACCCGCCTTGCTGCCGTTTTAATATTGACAGCCCGATCGATAATACAAGGACTTTTACCCCCCAATTCCAATGTCACAGGTGTGAGGTGTTCTGCCGCTTTTGCCATGACAATCTTGCCCACCCTAGTACTGCCTGTGAAGAAAATATGGTCAAATTTCTGGGCCAATAATTCCTGACTGACTGTAGCGTCCCCCTCTACAACACTGATAAAAGCAGGATTGAAATTCTGCCGAAAAATCTGAGCAATCACTTGGGAGACATGGGGAGTAAACTCTGAGGGTTTAAGGACAGCACAATTGCCAGCAGCGATCGCACCAATCAGGGGACTGACCAGTAACTGAAATGGGTAGTTCCAGGGAGCAATGATTAATACTACACCTAGTGGTTGGGGATAGACAAAACCCTTAGCAGGAAATTGACCGAGAGAAATCTTAGCGGGTTGGGGTTTTACCCATTGCTTAAGATGTTTACAGACAAAATTGATTTCCTCCAGAAGAATGAGAATTTCACTAGCATAGGCTTCAAATCTAGGCTTACCCAAATCTTTCTGGAGTGCGGCAATAATCACCTCCTGCTGCGTTTGGATCACTTGCTTTAGTAACTGCAGTTGTGCCAGACGATAATCTACAGCTAGAGTGGCATTAGTAGCAAAAAATTCCCTCTGCTTAGTAACAATATCTGCAATAGTCATAGGTAACTCAAAAACTGGGGATAACACTGCCGTAGCCAATAGGTAAAGCGATCGGGGTAGTTCCTGATCTCCTCCTCTAATTTCTTAGCATCAATCCAGCGCCAAGCTACTACTTCTAAAGGGTTAACTTGAGGAACGCCTGCGAATTTCCCTAGCAGTACATGGTCATACTCATGCTCAATCAGTCCCCCATCCAGTTCTGCATAGTAAATGAAGCTAAATAACTCCACCAACTCACAATCAAATCCCATCTCCTCCTGCAAACGCCGATGGGCAGCTTCCAACACCAACTCACCCGGACGGGGATGACTACAACAGGTATTTGTCCATAACCCCCCCGAATGATACTTATCCCATGCCCGTTGTTGCAAGAGAAGTTCTCCCTGGGGATTGACCACAAAAATAGAAAAAGCTCGGTGTAATTGCCCCGATCGGTGTACTGCCAACTTTTCCCCCACACCGATTTCCCGATCGTGTTCATCTACCAAGATCAATAGTTCTGACACTTCCTCACTCTAAACTTAGTTTTAGTTGCTGCACAGATTTTATAGGATAATTAGCAATAAAAATTTCCTGCCCATGTGGAGCAGTCGATCGTTTATAGTTGTTCATACCATATTGCAGACTCCAAGGAGAAATATTACACCATTGGTAGAGGCTGCGGATAAAGGGGCTATCATCATAGGTGAGCAACCAGTGATGACGTGTGGTAAGCAGCACTTGAGCCAGGCGGGGATGATCAAATTCAATATGAATCCTGCCTTGCCTGCCGTAAAGACGTGAATCGGCAGCAGAATAATAGGGGGGATCAAGGAATAGGAAAACCTCCTCACCAGCAGCAACAACCACTGGTTCATAGTCCCCCCAGGTAATCTTTACTCCTTCTAAAAGAGGTGCTATTTTTCGCAACCGATCGATGGATGACAATGTAAACCGTCCTTTGAATGCCTGTTCCGAGTAGCCTCCTGAGTCAACTGTCCCAGAAAAAGTAATTCTATTGAGTACAAAGAAACGTACTGCACGCTCAAATTCATCTCCCTGCCCATAGCGGTCTAACAGGTAATAAAAGAGGGATTTGCCGTTCTGTGTTTCCCAATATATTTGCTCAACAGCTGCAGCTAAGCGTTCACCATATCCTTGAAGAGTTTTCCAAAAGCAAAACAACTCGTAGTTAATATCGTTGATCCAGAATTTACAGTCAGGAAATTTTTGTCTGAGGGCAATAAATATGGAGCCACCGCCAACCATTGGCTCACGGTATTCTTCGAAGGCTGGCACTAGGGGCAGTATTTGGGTGAGGGCGCGCGACTTACCGCCAGGGAACCGCAAGGGACTTTTAAGCATTAGTACCCTCCACTATACCCTTTATATTTAACAGGCGTAACTCTTCATTTAACCACATTAGTTTAGTAATAGATTTACTCCTCAAGCCAGCAGAGGAAGCAAAAGTTCTTATTACTGCATCATCATTAGGCAGAGTTAAGCTACCAGAAAATTTTCCCGTTAGTCTGAGACGGGCACAGTGAGTTAAACTCCTCTTTTCTATCTGCAACTCCTGTAACTGAGAGTAGAGTAGCAACTTAAAGAGACCATCTTTTATATCATCCCAAGCGAGAATATATGACTTTGTCGTGTTTTTGCTTTCTTGAATTATAACCTCATCTCCGTTTCCAAAAATGATCTCATCAGCAGTTAAGTAATAAACTCCACGTGAGCAATCCCTTATTTCTAATAACCCCTTTGCCGTACCAGCTTGCACTTTTTCCAGATTGTGCTCTGTCCTCACTTCTCTTTCTGCCGCACTTGATGAGTCATCTGAGGATTTTTTTGCGTATTTTTCTAAGTCCAATAACCAGGGTCTAGAATCGTCTTTCACATCCTCTAGGAACTGTTTGTGCGCTGTCTCACTGTGAAGAGTAACCCCCCGTTTTTTACTGATTGACTCATAACTTTTTAAGGCTCTATTGTAAATAGAGATGAAATTCCGCCTAAAGTGTTGTCGATTCCAACAGCGGGCATCCATCTCGCAACTGAAAATTTGTTTAATTTTTTTCGGACATGGCTAACTTCCAATTTTTGGTTAGTCAGTCGCTTCCCATCCTTTTCTTTAGCTTCACTATACCATGCTAATATTATGTAAATATTCATCGAGTTCATCCAGGAAAGGGTAGTATAATTAATTCGATCGAGATTGGTGTCACCACCTTCATCTTTAATAATGGGAATTACAGTAATTGTTTTCCCACTATGGGAATAGGTATTGTAAACTTTTGCTAGGGGATAAGTGCGGGTGCGTTTTGGTCCCCTCCACTTAGATAACGCAATTTCTGCTCCTGAAGAAAATCTAATTTTACAGGCAGGTTTGGCTATATTTATGTGAAAATTATCCCAATCATATTCCACTAAGTTAGATAATTGCCCGCGGAAATGTAGAGCTTCAATCTTTGCTTTTAACCGTAATATAGGTCTTGCCATTTTTTAGTAGCTAGCAATTTTGTCTAATAAACTGTTTGTTGGTACTACATGACGGTCTAATCCTAAAACTTTAGGAGAGATACCCAAAGCTAGACCAATCAATTGCGGTAGGTGCAAAACAGGAATGCTCAGTTTTCTTCCTATAACTGCTTCCACTTCTGGTTGGCGGGAATCCAAATTAAGATGACAAAGAGGACAAGGAGTAACTAAACAATCTGCTCCTAGCTCGATCGCTTCTTGGAGATGCTTACCTGCCATCCGGAAGGAGGTTTGGGTGTCGTAACTAGATAGGGGAAAGCCACAGCATTGTATCCTACCATTGTAATAAATTGGTGTTGCTCCCACTGCCCTAAACACCTGCTCCAAACTCTCGGGATGATAGGGGTCATCAAATCTTTGTATTGTTTGCCCCCGCAACAAGTAACACCCATAAAAAGCCGCACATTTTAATCCTGTTAATGGTCGGATAATTTTATTAGTTAAACGATCGAGTCCATAATCCCTAATCATCACCCACAGGAAGTGTAAAACTTCGATCGTGCCTCGATATTCCATTCCCTGCTTGCCTAAAACTTGATTAACTTCTGCCCGCCGATCGGCATTATTTTGCAATTTTTCGTTGACTCTCCCAATTACACCTTGACAGGTACTGCACTGAGTCATCAGCGGGAGATTGATTGCCTCAGCGAGGGCAATATTGCGAGCATTAATTGTATCTTCTAGGAGGGGATCGGATTCCCTAAATGTACCAGCGCCACAACAACTGCCTTGGTCTAATTCTACTAATTCAATACCCAAAACTTGGGCAATAGCGGTGGTAGAAGCGTGTAATTCTCGACAAGCTCCCTTAGCTACACAGCCAGGATAGTAGGCGTATTTAAGTACCTTCATAGAGAGATTTCATTGCCCCTGCAATTACGGCTGCCACATAGCGATTTTCGTCCGAATTAGGTAGTTTATCGGCTGTATCTGCCAATTTCTTTTCCAATGAGGCAAAGGTGTCACATTTTTTGAACAACTGGAGGAGTAAATCATCAAGAATATAGGCGCTAAGAGCCGACCAATCACGGTCTTGGGGATTGAACCGAAAGTGTAAAGCAGAAAACAGCAGTATCTTAGCTTGCAGCGGACTGACCTGGCGGGCAATTTCCGCTCGTAAATCAAAGGGACGGGGAATGTAGTCCAGTTTTTTGCCAGTTGCTAGTTTGTGATAGTCATATTCCGAGTCTTCATAGTAGATTACTTCCGCACTGGTATCATCAGTTACAGTGGTTGCTTCTTCTAAGAGGTCAGAGCTGTTGGTTGCCTCAGTGTTGCGCTGGGCATAGACAGGACCTAATGTGTCAATAATAGCATCTGCCGCAAGAAAGTATTCTGCCTGTTTGTTGAGCTTTTTGACATGACTGTTGAGCATTTCTTTGAGTTTGTCCAGGGTAGGAATAATTTCTAACATTTCATGAATCAATTCCCCGATCGGTGTGCCATCTAAGTCGTAATTTTCATCTGCCCAAAAATCATGGCAAGTAAATAGGATTAGCTTTTTGATGCGATGAATGTCTTCCCGCTTTTCTAGGTCCGCAAATATTTCTTCCCAAAAGTCCATAACTCCCCCTAGTTATTTACTCTGCCGTCTGGCATGGTTGTACCCTGTAAAATTGCCCGCATCAGAATTGCCCCGCTGATTTCCGCTTTTTCCAATATAGCTCTTGTTAAGTCTGCTTCTGTCAGATTTGCCCTGGCTAGGTAGGCATCCACAAGGGAGGCTTCCCGCAGGAGCGCTCGGGTTAGGTTAGCACGGCTGAAGTCTGCTCCACTGAAAATGCCCATACTTAAGTCTGCTTCTACAAGAGAGGCACTGCTCAGATTGGCACGGTTGGCACTAGCCCGTTTTAGGATGACTTTGTCCAGTTTGGATTGACTGAGGTTGGCGCGAGTGAGGGTGGCTTCAGTCATGTCCGCCCCTGTGAGGATAGCTTCACTGATGTCAGCTTCCGCTAGTTGTACCCCTTTCATAATGGCACCGATTAGGTTAGCCCCCTTCAAATTAGCACGCACTAGGGTAGTATCACTGAGGTTTGCCCCACTGAGGTCAGCGCCAGCTAAGTCCACACCTGTAAGGTTTGCCCCCCGTAGGTCAGCTTTTTGCAGGTTAGCCCTGGCAAGGCTGGTGGTGGGATAGCCCCGTTCTTCCCTTAGGTTAGCAGCTGCAAGGATTGCCCCCTTTAGGTTTGCCCCCCGTAAATTGACGTTGCGCAGGTCTGCACTGGTTAAATCAGCATCCATCAAATTAGCAAGGGCAAGATTAGCCCCGAACAAATTAACCCGCTGTAGTCTGGCTCCGTGCAAATCCGCCTCACTGAGGTTGGCGTTGGTCATTTCCGCTTGGTTGAGGGTTGCCCCTCCTAGACGTGTCCCTGTCAGTTTGGTACCGCTGAAGTTGGCTTTGCTCAAAAAGGCGAGAACGAGGTTGGCTCTGCTGATGTCCGATCGGCTGAAATCTGCCCCCAGTAGGTCTGCCTGGAACAAGTTGATCCCCACTAAGCTGGTGCGACTGAAATCCCTTGTACCTGTGGCGTATTCCTTCAAAATTTTCTCGGCGTTCATGGCACTTTCGTTCTTCCAATAATACTTTACAGGGATTTGTGCTCACTTTTCCTGATTCTTTACGATCACACCTACAGGCACAGTATGGGTCAACCAGGTGGCAACAGTGGGGAACCGATCGCTAATTCTGTGCTGCATCTCTACTCCTGCTGCCTCGGTGGGTACAACCGCAAACACCGCCGCTCCTGAGCCGGACATGAGCACTCCCTCAGCCCCCAATTCCTGTAAAGCATTTTTTAGCTCCCTAATTTGGGGATAGTGGGGTAAAACTGCCTGTTCTAGGTCGTTGGTCAGCAGGCGGGGGTCGGTTTGCCAACTGTAGAGGAGAGACTCGATCGGGATTGTCTTAGGCTTTTCGATGAAGCGCCCTGCTTTGTAACTTTGATAAGCCCAGGCTGTGGAAATGCTTAAGTCTCTGTGTTTACAGACCAAAACCCACCAATTGGGACTGGGTAAGGGTGTGAGAATTTCGCCTCTGCCCCTACCCCAGGCTGTCCCCCCCCGCACACAGAAGGGCACATCAGAACCTAACTCCAGCGCCAATTCTTGCAACTGTGGTGTACTTAACCCCAAGCCCCATAGGTTATTCAACCCCACTAATACCCCTGCCGCATCTGCTGACCCCCCAGCTAGTCCTGCCCCGATCGGGATTTCTTTGTGCAATTCGATGGTGACTCCGCCCCAGTCAGGGAATTTTGCCTGTAACAAGTGGGCAGCTTTAAGGGCAAGGTTAGAGCGATCGGTAGGTAATTCTGGGTGGTTACAGATCAATTGGGTTTCTACACTAGATGTCAGATGGATGGTATCCCAAATACCTATGCTTTGAAACACTAGACTGAGTTCGTGATAGCCATCGGCTCTTTCTGATACGATTTGGAGAATAGGGTTAATTTTGGCTGCGACCTGAATCTGGAGGGTTGCCATAAATAATCTCAATCTTTGTTTTTGATAGTGAGACCAATATAGAGCAGTACGTTATCACCTAAGGGGGCTAAGTAGCGCAGAAATAGCCAGATGTGGAAGCGAACAAGGCGTAATTGAAATAGCTCATAACAGTTGCAAGTACCCACTACACAGCCACAGGGCAGGACAAAATAACGGGATTGAGTAGCAATGGTGCGGGAAGTGATATGCCAATAGCCTAGCTTATCAGTACCGCAAGTTAAGCTGACCAAAACACGTATATCTGAGCAGGGGGGATAAGGTTCAGTGGAGTGCAAAAATCCTTCCCCAAAAATAATTGCTTCCCCTAATTTGTAACGATAGATGTTGGTTTTGTGTCGGTCATCTCTATAGCATAGGTTGCCATGGTTTGTTGATAGTGCTAGCAAGGGAGTAATTAAAGTATAGGCATTTGCGCCTTGGCGATAGTCATAGTGCCATTTGGGCTGCCTGATAACATTGCTGACCACGAGAAATCCGCAATACATGACAATTTTCTCTCTGTAATCAACGAGAAGTTTAATGTCATCAATGATGTCTAACTTATCTAGGAACTGACGGTAAAGATTATAGGTTTTGGCAGTGTTACTGGACACCCATAGCAGAGTAGTACCAGGATAATTAACGAGATGATATTCTCCTAAGTCTTTTTCTTGTAGTTCTTTGGGTTGCAACAATTGCGGCTGGTCAGATAGAAGGGGATGTACATACTGATAGTAAGACTGTCGAATGTCCTCCAGTAACTCTACCGCAAAGGAAACAGTGTAGGCGTTTAAGTTTTCCCCTAGTTGTTTTAACCTACGCATTACTTAACCTATGGAATTTTTCTCTATCAATATACCCTAGGTACTACTCTTAAGTTATCATCATAGAACTGTTGTCAAATCCACCATGACGATCAAAATTGGCTTACTAGGCATGGGGACGGTGGGTACAGGGGTTGTGCAGGTGCTCACTGACCCCGCAGGGCGGCATCCACTGTTACAGGAAGTGGAAATTGTCAAAATTGGTGTGCGGGATACCTCTAAGCCCCGATCGGTCACCCTCAGTCCTAGTTTATTTACTGCTGACTTGGAAAGTATTGTTAACGATCCGTCAATTCAAATTGTGGTGGAGGTGATGGGGGGAATTGAGCCAGCCCGAGACTTAGTATTACAGGCAATTAGCAACAATAAACACGTAGTAACTGCTAACAAAGCCTTGCTTGCTCGCCATGGGGAGGAGATTTTTGAGTTAGCCAAACGCCACCAAGTCTATGTCATGCTGGAAGCTTCGGTGGGGGGAGGTATTCCCATCGTCAATGTGCTCAAGCAGTTTCTGGGAGCTAACCGCCTAACCAGTATCCAAGGTATTGTTAACGGCACGACTAACTATATCCTGACCCGCATGCACCAGGAGGGGGGCGATCTAGCGGAGATTTTGGCGGACGCGCAGAGACTGGGCTATGCCGAAGCTGACCCCACCGCTGATATTGATGGCTTTGATGCCGCCGATAAGATCGCTATTCTTGCCAGTCTTGCTTTTGGTCAACGGATTCCCCTCAGTGAGGTTAGCCGTGAAGGTATCCGCCATGTGTCTAGTTTGGAGATTGCTTCTGCTGCTCGATTGGGGTATGTCATTAAACTAATTGCCCGTGCCCAGCTGGTGACAGGGGGTTTAGAAATTGGCGTTTATCCTATGCTGGTTCCCCAAGAGCATCCCCTGGCTACCATCAACGGCGTAACTAATGCTATTGCCATTAAAGGTGACCCGATCGGGGAGATTGTGTTTGCTGGTCCAGGGGCGGGGCAGGGGGCTACTGCTAGTGCGGTAGTTGCCGATCTAATTAATGTCTGTGCTTTGTTGTCCCATCCTCCCCACCCGCTGTTATCCTACATGCCTACCAGCAAGGCGCAGATTGTCCCCCCCAGGGAGAATCAATTCTATGCTCGTTTTACTACCCTCGACCAGCCGGGTGTGATTGGAGAACTGGGGACAATTTTTGGTCGCTATAGCGTCAGTCTGGAGACGATTTTCCAGCAGAACCGACTGGGGAAATACGCCCAAGTAGTAGTCATCACCCACACAGTGCGGGAAGCAGATTTTTGGCAGGCAATTCGGGAAATTAAGGAACTGCCTACCTTGCAGACTGTGGGAGCTGTTTTGCGCGTCCTCTAACCTTGGGTAGCAACTTGGATGATGTAGTCGAAGGTTTGGGGGTCTTTGACGGCGATTTGGGCAAGCATTTTGCGATTGAGCTGAATATTAGCTTTGCGCAGTTTGTCTGCTAGCTGGCTATAGGTCAGCCCCCGGCTACGGGCAGCGGCATTAATGCGGACAATCCACAGCCCCCGAAAGTCCCGTTTTTTCTTGCGCCGATCGCGGTAGGCGTTGCGCAGGGCTTTCATTACCTGCTGGTTGGCAGTACGGAAAAGGGTGGAATGGGAACCCCTAAATCCCTTAGCCAGTTTCAAGATTTTGTTGCGCCGTTTACGGGCGACATTTCCTCGCTTAACTCTGGTCATGGCTATTTTCTACGGTAGTAGTTTTTACAGTGTTCCGCTGGGGACGTTTGACGTAGGGCAACATCCCGTGTACCCGATCGGTGTCGGTTTCATGGAGGAGGGCTGGGTGGGAGAGCCGATTCTTGCGCGTACTGGTTTTGTGCTGTAGGAGGTGATTTTTGCAAGCCCGACGGCGGACTATCTTGCCCGTGCCGGTCACCCGAAAGCGCTTGGCAGCCGATCGGCGGGTCTTGAGTTTGGGCACAGCTAATTTATCAAAGCAACTTTTCTAGGATAGCATGAGTTCTTGCAGTTTACGCTTGACTGCTTGGATGTCTTGCCACATCAACCACTTGGGGCTACCCTGTTCACGGCTGGGGTTGCGGAGGAGGTAAGCGGGATGGAAAATAGGCATCACCCAGCGACCTTCCCATTGACTCCACTGCCCCCGAATTTTGGTAATCCCCTGTTTGTCGCCCGTAATTGCCCGTACAGCTGTTGCCCCCGTCAGTAGAATAATCTTGGGGTTGACTAGGCGAATTTGCTCCAGGAGGTAGGGTTTGCAACTCTCGATTTCCTCATCTGTGGGTACACGGTTGCCAGGGGGACGACATTTCACCACGTTGCAAATGTAGACATCCCGATCGGGGTCAAGATTGACAGAAGCCAAGATTTTATCCAGTAACTGCCCCGCTTTTCCCACAAAGGGTAGTCCCTGCTCGTCTTCATGCTGTCCTGGACCTTCCCCGATAATCATAATGGGGGCATTTCTACTACCCCGTTCTACTACGATGTTAGTCCTGGTCGCTCCTAGGGGACATTTTTGACACTGACTTGCCACCACCACCAGTTCATCTAGGCTGGCAAAAGTACCAGGAGGAGTGGGGGGAGAGGGATCGGGTTCGCCAAAGTCAAACAGACTAATTTGCTGGGGCATAACCAAGGAAACGTTCCGCGCAACGGACAAAAATTTCTACCCCTGTCCCCAGTACAGTTTCATCAAAGTCAAAGCGGGGGTGATGGTGGGGGTAATGTAAACCTTTGGCGGGGTTAGCGCTACCCAAGAAGAAGAAACACCCAGGTACTTCTTGTAGGAAAAAGGACATATCCTCTGCTGCTAATGTTGCACAGTTGGGTACCACTTCTAAATCGATCGTCTCTTGTACTACCGATCGCACTAATTCTGTCATTGCGGGGTGATTGACGACAGGGGGATAACACTTCTGGTAGTCCAGAGTATAACTGGCACCGTAGCTAGCACAAATACCTTGTAGAATCTGCTCAATCCTCTGATAGATTACATCTCCCACCCTAGGGGAAAAGTAACGCACTGTGCCGCTGAGGTGGGCCTCTTGGGCAATGACATTGGGAGCTGTCCCAGCCTGTAACTTGCCGATCGTGACCACAGCGCTATCCAGGGGATCAATATTGCGGCTGACAATGGTTTGCAGAGCACTTACTACTTGGGCAGCTACTACTACCGCATCGATCGTTTGTTGGGGGATCGCTCCGTGCCCTCCCTTGCCGGTAATAGTGCAATGGAAGATGTCCACCGCTGCCATTAGTGCCCCCTGTTTCAGCCCGATCGTGCCTAAGGGGAGATTGTTCCAGATATGCAACCCCAGAATGCCATCTACCTTGGGATTCGCCAAAACTCCCGCCGTAATCATAGGTTTTGCCCCCCCTGGTCCCTCCTCGGCGGGCTGAAAAATCACTTTTACTGTGCCCTTGAGTTCCTGACGGTGTTGCCAGAGGTAATAGGCTGTACCCAGAGCGATCGCTGTATGCCCATCATGGCCGCAAGCATGCATCAGTCCGTCGATTTGGGAGCGGTATTCCACCATGTTTAGCTCCTGGATAGGCAGAGCATCCATATCTGCCCTGATTGCCAATACCTTGCCCCCTGACCCATCAGAAATTGTCGCTACCACCCCTGTATCCAGTAGTACTTCATAGGGGATGCCCCACTCCCGCAGGTGGGATTGAATAAAGGCACTAGTTTGCTTCTCCTTAAAGCCCAATTCCGGGAAACGGTGGAAGTGCCTACGCCAGCGAATCAGACTTGACTGCAATTGTCGAATCTCTGGTCTGACTCCTACCATCAAAATTCCCCTAGGATATTAGCCTTATATTGTAGCTCAGTAGGTCTGAGTTGTTTGCAGCCACTTTAGGACAAGGGTTCCCCTATTTGGGAGAGATCGAGGGCGTACCCCGCTACTACCAATACAACCCGATCGGCGATTTTACTAACTTCCCGCACCAGAACTCCCAGGCGGTCACAGAATAATCTGCCGAGGGGATAGGGAGATACCAAGCCCCAACCCACTTCCTCTGCTACGATAACGATCTCGGCTGGGGACAGTTGCAAAGCGGTAAGGAAATCTTGGCAGTATTGCTCCCATTGGGGAGAGGAGAGGAGGTTAGTGACCCAAGTACCCAGGGAATCAATGAGGACAAAGGCAGGGGAGGGGAGAGAGGGGAGCACGGTGGGCAAATCAATGGGTATTTCCAGCACTTGCCAGTGAGGGGGGCGGCGATAGCGGTGTCGGGCAATTCTGTCCTGCCATTCGGGGTCATCGGGGTAGTTTTGAGCAGTAGCGATATAGATAACCGGCAGAGAAGAGGAGAGGGCTAATTTTTCTGCCCATTCACTCTTACCCGATCGGGTTGGTCCTGTCACCAAGGTGATCACGCTACTTGGGCAAACACTTCCTGGAATACCTTTTGCACCCTATCCCCTGAGTCAATAGAAGCTAGGGGGTCTTTGCGGAGGCGGTGGCGCAGACAGAGAACTATTACTTTTTCTATATCCCCCACTGTCACAGTTGTTCTGCCTTCATAGGCACAGAGAGCTTTAGCAGCACGGTTAGTGACAATATCCCCCCGCAGTCCATCCACGTCCAGTTGGGCACAGACTTGGGAAATCTTCAGTTTTAACTCCTGGGGCACTGTGACCTGGGGTAACAGTTGTTGAGCTGCCGTAATTCTGTGCTCTAATTCTGCCTGCGCACTGGCATAGGCACTCAGAAAGGCATAGGGATTCTGGTCAAACTGGGTGCGTTGTTCAACAATTTTCACCCGTAGTTCAGGGTCTTTGACTGTCCTAATCTGGGCGTGCATACCAAAGCGATCGAGTAATTGGGGGCGCAATTCTCCCTCCTCGGGATTACCTGACCCCACTAGCACAAATCTAGCCGGATGACGAATGGAAATCCCTTCCCTTTCTACGGTATTCCAGCCAGAAGCCGCTGCATCCAACAGCACATCTACTAAGTGGTCATCTAACAAATTCACTTCATCGATGTATAAAATGCCCCGATTTGCTTTTGCTAACAGACCAGGCTCAAAGGCTTTTACTCCCTCACTTAACGCCCGCTCAATATCGATCGTGCCGCATACTCTATCTTCTGTTGCTCCCAGGGGCAAATCCACCATGGCTACTTTTTTGCGCACAATCGGTAATACTTCTCCCCGCGCTAGGCGCTCCCGCACAAACTCACTCTGCAGCTCACTGTCAGTCGGGTGACTATTAAAGGGGTCATCAGCCACAACTTCAATTTCGGGGAGCAAGTCCGCTAAGGCACGGATGGTTGTAGATTTACCCGTACCCCGATCGCCCATGATCATCACACCGCCAATTTTGGGGTCAATGACATTGAGGATCAGGGCAAGTTTCATCTCCTCCTGCCCGATGATGGCACTAAAGGGAAAAACAGGACGCTTTTGGTTCAAGGTAATTGTTTGGCTAACTACTCTTCCAGTATAGCGGTTGCTTCTGCTGCCAATAACTGGGAAATAACTGTTCTAATTTGCTAATCTCTATACCTTAGCATCGGTTGATTTTAACAGAGCTATGAACAGGATAGGAGAGCACTAACAGCATTTTCCCAAGGTGTAGCACGATGTCATTTGTTTGTCTTCTGCCCCTGCCTACCGACTGTTCTGCCAAAATATACAGAAAGGTATGCCTGTGATGATTGTTGCCAAGCGTGGTTAAAATACACTACTAGGCTTTCGGGGGATACAGGGAAACCTATTGGACAAAAAACAAAGTAATAACATGAAACGCAAAAAACAAAAACGCCACCGCAAAGGGGAAGTTGCTGTCTGTGACGATCGGGGCAATCTACGTCTAGTTTTTAGTTTCCATAAACAGAGGTTTTTTTGGAGCCTACGCCTGCCCGATACACCCCATAACCGCCTCATTGCCCATCAAAAAGCCTTGAAAATTCGTCAGGACATTGAACTAGGGCTATTTCGCCCAGAAAATAAGTCTTTATACATAACTAACGAACGCCCAGAGGGTCAGACCGTCCGTTTAGCAGAACTGTGGCAGCGATTTGTCGACTACCAAAAGCAAATTCTCTCCCCCACCACGATCGTTAACAGCTATGAGGCAGTCACACGCTATCTAGCCAAATGTTCTACAGAAGGACTGCAAGACCCTGTTAGCCTGCGGGGAGAGCTACTACAAATTACGACCAAAGGGCAAGCCCAGGATGCGCTGATGTACCTGTCTAAGTGTTGTCAGTGGGGTATAAAACATGGATTGCTCGATCGGAATCCCTTTGCGGGTATGTACAGAGAAATCAAAACCAATAAACCTACTGCTCCTGTTGCCTTTACACGGGAAGAAAGAGATCAGATTATTGCTGCCTTTGTCAATCATTCCACCTACAGCCACTATGCCCCCCTGGTGAAATTTTTGTTTTGGACTGGCTGTCGTCCCTGTGAAGCAGTGGGACTGAAATGGTCTGCTGTTGCCTTAGATTGCAGTTTTGTCCAGTTTGCTGCCAGCATTGTTATAGCAGGCAGTAAGCTAATAGAACGCCAATCCACTAAAACCGGTGTTGTACGCAAGTTTCCCTGTAATCAAGCATTGCAAGAACTACTGCAGTCCCTCGATCGTTCTACTAATCCCCTCGTCTTTCCCAGCAAAAGGGGCAAACCAATCAACATCAGGAACTTCAACGTAGGAGCGTGGCGGGGGGTATTAGCTAGTTTAGGCTTGGATTACAAAAATGGCATCCGCATGACCCCCTACAACTGCCGTGACACCTTTATCAGTCTGCAAATTGCGGCTGGTGTTTCCTCCGATGTTGTTGCCTACTGGGTCGGCAATTCCCCCGCTGTTATCCGTCAAAAATACCTAGACCCCGCTGCCCTTGACCGCCTTGCCCCTGTGCTAGGCTAAATGGTGATTCCATCTCTAGAGACTAGGTACAGACCGATGGTGTAGCTCCCGTGATCGCCTGCGACAGAAAAATGTCAAATAGAACTTAACAAAATATTATGGTGTAGATCATCTTTGCCATGACCAAACCAGCACAGTTCACCCATTTACATCTCCTCCCATCAACTATAACAGTAGATAAACCATCAGAACAACCCATATATTTTTAGTGATAAGCTTACCGAATTTTAATTCTTCCCGCCAAAATTGCACAGCATCTATACCTCCCATTCCAAAGGGCTTACAAGGTCGTCTAACTAGTGGCATTCCATTTGACAAGTGTTAGACAGAATTTGGCATAAGCACTTTACCGGCGTTAATCCGTCCTTTACCCATGCTCCTTTGTTAACTGGTGTTCCCTGTGGTATACCCAAGGGCTATCTTTATAGCAAAACTTTTCCCTGCCTCGTTTGTGTATGTCCTGATACAAATTCACACAGTGGGCACCGCTAGTCTGCTACTATGCCTTTTATTTAACATGGTAATGATTTCCCAGTTATTATTTCCTTGAAGTTTCTACTAGAATATTATTAAGTAGATTATCTTCGCTCCTGGGAGATTATGGGGGGACTGGCCAAGGACTTGGTAATATGGAACCTGTTCCTAGACCCAATTTTTCTGCGCACTGTCTTTACTACTAACTTCCCCCACATTCTACAAAGTTTGGGCATCAGTTTAGCAGTGTCCACCTACCAAGCAGGTTTTTTAATCATAGTGAGGGCGGATGGAGATAAACTCAATACCCACTTCCGTAAGTTCGACAAGCCTATGGGACTGGCAGCGGATGGTGAAAAAATTGCCCTCGGTTCCAGTTATCAGATTTTGGAATTCCGCAATTTGCCAGCTGTCACTGCTAAATTGATCCCTCCCTACAAACACGATGCCTGTTATCTTCTCCGTCAATCCCATATTACGGGAGATATTGACATCCATGAAATGGCTTATGCAGATGATGAAATTTGGTTTATCAATACTAAGCTTTCCTGTCTTTGCACGATCGATCGCGTCCACAGTTTTGTACCCCAGTGGCGGCCACCGTTTATTTCGGGTTACGATTTAACCGATCGGTGTCATTTGAATGGCTTGGGGGTGAGGGAGGGCAAACCCCGCTATGTTACAGCTTTAGGGGAGACAGATACACCTAACGGCTGGCGCGCAAATAGAGCTAGGGGTGGGATATTGATGGATATAGCAACCAATGAGTTTATCTGTCGGGGGTTGTCTATGCCCCATTCCCCTAGATGGTACAGAGATAGGTTATGGGTGTTGGAGTCAGGTAAAGGTAGTGTTGCCACCGTTGACTTACGAACGGGAGCACTAACCACAGTGGCAGAACTGCCAGTTTTTACCAGGGGGATAGATTTTTGGGGTAATCTAGCTTTCATTGGTCTTTCGCAAGTGCGGGAAACTGCTGTGTTTAGCGGTATTCCCCTTACCCAGAGATTGACAGAGCGAATTTGTGGTATATGGATTGTCAATATTGTTACAGGAGAAACATTGGGATTTTTACGATTTATAGAGGGAGTGCAGGAAATTTTTGCCATCTCTGTTTTACCCCATCGTTATCCTGAGGTGCTGGAGACTAACGACGTTCACTTGACTAACTCTTTCTTTTTACCTGATGAGGCTGTTTGTCAATTTGTACAGACTGAACTGTCCACGCCCCCAGAACGAGTGATTGACTCCTTTTCTGTCATCATACCTGTGTACAACACTAACAGGAGAGGCAAGGGGGTTCTAGAAAGGACACTCAAGAGTATAGAGGCTAGCATTGATTACTACTTAGCACAGGAGAAACCAGAACACCACTGTAAATATGAGGTAATACTAGTGAATGACGGCTCTACAGATAATACCTGGGAGATAGTCCAACAGTTTGTCCGGGGTAAATCTTTCTATCGTTTGATAGAACATGACCGGAAGCGGGGGCGACCAGCAGCACGCAATACAGGGGCAAGGGCAGCCACAGGCAAGGTGTTATTTTTCTGTAATGATGATGACCTCTACTATCCGCAACATATTTACTCTGCTTTGCTACTCTGCTTTGCAGTTAATGAGTCGTCCAGTGAATACAAGTGCCAAGTTTAGGCTGCCTTTTAATTTGCCAGCGGCGGTGCAGATGGGCGTACACACTGCTGATCCTCTACATCCCTACTGGAAAGCACAAATGGAAAGGGTTATTTGTCTGAATTTGTGTGTCAGAAAGGAAGCCCATGATTTTATAGAGGGGTTTCCTGAAGATGAGTTGGATAAGGCAGATGGGGTGTATACCAATTGTTTGGCTAATTTTTGTGCGATCGTTTCCTCTGCAGAGGAGACGGTGGAGTATATGCGCTATCCAGGCAATTCCTTCGATCGGCAGTTACAGCAGTTGCAGAATGCCCCAAGCACTGTGGACTTGTCTATCTCGCCGGCTGAGCAGGCGGGGCTTGATTGCCAGCATCGTTTACAGTATTTGGCAGAAAAACTCCAGCGTCTGTCCAGGGAAAACCCTGACGTTATGTTGCAGTGGGGGAATGATTTGTATAACCAGGGGGATTTAGATTCAGCTTTGCAGTATTATCAGCGCTGCCTCGAACTAGACCCTGACTTTTTACAAGCGAAGTATAACATGGCAACTACTCTCCTAGACCTAGATAGACCCCAAGAGGCTTTCCCTATATTTGAGGAAATTGTCAAAATACAGCCTGATCACGCTGATGCTTGGAATTCCCTGGGGAGAATTTGTGCTCGTTATCGGGAGTGGGATAGGGCAATTGCATTTTACGAGAAGGCGGTTAGTATACAACCCGATCAAGCGACCGCCCATTGGCATCTAGGCATAGAACTGTTACGAAAGGGTGACTTCATGCGAGGGTGGGAAGAATATGAATGGCGATGGCGAACTCCCGGATTTACCCCTCTAAATGTCCCCAAACCCCGCTGGCAGGGGGAAGACATCAGTGACAAAACAATTCTGCTCTACACAGAGCAAGGCACAGAGGAGGCAATTCAGTTTATTCGTTACGCTCCAATCGTTAAACGCTTGTGTAAGCGCCTGCTAGTTTTGTGTCCCAAACAGCTGTACGGATTATTCAAATTGGTAGAAGGGATTGATGAACTGCTGTTAGCGGGAGAGATTCTCCTGTCCTCGTTTGATACCTATATTCCATTGTTAAGTGTGCCACAGGTCTTAAAAACTACTCTTGACAACATCCCTGCTGCTATTCCCTATATCACACCTGTTTTCAGACCGCAAATTGACGAATTCATGCAGGAGCATTTAGGTAAATTTAACGTTGGTTTTGCTTGGGCTAGTAATAACGATCTGCGATCCTGTCCAATTATTGATCTGTTACCAATTTTAGCCATGTCTGGAGTGACTTTTTTCAGTTTACAAAAGGGCGATCGGGCAAGAGATTTACAACAATTACCAAATACTGTACAAGTGATAGACCTAGAACCCTACCTGAAAGACTATTTAGACCTAGCTTGGGCAATGACTAAGTTAGATTTGATTATCAGTGTTGATAGTTCTGTGCTGCATTTGGCAGGAGCAATAGGTAAACCCGCGTGGGGGATGCTTTGCTTTGTCCCTGATTGGCAGTGGTTGCGTTTACAGGAAACGAGTCCCTGGTATCCTTCCATGCGTCTGTTTTGGCAGCAAGAATACAAAAGCTGGGCAGAGGTGGTGGAAAGTGTACAAAGAGCACTGCTGCAGTTGCAATAGCTCCTATTACCTGAAAGATTTTGACAGGGGTTTAAGCAGCAAGGTGAGAAATGCAATCAACTAGGAGCTTACCTAACTCAAATAGTTGTCAAAGAACTCAGCCACAAAGTTGTTAAAGGCTCTAGGGGAAAAGTAGCATAAGCGAAAAACAGCCCTGGAATTTGGCGTTTGTCACTATTTTGCAGTTTTGGGGGTGAACAAATTAGAGTAACCACCACATCAAAACAATTCCCACAATCGCCCCTACTACCACTTGCACAGGTGTGTGTCCTAAGAGTTCCTTGAGGGGGTCAGGGGGAGAATCCTCGTACAATTCCACCACAATTTGGTTAAGCAGTTGCGCTTGTTGACCTGCTGCCCGCCGAATCCCTGTAGCATCATACATCACAATGACAGCAAAGACACAGGCAATAGCAAATAGCCCACTGTCCCAACCCTGGGTAAGACCAATCCCTGTTGCCAAAGCTGATACTAACGCGGAATGGGAACTAGGCATCCCCCCTGTTTCAAAAAACACCTGCAATTTCAAGCAGCGATGGCGAATACTCTCAATGATTACTTTAATCAGCTGTGCTACCAGACTAGCACTCAGGGCAATCAATAACACACGGTTATCAAGGAGATGTTCCATACTATGCTAGTTAGTGCGCTCCACAATGTAGTCTGCCAGTGACTGCAGGGGTATTGCCCGATCGCCAAAGGTTGCCAGTAGTTGTTTGGCTTCTTGAATTAGTGCCTGGGCTTTCTGTTGGGAGGTTGCAATGCCCCATAGCTTGGGATAGGTCAGTTTTTGCGCTTTCTCATCCTTGCCTACGCTTTTGCCCAATTCTTCAGGGGTAGAAGTGATGTCTAAAATGTCATCAATGATCTGAAAGGCTAAGCCAATGTTCTGGGAGTATTGCCGCAACAGTTCTATCTGCTGGTCACTTGCCCCTGCGACGATCGCTCCCCCTACTACTGCCGCTTCCAACAGGGCTGCTGTCTTGTGTTTGTGAATGTAATCCAGCATTTCTTCTGTGGCATGGGGATTGCCTTCCATCTCTAAATCTACCACTTGACCACCCACCAAGCCTGCCGCAGAAACCGATCGGGCAAGCAGCCCAATCACGCGCACCACTCTATCTCTGGGTACTTCCAGGGGGGTGCGATCAGCAATGACTTGAAAAGCATAGGCAAGGAGTCCATCCCCCGCCAAGATCGCTATGTCTTCCCCAAAGACTTTGTGGTTAGTGGGTTTACCCCGCCGATAGTCGTCATTGTCCATTGCCGGCAGGTCGTCGTGAATTAAAGACATGGTGTGGATCATCTCCACCGCCACCGCCGTCGGCATTGCCCAATCTGGTGTACCACCACAGAGTTCACAACTAGCTAAGACTAAAATGGGTCGCAACCGTTTTCCCCCTGCTAGGAGGGAATAGCGCATCGCTTCATAGATTTTGGGGGGATAGCCCATCGGTAAATATGTATCCAGGGCAGTTTCTACCTGCTGGCGATACCGATCGAGGTAACTTTTGAGGTCAAAGGTAAGTGCCATACCGTTGGCAGTAGCTCCATAATGTATTTTGCAACAAAAGCGTAACGGTCATAGGACCAACTCCGCCAGGCACAGGGGTAATGTAGCTAGCCACCTGGGAAACTTCGCCAAAGTCCACATCTCCCACTAGTTTATCCCCCACTCGATTAATCCCCACGTCGATTACCACTGCCCCTGCCTTGACCATGTCGCCCCTAATTAAATTGGGTTTACCTGCAGCTACGACCAAAATATCTGCTGTCTGGGTAATTTCCTGGGGGTTGGGAGTACGGGAATGGACGATCGTGACAGTGGCGTTAGCTTCTAGGAGCATAAGGGCTAGGGGTTTGCCCACCAAAATACTTCGCCCCACTACTACTGCCCGTTTGCCAGCCAGGGGGAGCGGTAGAGTTTTTAATAGCTCCATTACTCCTGCGGGAGTACAACTTCTTAGCCCTGGTTCCCCTCTCACTAGTTTGCCTAGGTTAACAGGATGGAGACCATCTGCATCCTTCTGGGGCAGGATTGTGTTGATTATTGCACTACTATCGAGATGAGGTGGCACAGGTAGCTGCAACAAAATACCATCTACGAGAGGGTTACTGTTTAACTCTTCAATTAGCGCCCGTAACTCCGATTGGGTGGTATTTGCGGGGAGATGTTTGCCGAAGGAAGCTATCCCGACGCGCTGGCAGGCTTTTTCCTTGTTGGCGACATAGGTAGCACTAGCGGGGTTGTTCCCCACCATAATCACTGCTAATCCCGGTGGACGACCATATTCTGGTGCTAGTTGTTGGATACGCTGGGCAATTTTTTCCTGGAAAGCCTGGGCAATTGCTTTGCCATCTATAATCTGAGCAGTCATCCTACCCTCTCTTACACTGTTTATAACCCCATTCCACCAGGGCAGTGACTATTTTATCTGCATGTTCCCCTTGAACTTCGATCGTGTCCGCTTTGACTGTCCCGCCTGCCCCGCAGAGAGTCTTTAGTTTTTTGAGTAGTTCTTTGTAGGTATCCTCGGTTCCCTGCACACCCGAAATTACAGTCACTGTCTTGCCCCCTCTCCCTTTGCGGGAAATTTGCACCCTCACTTTTTGTTGGGCAATCGGTAATGGGGTGGTTTTTGGTTCAGGTTCTGGCTCTTTGCCAAATTCGCGATAAACTACCCGCTTGTTCACAGGCATCAACCCTGATTCCGATAGTGATGGAGATTATAGCAAAGTCTGGCTACGGCGCAGGCATTAACGTGAACCCTATCAAATAGAGTTCAGCCTACAATTTCCCAAAAATCGGTCTTCAAATTTTGATTAAACCTATGGTACTATGCCACTAAGCTAACCTTCTGCTTGACTACTATGCTTCACTTCTTTCTTATCCCCTATCTCTTACGAGAGCACAGTTATGAAGTTTACGAATACTCAAATGCAGAGATATGTAAATGGGCAGAGTTTTACCTAAGTAGAAAAACAGGTTTTCATCTAACAAACTTCTTAGCTGGGAAAGTAACTGAGAACCCAAATGATATTTTGCTGGGACACCCCACATTTATTGATCAGCCTGAGAAACATCCGTGTGGAAAAGTTATTCGCAATTGGGTAAAGGACAATGCCCTAACTACTGATCTACTCTGTCATCCCAATACTTACATTTTCATGCCTTGGGTTCCAGTTTTTCCTCCTGAATGGACTGAATGCATGCCTTTTTGGCAATCGCAACTATTATCAGCACGCAAAATTTTTGGTCTATGTGGCAGAATATGGTACGATCGGACTCTAGAATTAGAAGATAGTTCTATCCAATGTCAGGTTAAGCACAAATTGGTACACATTAACATGGGATTAGCAGCGCAAAATATTTTTCCTTATAAAAGCATGTTCAACCCTATTGGACAGAGAGGAATTCTACACATTAGCCACCTAGGAACATACAAAGGTTTTGATATTACCTGTGCCAGTTTGATGGGGCTAGATGTACTTCTGCATGTAGCTGGAAATGTACCGCAACTTCATGAAGGTTTGATCAAAACTCATATACAGGGGGAAGAATTTGTTTTCAATTTCTTGGGGTGTATTGATAATAGCGATCCATTTACTAACCAGTGGATTATAGAAAATTATGACTTTTACATACACACAGCAACGATGGATGCTCAAGCCACTACAATTTTGGAGAATGTTGCTAGAGGATTAATTCCTTTGGTAACCCCTGAGAGTGGATTCATCAGTGATCACGCTATCTA
The DNA here is from genome assembly GCA_025055675.1 of Pseudanabaenaceae cyanobacterium SKYG29. NCBI lineage: Bacteria > Bacillati > Cyanobacteriota > Cyanophyceae > Pseudanabaenales > Pseudanabaenaceae > Pseudanabaenaceae cyanobacterium SKYG29. Next base: position 736,079 of record JANWWT010000001.1, read on the forward strand.
CTTAACTCATGATCCCGATGAAAATCGCAAAATCATTAGGTGGGCATTAAACTTACCTGAGTCTGAGTTGCTGAAAAGAAGTCAGCTTTTAAGGGAGCAAGTTCTCCGAGAACATAACTGGGAGAACATTTTTAATAAGGTCTGGGATGAAATTTCCATGGATATAGAAATGCGCAAACAGAAACAGGAGGGAGCAAAACTATGAGCAGATCTGATGAGGGGAAGACAAGTAAAGTTGATAAACACATCTTTTTGACCAAAGCAGAGCTATTAGAAATTGAGAATCGGATTCGTATTGGGCGCCATGTAGAACGGTATGCTCTACTCAGGCAATTTGCCAAGGGTGTAGTGTGCGATGCAGCTTGTGGTTGTGGTTATGGTAGTTACCTGTTAGCAACGAACCCTGATGTACATTCTGTAATTGGGATTGACTCTGATCCAGGAGTTATTGATTTTGCTAAACGGGAATATGCTAGCTCTAAGGTTAGTTTTGTACAAGGTGACTTGAATACCTGGACTAGCGATCGACCTATAGATATGTTAATTTCTGTGGAAACAATTGAGCATATCCCCGAAACATTAGTACTACCAAATTTCTGTGATAGGAACCTGATTAATCATGTCATCCTAACATACCCCTCCAAAAAGACTACCCACTACAATCCTTTTCATTTTCATGATTTCAAGTTGCAGGATATCCTAAATATATTTTCTAAGTTTATTTGCTACAAGCACTTCAACTGGGAATATGAGTTTGATGTCGTATTTTTGATTCGGGAATCAGCTTAGTAAAGCTTTTTAAGCAATTTTTTGTCCTAACTAGGATAGGACTGCAACCAAGCAGCTAATTCACTATCAGGGCGAGCAACCCCTGCAAACAAGCCAGGCAAATTAGTACGCGGTTCCTTTTCTCCCCAATACAACCAACAGCTACCAAGGGGCAAGTCATCTAAGCCTACTTGAGAATGGGTCAACCACACTAGGGGCAGCTGGGGTAACTCTCCTTCCCTGTCATCAATTCCTATCCCCGCCAGGGCTTCATAGACTTCCGCGGCATCCCTAAGCACACCTGTAGGGACTGACCAAAAGGAGACTGTAAAGTTATGCTTAACTGCATAGTTGTAAAGAGAAGCAGCGGCAATTACTGCCTGCTCAAAGCAATGGTCTAACCAACCCGATCGGGTATCTAGGGCAATGACAAATTCTTGTCCTCCTGTGGTCACCTCCAATTCCCTTACCCGCAATTCCCCATAGCGCGCACTTGTCCGCCAATGCACCAGTCGAATGGGATCGCCCCAGCGATAGGGGCGTAGGTTTTTCGTCAAGCCTTCCGTAGCATTGTTGAAATTTAACTCCGTTGTATGGGGGCGAGGACTGGTCTCTGCACCTAACCGATCGAGAATAGGGCAATAACTGAGGGGCAAGATCAGCGGGTAGACTACCACAGGCTGGGGTGCCGATCGTTTTCTGCGACTGCGAAACAAACCCAAAGGAGCAGCGGTGATAATATCCACCCGATCGAATTGATAAATCCCCCGTTTAGTCGTGGGCACGCTGTAACGCCATGTCCAGGTTTGCTTAGCAGGCAGTAGCTCGATCGTGGTCTGAGGGCTAGCAGTAAAAGTGGCAGGGAGGAAATCCCACACTTGAATCAGCTTGCGACTGACCTTGCCCCGGTTCTCCACCAGCAATACCCCCTCTAAAAAATCCCCCGCGCTGACTGGTTCTATCTTGGGGCGGGTAATAACAATATCGGCGAGGGAGCGGGGCGGCAAGGTTGCCCCTGCAATCAGCAAACCTATGCTAATACCACTGATGACATAGAGCCAACCCGAAAGAGTGTTGGTAGCAGCGGCAAAAAAGAAAACACTAAGCCAGAATAGCAAACCACCGCCATACTCAGGGGTACTAAAGTGAAACTCCAGCCAGCGCCACATAACTAGTAAGTGGGGATAAACTTCATTGCCCGTTCCTCCGGAGTGAGGTCAGATTCGTTAATGTCTAGGCGATAAATCTGCCCTGTGGGGGTAGCAATCAAGCGGGGCAACTCCGACAGCTGTACTACCTGCAGAGTACGCATATTGTAGGTGGTGTAGGTCACAGTCTCAGAGTCAGTTTTGACATCAATGATTGTCATCGCCTTAAACAAGGGCGTATTGCCATTGAGCAACTGCCGCACACCGCTGCCCAGAATCCCCATGTTCAGTAACTCCAACTTGCCCTTGTGAGCAGGATAGTAGGCATGGTCATGTCCACTGATGTAGGTGTGTACTCGATATTTTTCCATCAGTGCCCGTAACTCTTCCGCCCGATCGAGATACTCCCCCGGAAACTCCCGCCCGTAGGTAATAGCATAGAGGGGTAAATGTCCCACCACAATCCGCACCTTGGCTTTTTGGGCCACCTCACTGGCTAAACTCCGCTCCGCCCAGTCAATCTGCTCTTGGGGTATAACATTGCCAGAAGCATCCCAGGTGAGGAAAAATCCCTCCTTCACCATAAAGGAGTAATAGAAGGGAAAGTCCCCCCGATCGATAAAATTCAAGCCCGTGGGATGATTGGGGTCGCGCCAGTAAGCAGCTGCTAAGTCTCGTTCCGTCTTAAACAAAAAACCACCGCTCAAGCTGCGGGCACTGGAGGCATCATGATTACCCAAGGTAAAGCCATAGGGCAACTTAGCTTTACGGAGGGGAGCCGCCACATTCAGGTCAAAGGCATCCCACATCGCCTTAATCTCTGCTTCCGTCAGACTGGGGAATTGCCCCGCTACCATGTCCCCGCTGCACAGCACCAAATCAGGCTGCCAGTAGGGAATCAACTCCACTGCCTTGAGTACCTCTGGTTCATAGGTGGTGGAACCATACTGACTGTTGAGGTCACTGATCACTGCAATGCGCAGGTCACCCCTAGGGGGGGCATACATACCAGGCGGAGCAGGGTTAGGCGAGGGAGCTGTAAGAGGAGCAGACAAGGAAGAACCAGGAGAGGTAACTGGTGGTTTTTGGGTCTGGAAACGCCGCGCTACCCCTGTCCCTAGAGCCACTCCACCACAGGCTACACTGGCTAGAAACAGAAACTGTCGCCGTTTCATTAGGAATTGCGCGTCAACTCCATCCCATTTTCGGCGGCAAAGCGCTCCATGAAACGCAGAAATCTTTGAAATTCTGCTTCCCCACGCATCTTGTATTCCGCCACAATCGCGGTTGCCTCCCCATTGAGGAATTTGGCATTGACAGAGCGGGAAATTAGCTCCCCTTCCTCATCGATGAGATACAGACCTGTGATGCTTTGCTCGCCATTTTCCAGACACTTGGGCTTTTGAAAATAGAACTTGGCTACACTAAATGCCCCATCCCGTGACCTGGTAATTCTTACGTCCAATACGTCTTCGTCAATACCCCGTGCCAATTGAATTCTAGCTGTCATCAATTCCTTTCCTAAGCAATAAGATAAATCCTGCCACAACTAGGCAGATATTGGTAACAGTTTGTCAGCACTTAGGGCTAAAATTGTCTGCCCATCGGGGGAAATCCAAGCTCCCTGCCCAAATTTGACTAGTTCTGGGGCATCAGAGCGTAGTTCCTGAGGAGCACACCTGACCATCTTGCCCACTTGTACGACAGCCAGACCGATCGGGTTTTGTCTGCAGCTACTGATCACCACAGGAAACCTACGCAAGCGGGTCGGCTGCTGATAGAGGGGTTCCAAGCCCAGGAGGGCAGATAAGTCTAATACCCACAACACCTCCCCTCGCCAATTGGTAACGCCCATCGTGTAGGGTGGAGTAGCAGGAATGGGAGATAGGCGGTCAACCGAGAGAGATATAACTTCTAATAACTGTTGTGTAGGCAACATTACCCTCTGGCTAGGCAGCAGCAGGGTCAGGAATTGCTCTGCCATACTACTTGATCAGCAACTTGACTGTGCGCAGCAGTTCTTCTGTATCGATCGGTTTCGTGAGATAGGCAGCTGCCCCCTGTTTCATGCCCCAAAACTTGTCCATCTCCCCACTCTTGGTAGAACACATAACAACGGGGATGTCTTTAGTCGCTTCGTTCTCTTTGAGTTCGCGACAAAATCCAAAACCGCTTTCCCCTGGTAACACCACATCCAGAATCAGTAAATTGGGCTTTTGTTGGGCTAACTTGGCCTTGGCATCCTCACTACTGGTGGCAACAACTACTGTGTAGCCAGCATTGCGCAGAGTCCCCGCTATCAGTTCTGCCTGGGTAAGGGTATCTTCCACCACCAAAATTGTCGCCATACCAAAACTCCTCTGTCATTTCTTAATATATTTTTGGATAATTTGCAGCACTTTTTCCTCTTCAGGGGGCTTACTCACAAAATCGGTAGAACCTGCTAACTTCGCCCGCACACGGTCAACTACCCCATCGTGCCCCGTCAAAATCACGATCGGTACCTCCTGGAACTGGGAGGTTTTGCGCAGAAACGTACATAACTCATAACCATTGGTGTTGGGCATGACCAGGTCAAGAAAAATTAAATCTGGTTTCTTCTGTAAGAGTGTGCTTACGCCCTGGAGGGGATCAGTGATGACAATTGTCTCGTAACCATGGGGGTTCAGGATCGCCGCCAGCGTCTGCCCAATTTGGGGGCTGTCATCAATACAGGCAATCACTCCTCGTTTGGTAGCTTTGGCACTGACCCTGCTCAAAAAGGGCAGAGCAATATCTGGTACTTCTCGGAATTCCACAATCCCATCTAACACTAAGGGCAACAGGGAGCGCATAACTGCAATCATGGATTTTTGCATCAGGAAGGACAAGTCCCAGAGCGTGTTTTTGCCGTTTACCAGTTTCTCCAAGTTGGGATAAGCACCTGTAGTCAGCACCTGGTGAAACCGATCGTTATCCACTACCACGGGAGCCAGTTCAAAACTAAATCCCGAAATCATATTTTGCACGTGGGAGAGTCCTGCTTCCTGCCATTTGGCTTTGGCGGTGGCAATATTTTGCAGTACTTGCTCAGCAGAGATAACCACTAGGGGGCGGAACGTCGCTTCTTTCTCCTCCCACTTCGTCTCCACAATTTTTTGGTCAACTATTGTTAGAAATACCTCGCGGATAGAAGACTGGATGACTTGCTTTGCCTGGTCAGAAGTAATTTTGTTTTCAATTACTGCCCGCGTCAAAACATCTATTTCCCAGGGAGATTGCAAATCGTTAAGTGTAGCAAACCATTCCTTACTTAAGTTGTTAATGTCGCAGTGTAAACGTACTGCGCGAATCCACCGCCGCGCCCGATGCATGCCCCCCGTAGCATAGGTCAAGCGCCCCAGATAGACATAAAGTTCCCAGTCGGGATAGTCTGGTTTTTCATGTTTTACGCGCAGGATGCCTGAAACATTCTGACTTTGCAGCTGGCGTAAGTCATTTGCTACCTTTAGTTGACTCAGTTCAGTAGTCATGCTCTGGGCGTTAAATTTAGTCTAGTGCTCATCTTAACACAAACGCCCTTGACCATAGCCAGAAGTTGTTGGCGAAAATCTGCCGATCGGGGTGCAAATTCCGCTACAATACCTGAGGTTTTGAGATAAAGACATTGAGATACCTCTGGCTGTTTCTACTGAGTGGTGTGTGGGGATTGAGTGTGGTGGCGCAGCCCCTCAAGACTCCCGATGACATCGATCGTGATTCCTTGGGCGATCCCCCTGTAATTACTTCTATGCCTATCAATACCCTAGAGGCAATTGCCATGCGGCAGGAATTACAGGATTTAATTGGCAGAGTAGAGAGTGCAATGCTAGCGGGCGGCATTCAGGGGGAAAATGCCATACTCCTGGAGGCTAAAAATTTCCTTAAGCAAATGCCCGGTTTAATTGCCCAGGGTAGAGACCTACAGGTAAGGACACAATGGGAACAACTACGGCAGAATTTGTGGCGGGCTTACCCTACCGATGCCTTGTCTTCTCTACCGGAAGTGCGGGCAATCTGGCTCGATCGGGGCACGATCGTGGCGGCTAAGTCTGCAGAAGGGCTAAAGGGGATTTTCGATCGCATGGCAGCGGCTGGTGTGAACACAGTGTTTATTGAAACTGTAAACGCTGGCTATCCTATTTACCCTAGTAGTGTAGCGCCTGAACAGAATCCCCTCACCAAGGGCTGGGACCCCCTAGCCGTAGCAGTCAAGCTTGCCCAAGAGCGCAAGATGGAAATCCATGCCTGGGTTTGGGTATTTGCGGCAGGCAATCGTCGCCACAACCTGTTGGTGGGTAAGGATAGCGATTATCCTGGGCCAGTGTTAAGCCTGTATCCCCAGTGGGCGGATGCCAGTGCCAGCGGGAGTATCTTCCCCCCCGAAAACAAAACCTTCCTTGACCCTGCTAATCCCCAGGTGCAGGAATATTTACTCAGGCTCTATCGGGAAATTATCACCCGCTATGATGTGGATGGCTTGCATTTGGATTACATTCGCTACCCCCGCCAGAGTAGTTGGCACAGCGCTAGTTATGGGCAGGCTTCTCGGGAGGGCTTCAAACAACTGACTGGGGTTGACCCCGTCAATATCACACCCAACGATCGTTCTCTGTGGTGGCTGTGGACACAATACCGCGCTGAGCAGATCAATCAATTTGTTGCTAGGGTTGCTAAAGAGTTACGCCCCCTGCGCCCGCGACTAGTGATTTCGGCAGCGGTGTTTCCCTGGAAGCAAATCGATCGGTTAAACCGCATTCAACAGAACTGGGAGACTTGGGTAGCAGAGGGGCACGTGGATTGGTTGGTGCCTATGACCTATGCCCCGGAAACTAGCCGCTTTTTGCAGGAGAAGGTACAGCCCGCCCTAACTGGTATGGGTGCTTCCCCTGGTCTCTTCCTGCCGGGGGTATTGCTTAAAAACGTGAGCGAGGGAGAATTACTGGATAAATTGCAGGCAGTGCGGGATTTGCCGGCAGGGGGCTTTTCCCTCTTTGCGGCTGAATATTTGAATGCCAAACACGAAGAACTGTTGAAGTCCACCCGCTCTACTCCTGAGGGGAGGATACTGCCCCATCGCAATCCCTTCCAAGCAGCTCTGATTCGCTATGAACTTCTGTTAAAGGAATGGCAGCCCTTTTTGGCGGGGGAACGCCTATGGCTACGGGGATTGACTCTACAGGCAATGCAAAACAAAACTCAAGCTTTCAAGACGGCTTTGGTAAACTTGCAAACCAGCCCCACTCGTACTAATTACCAGGCTGCGATCACAGCGCTGCGGAGTCTCAGTCAAGATTTACCCCAATGGCTGCGCCTAGAAGCCCTGGAACGCCCCTACCGGGTCAACACCTGGCATAACCGTTTAACAGCGATCGAGCGGATGTTGCAATATGGAGAGCGCACAATCATTGCTAGCAAAAACAATAAGCTGCAAGCGAATGTCCCTTCCCCCTAAAAAATCTGGTACAAGGGAGATGGCGACGGGGCAGCAATCAGTTAACAATTTAGTCCCACGGCAATAGGAACTGGGATGACCACAATTGTCTATGTTTGTACCACCTGTGCTAGTACTTGGGAAAATGGCAAAAGAGTTGGCATTAGTGGCGGCGAAATGTTGTTGCGGGCTTTAACGGACAGCAACAGTGATCAGGAATTGGTGATTAGACCGGTAAACTGTATGAGTGCCTGCAGCCAGTCTTGTGCCGTGGCGTTTATGTCTCCTGGCAAGTACAGTTATTTATTTGGCAATTTGCAAACAGAATCGGTGGCGGCTATTCTTGAGTGTGCTGCAATTTATCACCGCAAACCCGATGGTATGATGGCATGGCAGGAACGCCCTGTTCCGCTGCGTTCTAATTTGCTGGCTAAATTACCGCCCCTTTAGTTATGAAAAACTGGTGGTTAACTACTATTTTGTGGCTGGGGGTAGCTGTTCTTTTGCTGCCTTTACTATTTGTCCTGCTTACCTCCCTAGCTCCCCCTGATTTTCGTCCCGCTGTGAGTTGGTTGCCCTCTCGCTTAACCATCGCCAACTATACCAAAGCCTGGAACCAAGCAAATTTTATCTTGGCATTTGTCAACTCCACGATCGTGGCGGTAGCCACAACTGTTTTGCAAGTGCTGACATCTTTGTTAGCTGCCTATGCCCTCTCCCGCCTACAATTTTACGGCAAGAACTTCGTACTATTTGCTGTAATTGCCACCTTAGTCATTCCCTTTCAGCTCCTAGCCCTACCCATCTTTTTAATCCTACGGCTGGGTAATTTAATTAATACCTACGCTGCTCTAATTCTACCCACGGCAGCAAGTGGGTTTGGCATTTTTTGGTTGCGGCAATACATGGAAACAATTCCTATTGCTTTGGAAGAAGCTGCCATGCTTGATGGTGCCAACCGCTGGCAAATCCTTTGGTATATTATTTTCCCTTTGACCAGACCAGCTATTGTGACCCTTGGTCTTTTTGCCTTTATTGGCGAGTGGAATGACCTATTCAAACCCCTCCTTTTTACCACCAAACCCAGTTTACAGACAGTGCAACAGGTATTAGCCGGCTTTCAGGAACTCTACACCGCCGACTGGTCATTACTGATGGCAGCTGTTGTCATAGCAACTCTTCCTGTTTTAGTGTTATTTTGGCTAGGACAACAACAAATCCTGCGGGGGGTAGCAGCCACAGGCTTGAAAAACTAGGGAACATTTGTAAGTATTGATATTCTTTGCTTAAGGTAGGCGTGATTGAGAAAGAGGTAAGCATGATTAGACAATTTGTTGCTGTTACGGGCAGTTTACTACTAGGCATGGCTGCACCCACATTGGCAATGACAGAACAACAGGCGATAAGTCGTCTCAGTTCTGTGCCTCTATTTGTGTTGATGACCCCCCAAAATGAACCAGTGGTTTTATCTTTGACTAACAAGGGTAAGGAAGTGCAACTTGTTCGTTTTTACCTCAGCTACAATGATGCCCAAGTGGCTTTCCAGGACTTACAAAAAGTTAACCCCCAACTGGCAAGACAGGTGCGCATTGTTGCTGCTGCTATGCCTCAGTTTTTTGAACTGCAAAGGCAAAAGAAAGCTACCAATATCGATTTTGTTATTGTGCCTGCCCGTAACAGTTTGGAGGCTACCCGTGCTGTCCTCAGGGAACAGGGTAAACCTGATAACCAATTTGAGGGCATTCCTGTCTTCTATGCTACTGCCGATAAAAATGGTAGTTTGATCATGATTGAGGAGGGAGGAAGAAAATTTACACCCTTCTACTTCGATCGTTCGGACTTACAAAATTTCATCAACGACTATCGCCGTGCCAATCCCCAAGCCCCCCAGCCCAGAATTGAGGTGGTGCCCCTCGATCGGGTGATTAGCGCTATGATTACCACCCCCACTAACAAACCTGACCCCGCTAGTGCTACCTTCCAATTTGTCCCTTCCAGCAGTGCGGTGCAAAAAGCCTTGGAGACCCAGGGGAAGAAGTAGCGTTGATCTGCTAAACTAGGGGCATCCCCCTTCAGGAGTAAGTTTGTGGTTAACTTTTGTGTCCGTCTGCTGGTGCTGGTTTTCCTCCTTACCAGTTTTGCCCTGCCTGCTTTTGCCCTCACAGAAGCCCAGGTGGTGGAGCGTTTAGCCACTATTCCTATTTTTGTCATTGCTGATAGCCAGGGTATTCCTTTGGTGGGTACAAATGGTGACAAGGACAGCGATCGGGTATTGCCCTTCTTTCTCAGTCCCCAGGACGCGGAAACTACCCTCAAACAAATTCAAAGCAGTAATGCGGAATTAGAGCCGCAAATTCTAGCCCGATCGATGCGGGATATGTACAATTTTGTCCACACCAACCAGGACAAAGGTATTATCTACCAACTAGTTCCTTCGGAATCCAGCTTACAAGCCGCAGCGGCAATCTTTGGTGGGGATGGCGAAGAACTCCCTAATGTGCCTGTCTTTTTCGCCGTAGAAATGACGGACGAACAAACCCCTAATTTGTTTACCGTTGCCCAGGGCGAACAAGTGTTTATTCCCTTCTTTTTTGAACGGGAAGACCTCGATCGCCTAATTGCCCAAGTGAACGCCAATGACAAGACTAATAAGCAACCCCAGGTGAGAGTGGTGTCCTTCTTTCAGGTGTTAAACTCCATGGTGGACAATGGGGAAACTCAAGTAGCTCCTGAAGTGGAGCGCTTTACTTTCTTTGCTGCCCAAAAATCCTTCGACTGGATCAGGGACAATCTGAAACCAGAGGCAGACACTACCAACCAAACCTAAATCTATAATCTACTTGGCATTGGAGGTAAGGACATGAGTGAAGCAAGCAAGCAGCGTATCCAAGAGCATATCCGCCGCAGTACCGGTGCTAATTTCTATGAACAGCGGAAAGAAAAAGAAAACCAACGTAAAGAAAATATCATGCGTCATCTGCGTTTGAGTACACCTGACAACAACTAGGGTTTGTACACATGCTTGTCGCCGAGTAAGTGCTGCTAACTGCAAAGGTCCTGACCTGGTGCAGACTTGCTCAGGATAAATTCCTTTTTTTCTCTGTGATGGTCCCCATGAGAAACGGAGGTTTCCTGTATCTCTTTGGTGCTCCAGAACAGCAGAACAAATCTCATATCACTCCTCCAAACTTTTCAAGAATTGACCGATGGAATTACCTGTCTTCTGCCCCTTTAGCAGTGCTTACCAGGGTTTCCTTGATAACAACCAAGTGATAGTAATAGTAAGTTTTTAAGAATAGTAGTTAAGTGTGAGACTTGCGCAAGCATATTCTGGTATAGTTTTGGTAAAGTTCAGATAGAGTTTTATGCGCTACTTACTGCCCACATTTGTTGCTCTGTCTTTGCCAGCTCTGGTAGCCTCTGCCCACAGGGCTAACAAGATTGAATCAGTTGGTAATCCATTGCCAGCGGCATTCCAAGACAAACCAGCAATTGTGCAAATTAAATCCCGTAACTGTCCTATGTGCCGTAAGATGGAACCGATCGTCCAGGAGGTCAAGGACAAGTACAAAGGCAAAGTTACTTTCATTACCTTTGACATAACTGATAGCAACAGCCTGCAGGAGGCGCGGAAAGTAGCAGCTACAGTCAAGTTGACAGACTTTTTTGCCAAACATGGTGGTCAAATGGGGCTGATTCTGGCAGTTGATCCCCGATCGGGTAAGGTCCTAGAACAGTTCTCCCAGGGGTCAACGGTTGACACATTCACAAAGGTACTGGATGAGGCTCTGGCAGAATTGGCGAAAAAGTAGGTGGCAAATTCCTATCGCTTTCGGGATAGGGGTCTGTCTTCTAATTGCTATTCGTCCTCTATGGCAACAACTGACGGATGTATGGCATAGTCTTCTACTACCCACGATCATTACCTATCAAAATTGGCTAGGAGAGGTCGGTCAATCTGTATGGGTTTTACCTTTCCTGGCTTTTTTAGGGGGTGTGATTGTCAGTCTTACCCCCTGTGTTGTGGCTTTGTTACCTGTCTATCTCACCTACATTGGCACACTGGAACCCCAGTCCCGACGGGAAGCCCTTTCTAATTCTTTATTTTTTGTGGCAGGTGCTTGTTCCCTGTTTGCTATCCTAGGGGCACTTGCTGGTCTCACTAATGCTATTTTGTTGGCTTGGCGTAGTCAAATTTATCTGGCGATCGGGGTCGGCATTTTGCTGGCGGGACTAAAGCAGTTGGGCATCCTCAAGCTCGGCAACCTTCCCCGTTTAACAGCCCTTGCCTGGTTAGGGCATCCCTTTTGGGTGGGGGTTTCCTTTGCCACAGTGATTTCCCCCTGTGGGGCAGGTATTGCTGTCGCCACTGTCCTGGCAGCGGGGGGTACGGGTTCCCCCCTAGGAGGAGCTATGGTCATGATCTGCTATGGTTTGGGCTATACCTTGGTCATCTTTCTTGCTAGCTTAGGGGTGGGGTTGGCTAAACAGGCACGTAAATTTATTCCCTATAGTGAAAAGGTTTTGCATGTAGCGGGTGTAATTCTCACAATTGGGGGTTTGTTCTACATTTATCAGGGCGCCATGGGGTTACTCTTCCCTGCACCCAGCAGTAGCGGCATTGAATAAAGGAAAGTTAGAATAGGTTGTCAGTACCAGCATGGGCATGGCAACGCTTCCCAGAGCAAAACACCGATCGGTGATTACTGTTAATTTTTCCCCCATCTCCATCATGGACCGCTATTTGATTAGCGAGATGGTCAGTCCTTTTTTGTTTGGTGTGGGGGCATTTACTTCTATCGCTTTGGCGATCGGCTCTCTGTTTGAGTTAATTCGCTTAATTACTAATGCAGGCTTGAGTGTTTTAACTGCTTTAGAAGTGTTTGCTTTACAGTTGCCTGGGTTTATGGTTTATTCCTTTCCTATGTCTATGTTATTGGCAACTTTGATGACCTATGGGCGCTTCTCCTCTGATGGGGAAATTACAGCTTTAAGGAGTTGTGGAATTGGCGTTTATCGCTTAGTTGTGCCTGCTTTAGTGTTGAGTTTGTTAGTCTCTGGCTTGACTTTTGCCTTCCACGAAGTAATTGTGCCCTCGGCTAATTTTCAAGCGAAAAATGTGTTACGCCGTGCCCTCAAACAAAACAATCTCCAGTTCCGTGACCGTGATATTTTTTATCAGCAGTACGGGGAGATCAGCAATCCCGATGGGACAAGGGAACAGGGGTTAGTGCGCAGTTTTTATGCCCGCCGTTTTGATGGGGAATTAATGTATGGCATTACAGTTTTAGACTTTTCCCAGGGGAAGATTCAGCAAATTCTCTCGGCGGAATCGGCAAAATGGAAACCTGACCAAGGGGTATGGGAATTTCGTAATGGCACTAACTATTTGATTAAGCCTGATGGCACCTACTACAGTATTTTGCGCTTTGAGCGACAGGATTTGCGCTTACCCCGTGCCCCTTTAGATTTTGCCCAGGAACAACGCAGTGCTGAAGAAATGAATATCAAAGAGCTGAGCAAGTTTATCGAATTAACCCGCCAATCAGGGAACTGGAAAGAGGCAAAAAAACTAGAAGTTAGTTTGCAACAAAAGTACGCCCTGCCCTTTATTTGTGTGGTCTTTGCTTTGGTTGGTTCTCCCCTAGGTATGCGCCCCCAAAGAACCAGTACAGCGATCGGATTTGGCATCAGTGTGATGATTATTTTTGGCTATTATGTTCTACTATTTGTCTGTGGAGCGCTAGGGCAAGTGGAGATTCTTTCCCCTGTTTTGGCAGCCTGGTTGCCCAATATAGTTGGTTTAGCGGCGGGTTTCTTTCTCCTGCAAAAGGCAAATGCTTAGGCAAGGGATAACCTCATTTGTAAATTGGCTGCGGGAAAATTTAATCCCCATTAGTTCGGGGATAACGGTGACCACGATCGTTATTGTGACCAAATTTATGGGACTGTGGCAGAGTTGGGAGTTAAACATTTTGGACTGGAGTTTTGCCCATAGCCCCCCCGAACCACCCGATCACAGAATTGTCATCATTGGTATCACGGAAGCGGATATTAGAAATGTAGGTTACCCTGTCCCCGATCGGGTGTTAGCTGATTTAATTACCCAGCTACAAACCTATCGACCAAGGGCGATCGGGGTAGATATTTTTCGCGATCTACCTGTTCCCCCAGGCACAAAGGAATTACAGGCAATTTGGCGAAATATACCCCAAGTAATTGGCATTGAGAAATCAGTGTTACCTGCCCCTGATAATCCTATAGTTAAACCGCCGCGGCAGTTACCGCAGGAGCAAGTGGGCTTTGCCGATGTGTTATTAGACGAGGATGGCAAAATTCGCCGCGCTCTGTTGTCAGCTCCTGGTATTGATAGTGCTTATCGCTTTGCTTTTGCTACCCGTCTAGCTAGTTTATATTTACAGCCAGAAGGTATCACTCTCAGCAATGGTATTAGGGATAGCCATGCTTTTCGCTTTGGTAATGTGGAGTTGCCCAGATTTACTGGTAGCAGCGGGGGCTATGTGCGTGCAGATAGCGGGGGCAATCAAATCCTAATTAACTGGCGTAGACAGGCTAAGTTTACCATCGTTTCTCTACAAGAAGTACAGACTAAACAATTTGATCAGCAATACTTTCAGGACAAGGTCATAATTATTGGCTATACCGCCCCCTTTAGTGCTAAGGACACTTTCTTTGTCCAGAATAAAGAAATTTATGGCGTAGAATACCATGCCCATGTTGTCAGTCAAATTCTTAGTTTTGTACTAGAGCAACGACCACCCCTGCGCCCCCTACCATCTTGGTTAGAGTACTGTTTGATTTTAGTTGGGGGTATAGGGGGAATGTTTTGGGCACTTAGCTGTAATTCTCCCTGGTCAATGTATGGGGGATTGGGGAGCAGTATAGTTTTCCTATTTGTCTCTAATTACGGGTTGTTGGTCTACCACTGGTGGCTACCCATTGTTCCCACAATCATTAGCACAATCAGTAGCACAATTGTCACACGTAATATCAGTGATTTTCGAGCATTTTTGCGCCAACAAGCCCAACTATTAGAACAACGTCAGCGAACCCTCGATGATGCTTTTAATGCTATGCACAATGGACCCCTCCACACCCTCGGCGAACTGCTTAGCCTCTTAAAAATGGAGGAAGTGCCCCAGCCCACAATTATTACCAAATTGCAACAACTCGATCGGGAATTGCGCACTGTCTATGAATCCCTCCGTCCCGAAAATTTAGCGAAGGCAGCTTCTATTCCTCTCCATGAGCTGTTGTTTGAAGTTTATCACCGCACTATGCAGCGGGATTTTGCCTGTTTTCGCTCCCTCAAGGTGAGGGTGCCGGATATTCACCCTATAGACGATCGGGGTTTGAGTGGAGAATTAAAGCGGGAAATTTGCGATTTTTTAGAGGAAGCCCTCTGCAACGTGGGCAAACACGCCGTAGGCGCTACTCGTTTGACAGTAATTTGCAAAGAAATCGCGGGCAAACGCACAATTAGAGTAATTGACAACGGTATTGGCTTGCCCCAAGACAATCACCGAGTTAGTGGAGGTACCAAACACGCCCAGCAATTGGCAAAACGCCTACGGGGGAAATTTCAGCGCCGTCCCCATCAGCCCCAAGGCACAATCTGTGAACTGGAATGGTAGGATGTCCCAAAAGGTGCTAGGCTAAAGGGAGAGAGAACGATCGGAGTTCATGCCCCAGTGTGTTGTTAATCGTCGTGCCCAGTTTGCCGCCAGTCATCGCTATTGGCTCCCAGAGTTATCAGAGGCAGAAAATTTTTACCGCTTTGGCAAGGGTAGCATCTTTCCTGGTCATGGGCACAATTACGAGCTATTTGTCTCCATGCAGGGGGAAATTGATCCCCACAATGGTATGGTGTTGAATTTATCAGAAGTCAAGCACATTATTCACAGGGAAGTCATCCAAGACTTAAACTTTAGCTATTTGAATAGCATCTGGCCGGAATTTCAGGAATGTTTACCCACCACGGAAAATATTGCTAGAGTAATTTGGCAACGCCTGGCTCCCCACTTACCATTAGTCAATATCCAACTCTATGAACATCCACAACTCTGGGCAGACTATAAGGGAAATTCTATGGAAGCATATCTGACGGTTAAAACTCACTTTGCTGCCGCCCATCGTTTGGCGTTGCAGACCCTTTCTTTGGAAGAAAACACAGCGATCTATGGCAAGTGTGCCCGTCCTAATGGGCATGGGCATAACTACCATTTGGAAGTTACGGTCAAGGGAGAAATTCATCCCCGTACAGGTATGATTATTGATTTAGAGAAACTGGAAGAAGCGATTAAAACCTATGTGGTTGAACCCCTCGACCATACCTTTTTGAACTTTGACATTCCTTACTTTGCTGAAGTTGTGCCGACAGCGGAAAATATTGCAGTTTACATCCAGAATGTCCTCACAGAGCCAATTAGACAGCTAGGAGCAGAGTTATATCGAGTGAAATTGATTGAAAGTCCCAACAACTCCTGTGAGGTATTTGGTCCTAGTGACTACCCCCTTCATGAGTTATTAAACCAATCTGCCTCTAGTTATGCACTATGAGTTGTTTGGTCACGTTTCCTATTCCCTGCAGGCGATTAGTTACCTGGTCAGGGACATTCTATTGCTGCGGGTTGTAGCGATCGGTGCTAGCATAGCCGAGATTACCTATGATTTTTTAATTGCCGACCAACCTCTCTGGGTGGGTATTCTATGGAACAGCAGTTTTATTATCATCAATTTAGGGCAGATTTTGTATAGTCTGGTGGAGCGGGGGCAGTTAAAATTTCAGCCAGAAGAGATGGAACTATACGAGACAGTATTCCATCGGTTTTCGCTCCTGGAATACAAGAAATTATTACGCATAGCCCAGTGGCATAATTTGCCGCCGCAGCACATCCTTAGTAGGGAGGGAGAAGACATTGATAGTGTAATTCTTATCTTTAATGGTCTAGTGTCTGTACAGAGGGGAGGGAAAGAAGTTGCGCAGTTGAAAGATGGCAATATTATCGGGGAGATGAGTTTTTTGCAGGGGGGAGCGGCAACTGCCACTACCAAGACTCTCACGCCAACTAGGGTGATACGATGGAAAAAGGCGGAACTGCGAGCTTTACTCGATCGCAATCCCAACATGGGTCTGGCTATGCAGTCTGTGTTTAATGCAGAATTAATTTACAAGTTGGTGAAGAAAGATTACGAAAAGCGCTTGGAAAGACAGAGATAGTTTGACTCATTCCCGCTCCTGGCGGTCATTGCGGGATTACTGCCTGTCCTTCTTTTCTTTTGTTTGCACACTCCTCTGTTTGCTGCCCCTGGCTAGTCTGTTATTCTATGTTGTGGGTCAGGGGCTATCCCGTTTTGATGGAGCAGCTTTCACCCAATTACCACCTCCTCCCAACAGCGAAAGCGGCGGCTTTGCCAATGCCCTGCTGGGCACGATCGTGATGGTGGGTATAGCTACAGGGCTGAGTGTGCCGATCGGGGTTTCTGCTGCGGTTTATGGAGCAGAGTTTGATAGCAAAGTCGGTGCGGTGATCAAGTTGGCGGCAAATGTCCTCTACAGTGTACCTTCTATTCTCACGGGGGTATTCGTCTATGGGCTGATTGTCTTGCCGACAGCGCAGTTGACCCAGGGGCGCTATGCTTTTTCGGCGGTGGCGGGGGGAGTGGCATTGGCAATTGTCATGTTACCGGTTGTGTTCCGCACTACGATCGAGAGTTTGCAGCAGGTAGAGCAGGATTTACGGTGGGCAGCTTTGGCAGTGGGAGCAACAGAGAGTCAGGTAGTGTTGGGGGTGGTGTTGCCTACAGCTCTCCCCGCGGTGGGGGTTGGTATCTTCCTGGCGGTGGCAAGGGTCATGGGGGAAACAGCTCCCCTGATTTTTACGGCGCTATTTAATCAGTACTGGTCACGCAGTGTCTGGGATCGGACGGCTTCCCTAGCGGTGTTGATTTATGAATTTGCGCGCTCCCCCTTTGCTAATCAACAACAATTGGCATGGACAACAGCTCTGGTTCTTTGTGTGCTGGCCACGATCGCTAATTTGGGGGCAAAACTGGTTGCCCGCAGGGACTAGGCAAAAATCTGGTATGTTAAAAACAAGCCAATTATGCAACTGCCGTGCGTATCTCCCTCGACCACTATCGTATTTTAGGGGTAGCACCTGATGCCAGTCCTACTTATATTCAGCAGGTGTACCATTCCTTGGCGACGTGGATACCCCACCGTGACTTCTCCGAGGCAGCACTACAGGCACGGCAAAGAGTCCTAGAGCGCTCTTTCCAGGTATTGACCAACCCTGAGCAACGCCTAGAGTATGACCATATCCTAGCGGAAGGGGAGCGCACCCTGGAAGTTCCTGAACCCGATCGGATGGGAGCACTCCTGATTCTCTATAGTGTGGGGTCATACCAGGAAGTCCTAGAGCTAGCCCAACCCCAGTTGGCAGAGGACGAATTGACGCGCAGTGACCGCATTTTGGTTAGGGCTTTAGCATTACAGGCGATCGGGTTAGAGCGGTGGCAGCAGGGCAACTTTACAGAGGCGGGGGATGCCCTAGAACAAGCCCAAGAGGAATTGATGGAGGCGGGTTTATTTTTACATTTGCGGGGGGAACTCCAGGCTTATTTGTTCAAACTGCGTCCCCATCGCATTCTCCATCTCCTCAGTCAACATCCCCACCGTATGGCGCAGGCAATCACTCTTTTAGGGGAAATGCTTGATGAACGAGGGGGCATCGAAGGCACAGGCAACGACTATTCCGGTCTCGATCGGGAGCAATTTTTACACTTCATCCAGGAAGTTCGCCAATATTTGCCTACTCGCACCCAAGAACAACTGTTTGCCGAGGAAGCTAAGCGTCCCTCTCTAGTAGCTAGTTATCTCCATGGTTACAGTCTGATTGCCAGGGGATTTGCTGAATTTCGCCCTGATTACATCCGCCGTGCCCAGGGCATTTTCTTAAAGCTGCGCCCCAACCAAAATGTCTACCTGGAAACTGCTCTTTGTTCCCTCCTGTTGGGACAAACGGAAGAAGCCCTTTCAGAAATTATTCTCAGCAATGAATATGACACGATTATTAAGTTTCGCCCCGACCCCAACGCTGAGCCCGATCTGTTACTTAATCTCTGTTGGTACTGCGAGCGGTGGCTAGAGAAAGAAGTTTATCCCCACTTTGCTGACTTGGCAGGCAAGTCCCCTTCTCTCAAAGCCTATTTCGCGGAAAAGCAGGTGGAAACCTATCTAGAAGAACTCTCCCAAGGCAACCCCGCTGAAACGGCAGGGGAATGGATACCCAGTTCTCTACCCCGCCCGACCGCTCCCCCTGCCCCCCCGAGAATTCCTGTGCCACCAGCTGTACCGACTCCTAACCCCATCTCCCAGGAAGCAGCCCCTAGGACTCGTACCCGCTCGTTTTTCCCCCGCCTGCTTCTCATCTTGGCTGTTGCCCTCAGTGGGTTAGGTGGGGGTGTAGGATTGTGGCTAGTGCGCCGCCAGGGACTGCTACCTTTACCCTCTACTGCCCAACCGCCAGTGCTGATTCAAACACCCCTGTTTGCCAGTTTCAGCCAAGTTGCCCTCTTAAAAGTGCCGGAGGAAATGAACCTGGAACAAGCCCGACAAATCATTAACAAGTGGCAGACGATCAAAGCCCAGGCAATGGGGGAGAAGTATGACATCACTGCCCTAGAGGGTATTCTGGTAGAACCGAGTTTGTCCGAATGGCGACGGCGAGTAGAGCGCAACAAAGAGGAGCAAGCCCATCTAGTCTATAACGTCAAGAATGTGGAAATCAAAACTGTCACGCCCGAGGGCACAGACAAAGCGGATGTGATAGCCGTAATTACTGAAGACCGCGATTATATCCAGCAGGGGGAGCGAATAGCGAGTGACTCCCGAACCGATGACCAGTACGAAGTCACTTACAAATTGCTGCGACAAAACGATAACTGGTTTATTCAGGACATGATTGTGAAGTAAGAAATTGGGCTTCGGTAAGCTCAGCCCCCAAGCAAAACAGGCTCAACCCCCAAGCGCTGGGCTCATACTTTCTTCAGACAAACTTTGCTGGCATAACTTGACAAACTAAGGAGGTAAACCCTAAAATATCAAAGCCACAAATGCAATGGGACTGTAGTTCAATCGGTTAGAGCACCGCCCTGTCACGGCGGAAGTTGCGGGTTCGAGCCCCGTCAGTCCCGTTACCCCTGCAAGGCCTCCAGGAGGAGATGAAAGAGAGGATGTTTCACTAGGGGTTGTATTTCGGGACAGTCATCATTTTCCACAGCTGTAGCTAGTGTCTTACGCAGAGAAGGGTGCTGGTGTACCAACTCCGCTGCCTGTGCGATCCCCGCCATCCGATCGGCTATGGACTGGTCACTATAGACGGAGAGAACTTCATCCAGGATGTGCTTGACCTCGGTAATAGCGATCGTTATATCGTCCTCTGGCTGTAATACGGTTACTTGTTCAATGACAGTGGGTGGGGGGGCTGCTCCGACCATACCCGCAACCGTACGGCGCTGTTTCATCAATTCATTGGTTGGGCTAGTAGCTCGATGGACAGAACTCAAACGATTGACACCCCAAAATAGAGTGTTGATATATTCACTGTAGGGCACTGGCTCTCGGGAAAAACCGATCACCTCAATCCAGTCCTGGTCAGCCCTTGCCTGATACTCCTCATCCAGAGCTTTCCTTAACAACTCGTAGGAGAGCATGAATTCGTCGTGGAGACGGGAACGATCGGTTTCTCCTGCCACCGTCATTTTGATTACTACTGTGCCATCGCCCTTGTTTTTGATACTGGTGATGGACATTTTGGCATCAGGATTGTGGTTTTGCATATCTTGGAAGGTCTGGGCAAAGGCTTCCCAATCTATGCCCTGATGAAACACTAGGGAGACATAGCCCCTGGTCTTTTGGAACATCCGCACAAATTCTTCGGGTTTGAATTTGTCAGCGGGAGGATAGCGGTCTTCGTAGAGACGAGTGAGCAAGCCCTGGGGACGCTCCACCTTGGACTTTAGGTAGATGTACTCGCATTCCACATTCTCCAAGCGGGTGTCACTATCAACTTCCCAGTTCTCTAAACAGACCCCTGTAAACTGAGTGCCGGTAAAGTTAGTCCCCATTGCCTGGGTACCACAAATGTAAGCTTTCATCAAGTCGCAGTAACTGAGATCGGCGTAACGCAGGTCCGCGTCAAGGAAGTTTGCCCCCGTTATGTCGGTATAGCTGAGGTCAGCAAAGCGCAGGTCAGCGTGGCTAAAATCAACACTGCCCAAATAAGCTCGACTCAGACGCGCCCGCACAAGAGTAGCTCCCGAGAGGTCGACCTTGAACAAATTAGCTCGCATCAGGTTGGCACGGGTGAGGTTAGCAGCCCGAAGAATTGCTTCGTTGAGGTCGGCACCGTAGAAATTGCTCCGCATCAAGTTGCAAATACTGAGGTCTGCCTGGACGAGATTAGCTCCGCCCAGGTCGGCGCTGTAGAGATTAGTACCAAATAGGTTGGCATTGGCTAAATTGGCTTTGCTGAGGTGGGCATTGCGCAGATGGGCTTCACTTATGTCCGTTTCTGAGAGGTCGGCTTCAGTCAAATCTGCTCCAAACATATAGGCACCCCGCAGATAGGAGCCATGGAGGGAAGCACTAAATAGATTGGTGCCACTGAGGTCAGCTTCCCCCAAAAAGCAACCGTTGAGGTTAGCATGACTGAGGTTAGCAGTGCTTAAATTAGCATTTCTAAGATTGGAGCCACTCAGGTCTGCCCCTGACAAGTCTACGTCAGTTAGGTCGGCATAACTCAGGTCCCTACCACTGAGGTCAGCACTCCTGAGGTCAACGGGGGTGTCGGGATGTTCTCTGCGCCAACGATTCCACTCATCTAGTCCTTGTTCTAGTATTTGCAAGTACTCAGCTTTTGCCATAGTCAAACTTGGGCAAACAGTTCGGGAATGGGAATATGGGGAACTGTAGGACTAGTGACTACCTCCACAATTTTATTCCGTGCCGCGGGACAAAACAGCGCTTCTACACACACCTGCGCCACTAACGATCGGGGAATTCTACCACTAAACAGGGTGTCGGCTTTGCCCATAACTAGATTGTCTGTAGTAGGGGTATTGGTGAGACCGCCAGGGCGCACGATCGTGTAAGTAATCCCACTCTGCTCTATGTACCGCTCTGCCTGTTTTTTCCAAAATAGGACTAACCAAAAGAGATTGAGGGGATGGAAGAAGACAGAAGTGAGCAGGGAGGAGACCAGTACCAGGTGGGCAATATTTTTGCTGAGGGCGGCTTTGACTAGATTTTTCGTGCCCAGATAGTCTACCTGCAATGGACCAAAGATGTTCAAACTGGGACGGGCACCCGTGGCGCAGATGATATGGGTACAATCCCCAATGGCTTCAGGTAGCAAATAGCGATCGAGGACATTTCCTTCTACTGTTTCCACACTGTTGCCCCAAATAGCTATAGCCTTACTGGGACTGCGTACTAGTGCCCGCAGGGGTATTCCGCGTGACTGCAATTCTTTGACGACAGCTTGACCCGTAGCGCCCGTTGCCCCGACGACTAATACTTTCATAGCTTGCCCCCTAACAGTATTTATTCTACCCTAGGGAGTAGCAGATAATGCCAGCATCCGTTGAATGGGCTGCAGTGCTGCCAAACGCAGGGATTCATCAAGAGTGATTTCCGGGGAGCGATCGCGCATGGTGTAGTACAGTTTTTCCAGGGTGTTAAGCCGCATGTAGGGGCATTCGTTACAGGCGCAGTTGTTATGGGCGGGAGCAGGGATAAAGGTCTTGCCCGGGGCAATTTTTGCCATTTGATGGATAACCCCAGGTTCCGTCACTACGATAAATTCAGGGGCAGCACTGCGGGCGACATACTTGATCAAGGCAGTGGTAGAACCAATAAAGTCGGCATGGCGTAAAACTGCTGCTTCGCATTCAGGGTGGGCAATCACCTCTGCCTGGGGATGTTTTACTTTTAATTCCACCAGCTTCTGTTCTGAAAAAATTTCATGGACAATACAGGTGCCCTCCCACAACAATAAATCTCTTCCTGTCTGTGCCGCTACGTATCTGCCTAAATTGCGATCGGGGGCAAAAATTAGGGGTTGGTCGGGGGGAAAGGAGTTGACAATTTTGACCGCATTGGCGCTGGTGCAGATCACATCGCTCATAGCTTTGATAGCAGCGGAGCAATTAATGTAGGACACGACTTTGTGATCGGGGTGAGCAGCTTTGAACTTGCGGAATTCATCAGGAGGACAACTATCAGCAAGGGAACAGCCTGCATTCAGATCAGGGAGGAGGACTTGTTTATCGGGATTGAGAATTTTTGCTGTCTCCGCCATAAAATGGACACCCACAAAGACAATCACATCCGCTGTAGTCTGGGCAGCCGCCTGGGCTAGACCGAGGGAGTCACCAATGTAGTCAGCAATGTCCTGGAGGTCGCTATTTTGGTAATAATGGGCTAAAATAACAGCGTTTAACTCCCGCTTCAGGTCGGTAATTGCCGCTACTAAATCGATCGGCTTTCTCTCTGTCCTTGATGCACGAGTTGCTACAAACAATTTCTTACCCCCCAAATCGTGTATTTTCTATTGTACCCGGCCCAGATGGAACACTTACCTAGTAACGGCGGAAGAAATTATCTAGTCTTTGTTTGCCCAAGAAGAAGTAAATAGGGCGACCGTGGGGACAGGTGTGGGGGACTTGGCATTGCTGCCACCCTTGGACGATTTGGGTCATAGTGAGCTGGTCTAACTCTACCCCGTTGCGCACAGCAGCAAGGCAGGCTACCCTAGCCCTAAGAGCCGTGTTACTAGATTCCCTGCTGAGAGCAGCAACTGCATTAGGCAAATCGGGGTGGTGGACAAGGAGGCGGGGAAGGGCAGTAATCCGCCACGTGTTATGTCCGAAAGGTTCGGCGGGAATACCCGCTCGGTTTAGGTTCTCCTGTTGTTCCTCGGTCAAATCAGTCAGCAGGAGGGGTTCTGCTAGGGGGACAATTGCCCAGAGGCTCTCCAACTGCTCAAAGAGAATGCGCTCATGGGCAACGTGCTGTTCTACTAAGTACAATCCCTCGGGTTGCTCCACCAGGATATAGGTTCGGTGCAGTTGTCCCAAAATTTTGGGCGGGGGAGCGGCGCAGTAATTAGCCTGGGATTCTGCCAAGTGAAAGAGTTGTTTGCCATAGCTGCTCAGACCGGGTTGGGGCGACTGTAACAACTGTCTGATACCCATCTCCACTCGCTGTTGCCACTCCCCTATGTTATGTAGATAGATTTCCCGTTTGGCGGGATGGCGCTGCCAGTCAATCGCCGTTCCTTCCACTTGCAAATGCACAACACACCCAGGAAAGCGTTGGCGGGGTAAAGTATGGCTAAAGGCAGCTAACACTGTCTGTTCTAGTTCTGGCACATGCACGGGGCGACCATTGACGGCAATCTTAATCCAATCGGGACGGGGACGGGAAAAACGATCGGGTAACCCCACCAACAGTCTGCCATAGTCCTGCTGCAGTTCCCGCACATCGGTCTCACTACAACGGGGAAAAATTTGCAGCCATATTTCCGCCATGGAAGCTCCTCCCCACAACGTAAACCAGGGGCGTTTTTCCAGTTCCACTTGCCAGGTTACAGCGGGATGGAGGAGAGCAAACTCTTGGATCAATTTCTGTATCTGCCGCAGTTGTTGGGACCGATCGGGTAAACCAGCGCGCCGCTGGGCAAAGTGGGCAAATATGCGCTCAGCCGTAACAATTGTGCCTTCCGCCATGGCATAGGGAGTAGGAGCGTCATAACCAGGGCGCATCTGATAACCAATCTGTCCTTGGGGGCGGCTGGCAATTGTCAAACGACTGAACTGGGCAATACTGTGGAGTGCTTCCCCCCGAAACCCTAGGCTAGTGATGTTGGATAAATCCTGCAATTGCCTGATTTTGCTGGTACTGTAGGGTTGCGCCACCTGCACTAAATCTGCCACCGTCATACCTACACCGTTATCCGCCACTTGCACTGAGAACAGGTCATCCTCTGTCCACAGGTTAATTGTGATCCGATCGGCTTGGGCATCGAGGGCATTTTCCACCAACTCCCGTACTACAGCCACAGGGGAGTCAATGACTTCCCCCGCACTAATTAGGGCAACGATCGTTTGGTCTAACGGCTGGATACCTCCAGAGCCCATTGCCCTGTTTCAGCTTAGACATTCACTTCGGGCTGGGGTTCGGGGATAAAGGGGTCTTGGAAGTTAGAGGGTTCGTAGAGAAACCGTACCGCTTCCGATTCCAGCTTATGGATCAGAGTTACATCTAGGGAGTTATTGACTCTTAGGGCAGCCATAAAGCCATCAATAAACAGGCGTAGTTCATCCCGCGTGTAACCTTTGTGCCACATATCCACCAGGGAATCAGTAATCTTTTGGTAGTTGCGGATGGCAAGAGGGTCAGTAATCATAGCTTCCTGGCTCAACTGCTTGTGTTGCCATATTAGCACTCCCTCAGGGGAAGGAAAAGGATTCTTGGATGACCAGTATACTGCTCTAATTTAGCATAGTTTAATTTTCTGGCTATTTCTGATTCCTGCTTTGATAATATCGACTGCCCACAGTATTCAGTACAATCTATCCAAGCTATGCTGAATTTTCTAACGGGCTAAAATACTATCAATGTAAAACCCTATTGAGATTAGCTCATCACCTCTAACTAAATCCGCACTGCTAAAATAATGACCCTCCCAGAAAGCAATGGCATTGATGTTGTTGAGGTTGTAGATGCTATTCAATTTCCTTTGAACTATGCTTACTTTGCTTAATAGTTAAATCATCTCTCATAGTGCAGTTTTTACAATTTTTAAAGTATAGTTACTTATTGGTAGAGAGGAAGTACATCTTTGTAGTCCCCAGGTTCTTGATGGCACCAGCGTTGATGGGCAATTTCTAGCAACTTGCGCACTGCCGAACCCTCCCCTGTTCTAGCATCAATCTCAGCACAGGCAACGCCGTACACTGGTATGTGCAACTGCTGCCCTAGGGTGCGAGCAATTACCACCCCTACCCTGGTGCCAGTGAAACTCCCCACTCCTGTGGCTACTGCTACGTAAACGAGGTCTGTCCAGGATCGGTCTGTCATCAATTCCTGCAGGTAGATGTGCACTAGACCAGAACTTTTTTTCCCTAGGTCGGCGATTTTTTCCACGATGGTCAAGTCTTCCCCTTGGCAAAAAGACCCCAGGGCAAGTTGGAGCTGGGGCGTGGTCGTATGTAAAGCCAGAGCCAGTTTAGGCACCTTCCAGGTCTTCGCCAGGTTCCAGGGTCTCTTCCCCTTCCTCTAAGCGGGTCAGCTCAGGACGACGCATATACTTAGAAGGAGTGCGTTTGCGGAATTTGCGGGCGTAGGCGAGGTTGCGCAGGGCTTTTTCTTTTTTGAGGTTGCGGCGTTTTGCCATGCCAGTTTGTCTCAACGAAAAACAGCCTATCTAGGATAACCTATTTTAAGGGTCAGTCTCACTCACAATTCTATGGAACAGTCTATCGCTGACATCAATGCCAAAATTAGGGAGCGATCGGTGCGGGTGCTCACTTTATTGGAGTTACAAAAACGGGTAGCAGCGGTGGGACTGTCCCAGGCAGCGGCAGAAGTGGATGTTGTGACCACAGGGACATTTGCACCCATTGAATCGGCGGGGGTATTTATCAATTTGGGGCATACTGACCCACCCCTCCGCTTGCGTTCTTGTTGGTTGGATGGGGTGTTAGCTTACAGTGGCATGGGAGCGGTGGATTTGTTTTTAGGGGCGACCCAGGAGGCGGAACCCCAGGAGGAACGACCGATCGGTTATGGCGGTGCGCACGTCATTGCTAAGTTGGTGGCGGGGGAAAGTGTACCGTTACGGGCAATTGGCATGCCCAACGATTGCTATCCCAGGGCTACCTTTGAAACCCACATCAATCGGGATTCCATTAACCAGTTCTATTTGTATGCCCCCCGTGGTCTCTATCAAAATTTTGTCGTGGGGGTCAACAGTGGCGAAGAGGTAGTCTACACCTATCTGGGTCCCTTGCTACCCCGCATGGGCAATGCTGTATATGCTAATCCAGGCGTGATCGCTCCCCTGTGGCATTCGTTAGAAACGATCGGAATTGGTACTAAAATTTTCCTCGGTGGAGGTATCGGATTTATTGCTTGGGAGGGCACACAACATTTCCCTAATCAAAAGCAATTAGAGAACCATATGCCCATCGGTCCTGCTGCTACTTTAGCCCTAATTGGTGATGCCAAGCAGATGGATAAGGAGTGGGTAAAGGGCTGTTATTTGCGTAACTATGGTGTCAGTTTAATGGTGGGTGTGGGTGTGCCAATTCCCGTACTGAATGAAAAAACGATCGAGTCTTTAGCTCTCCAAGATGAAGAGATTATGGCACCAGTGATTGATTTTTCTATCCCTCGCCGTGTACGTCCCAGTTTTGGCTTGGTGAGTTATGCTCAATTAAAAAGTGGCAAGATTACGGTTAATAATATTCCTGTGCGTACTGCCCCTATAGTCAGTATTTCCCGCGCTGAGCAAGTGGCTAGTATCTTAAAAGATTGGATTATAAAAGGGGAATTTACCCTCACAGAACCGATCGCTGCTATCCCCCCTCAACGACAGTTTCTACATCAAGATTTAATAAATGTATAGATAAAAGACGAGACAATTTTCCCAGCCATGAGCTTGTCCCCTGAGATATGGCAGCAAACACTCCATTGGCAACCTAGTGAGCAAGAAATAGGGCAATTCCAGGAACTCTATGACCTAGTTTTATTGGGCAATCAGACGCAAAATCTAACTCGTATTACTGACCCTGTAGATTTCTGGGAAAAGCATATTTGGGATTCTCTGCGGGGTGTAAAACCCTTTTGGCAAGCAAGGCATCTCCAGGTAATTGATATAGGAACGGGGGCGGGTTTTCCTGGTTTACCTATAGCTATTGTTTTTCCGAGTTGGCATTTGACGTTGCTGGACGGAACATTGAAAAAGATAAAATTTGTGAATGACACGATCGAGAAATTGGGTTTAACCAATGCCATTGGTGTGCACGGCAGGGCAGAGGAATTAGGCACAAATAAGTATTATCGCCACCAGTTTGACTTAGTCTTAATTAGAGCGGTCGGTAGTGTGCCCGCGTGCCTCAAATATGGACTACCCCTGACTAAACCAGGGGGAACAATTGTTCTCTATCGGGGTCACTGGCATCCACAGGAGGCAAATTACTTGGTCAATCAGAACTGGCAAATTGATAGCTTTGTCACGCCTATTTCCCAGAGTCAGCGAAATTGTGTTTACATCAAAGTTTGACTTACCCTCGCTAAATCTAACAAAGCACTACGTAACCGATCGGAAAGCTGGATATATTCACTGCCATCTGATAACAATTCCTTGGCTTTCTCTTTGTTGCCAGTGACAGCTAGCAAAGCAATTTGGGCTGTAAGTTTGTGGAACTGAGCATGAATTTGCCGCACGGCTTCGTATTGGGCAGTTAGTTTGATAGCAGCAGGTATTTCATTGCCATATAGCCATTTACCAAATACACAAGCATTGTCCAATTCAATTACAGAAGGGGGCGGATCGATAATACCAGAATCGATCGCTTTATATAGCCTTTCCTTCCAGGCAGTATGGGCAGCTAGGGCAGCAAAAATTTGCTCTTTCATAGCGATATAGTAGCACCTATTTGATGAATATATCACCCTTTGTAAAAAGAATAAATCCGCTCGATCGTGCGTTGATTTTGGGCGGGAGTGCCGATAGTAATTCTGAGTCCTCCTCCTGTGTGGCGAATGAGAGTACCTACTTGAGCTAAATGTTGTTGTAATTTCCGATCATCGGGAGTCCGCACGTAGAGAAAATTAGCCTCACTTTGCCATACTTGTAACTGGGGTAATTTTTGTAATGCCTGATATAATTTCTCCCGTTCTTGCCGAATTTCCTCGACTAGGCTGAGGAGTTCCTGACGGTGAGCTAATACTAATTCCCCACCGATCGCTGTTATAGTTGGTAAATTGTAGGGCAGACGAATTGTCTCCAATACCCTAATTACTGCAGGGTCAGCAATAGCATAGCCTAAGCGAAAAGCAGCTAGTCGCCATGCCTTAGAAAAAGTCCGCAAAATTACCCAATTGCCCTGTTCCCCTATTTCTCCCACCAAAGAGTGACCTGCAAATTCGTAATATGCTTCATCTACCACCACTAAAATTTCCCTGGGCAACGATCGTAGCCATTCTATCTCTGTCTTACTCAATAAATTGCCCGTTGGCGAATTGGGATGGACTACAAACACAGCTGCGATCTTCTCTGTTTTAATTGTGTGCTGGGCAGCAGCAATATCGATGGTAAAATCTACCTCCGATCGCCCCACAATATGTACAGGAATTCCTAGGGTTTGAGCTAAAATGCTATACATGGAAAAGGTGGGTGTAGCAATTAAAATTCCCCCCTTGCCTAAGCAACTAGCAATTAAAACCGATCGGATCAATTCATCGGAACCATTCCCCAAGGAAATCCATTCCCTACCGACACCTGCATACTCACTCACTGCCTGCCGTAAATCTGTGTAGCTGCCGTCAGGATAGCGATTAGTGGATAAACGATCGGTCAACTCTTGGGCTAACTTCTGTTTCAGAGGCAACGGCAAATCCACCGCCACTTCATTGGCATCTAGTTTGTCCTCAACCTCATCATAGTGCTCTGCACTGTAGGGAGTTAACTGTAGTAAGTCCGATCGGATACAATCCATACTCTACTTCAAAATTTGGCTGTCAGTAACGCATCAATGTCGTCAAAATGTAGGATTTACATCAGGAAAATTGATTTGGGAATAATCCTCTCTCACCGTTGCCCGTGCCCTAGTATAAGTTTGGCGTAAAATCTCCTGGAGAAAATGCTTGAGACTGGGGGAGTCTGCTAGTAAATCTTGTAGATCCTTGCGAAAGTTTCTTATCTCTCTCTGCCAACCTAGGTAGTACCCTGGTAGGGGCACATAACAACTTTTGAGTGAATGCTCTAACAAACGACGCAGTAAACCCCTAGCCCCATTGCGCTGACTGCTTCCCCAATCTTCTAACTCAGTAATCAACTTCTCCAGGTCTAAATTCCCAAAGTCACGGCTCTGCAATTTAGCCACAGTGTCTTCTACCCATAACACTACATCCCGATTGTATAAAGATTCTCTCATAGGCAAAATTACTCAAAATAAAAGCTCTCCTCAGTCTTCTGGTGAGAGTTCTCACAAAAAAAGGGAGGTATTCCACTACAATCGACATAGTAATTTACAATATTATGCCTCATTACAAGAGAACAGTTATGGTAAAAGCAATTTTAACTTTTGTTGCCCTAGTTTCCCTGCTGGGGAATCTTCTGGTCAATCCCGCCTTTGCCAAAGACCTGGACGAAGCCACCCGTACGGTCAAGTTTGATGAGAATTCTACGATCGTTCTCACGCCCAAAGAACTGCAGAACGGCAAGAAGTTATTCAACTCTGCCTGTGCCAGCTGTCACTCCGGCGGTGCCACGTTTACTAACCCCAACGTTGGTCTGGACATGGAAAGTCTGAAACTGGCTACACCCCCCCGCGATAACCTGCTGGCAATGATTGACTACCTGAAGAATCCCACCAGTTACGATGGGGAAGAGGAAATCTATGAGTTGCACCCCAGTTTGCGCAGTACCGATGTCTTTCCCCAAATGCGCGGTTTGACGGAACAAAACCTCAAGGAAATCAGTGGTTATGTCCTCTACTCTGCCCAACTTAAGGGGGTCAGCTGGGGCGGTGGTAAAGTATATTATTAAGAAATTCTGTAATTTACCATCCTGCTGCCATGAAAGTTCTTAAACAAATTTTCCTTGCCTGCTTGTCCGTGCTCCTGGTTTTATGGGGGTCTGTGCAGCCTGCGCTGGCAACTACCTATGAAGTCAAGATGGGTACTGATAAAGGGCAGCTGGCTTTTGAACCTAAGGTTCTGACTGTTAAAGCAGGGGACACGGTGCGTTGGATTAACAACAAAGCCTATCCCCACAATGTGGTGTTCAGTGACCCCAACTTGTCCCATCCTAAACTCCTGCTCAAGCCCAACCAGGTGGTGGAAACTACCTTCAATCAGCCGGGCGAGTACGACTACTACTGCACTCCCCATCGGGGTGCTGGGATGGTGGGCAAGATCATTGTCCAATAGCTACAGCTCTTTGCTCTCTCTTTGCCTGTCCCTACTAGGGGCGGGTTTTTTAGTGTCTATCTCCCCCCTGCTCTGGACAAAAAAGCTGTCTATCCTAGCAGGATTACAGGTAGAGGTCAACAAAATAGCCCCCAACCTCTATGATCAGAAATAGTAGTTTTCTTAGATGACTATGACTTATCCCGTCCTTTCCCTTGCTCCTGAAGAGGCAATCAGCTTTTTGGCGCAGCTCTACTCTACAGTGATTGTGGTTGACCCACCAGAATTTGTGCGCCGCTACCGTGGACGGGTGTTGATTCACTCCTTGCCTTTCCCTGACCATCCCCGCCTACAGCAACTTTGCCTAGAATTTTTGGCTGCCTATGGTTTTGACCCTCACACTTTCCCTAGCTTGGCGCTGCAGGGTCTGGCTACTGTCGTCGATGCCTATCCCTACAATCCCGATCGTTTTTGTGCTGAGCAGGCAGAACATGGTTGCGGTGAGAGTCTCTATGCTTATCAGTTGGACTACAATGTGCGAGGGGAAGTATGGGGCATAAGGTTGGGACAGACCTATTTTCTAGATGCGCCTGTTACGGATATTTTGCCACCCCCTGGTACGGAACATGGGGACTTCTGGCTGCCCCAAACCACTTCTCAGCTGCGGGGGGTAGAACAAGCTCTATTGGAAGATGCTATCCAATGCCCAAGTTTGACAACACGTTATAATGACTACGGTATGGGGCTGTGGCTCAGGTGGATAGAGCAAGCGCCTCCTAAGCGCTAGGTCGCCGGTTCAAGTCCGGCCAGTCCCGTTGACAAGGAGGGAAAACGATGCTAGCGATCGAGGTAAAAAATCTACGCAAGTCCTACAAGGATACTGTAGCTGTAGATGACCTTTCCCTAGAAGTGCCCCCTGGGGTAATTTATGGTTTGCTAGGTCCGAATGGGGCGGGCAAAACGACGACGATCCGCTGTATCTGTACTCTCCTCAAGCCCGATCGGGGCACGATCAAGGTTTGTGGACTGACGGAGGAACGGGCAATCCGCCAGAAATTGGGTTATGTGGCTCAGGAAGTGGCGCTGGACAAGGTACTAACAGGTAGGGAACTCTTGCAATTACAAGCAGCTCTCTATCACCTTCCCCCTAGAGAGATTCCCCAGGCGATCGAGCGGGTTGTAGATTTACTGCAGCTAGGGGAGTATGCGGATAAACGATCGGGTACCTACTCCGGAGGTATACGCAAGCGGCTGGACTTGGCAGCGGGTTTATTGCATCAGCCAGAAGTGCTTGTTTTGGATGAACCGACGGTGGGTTTAGATATTCAGTCCCGTCTGGCAATTTGGGAATTTTTACAGAAGCTGCGGGCGAGTGGGATCACGATTCTCCTCACCAGTCACTACCTAGAAGAAATTGATGCTCTGGCAGACCGCGTGGCAATTATCGATCGGGGCAAGTTGATTGCTGAAGGTACACCCACCCAGCTGAAAGAGAGTCTAGGGGGCGATCGGGTGACTATTAAGATTAAGGAATTTACGGAGTTGGAGTTAGCCCAAAAAGCAATAGCAGTATTGGGGGGACTGCCCTTTGTGCGCAGTAGTTTGATTAATCCTGCCCAGGGGAATGCCGTTAGTTTAATAGTCAATTCGGAAGCGGGAGTACAGGAGAAAATTCAGTCCACTTTGAGCAGCCATGGTCTGCCTTTATTCAGCTACGCCCAATCTCGCCCTAGTTTGGATGATGTCTTTTTAGCCATTACGGGACAGACAATCCTAGATGCGGAACTAGCTCTGCTGGAACAAAAAAGGTAATTTGTTGTGCTTGTATTCTAAGCATGGGCGTGGGCAGAGGGAATTTTAATGTCCCAGGCAAGCACTTGGTAGCGGCACTAGTCGAAAAGGATGGTATGAGTTTTTAAGAGTGCGTGGGTATCTTAAAACCGTGAAAATTAAAACACCAGAAGAACAGCAAATTGAACAGGAACGACTAGCCGAAATTTTAATTGTTTTAGAAGAACTCTTCCAGCGGGAAGGGGCTACGGGCAAAAGGGTGATCGGCTGTCTCTATGATATTGCCGTGATTAACTGGGTCAATCGCCATGTCCCCCCCCCTTTTAACCCTCTCCTGAAGTACCTAGCTAAATTTCCCAGAGGCATGGCACAGTATCTGGGCTTAAAGCTCTATCTCCAACCTAAATGCCCCAAATTAATCACCGATTGGCTGTACAGCTTAGTGGAATTTCCCCCCCCACCCACGGAAACTGTACAACTGCCCAAGGCAGAGGAGGTGAGAAAACTCAAGCAACAGGTGCGACTGCTAACGGGTTCTTTGATTGTCACGATCGTTTTATCCCTGGGCAGCATGACCCTACTCTGGCAAAGAGAGAAGCTGCAGAATTTACCGCTGCTGCAGGGTGAATCCACCGCCCACTTGCCCCAGTAGCTATCTGACCTGGAGTTGAGCTGCTTCTGTGATGCCTGGTAACTCTGCCACCTCTCCCCGTGCTGCCTGGACGAGACCAAAACCACTGGCAATTCCTATACCGATGAAAGTCGCATTAGCTAGGACTTCCCCCAGCAGGGGCAGGGCGGTACCGGCTAACCGCACCAGCAGAGAACAGAGGAAAACTACTAGAGTCAGTAACAATGCCTGTAGGACATTGACCCGTACCGATCGGTAAAAACGCCCATCCCGCACCACTAGGGAAAAAAGCGCAAAAAACAAAATTGTGTCAAGGGAGATAAATGGTAGGAGGGGGAAGTTGAGAAAATGGTGCAGCCACAACAGTGGCTCCAGAGCAGGGAGCAAGAAACTATAGTGATGTACTAGGTAGCCCCCCAGGGGCATCACCCCTGTTAGTGGGAGTAGATAGGGCAAACTTGCCAGTAACCGTTCCTGCCAATCCTTCATTGGTTGATCACCCCGTTGCGGCTGACGACCACCTCATCGATGATACCGTAGTCCTTAGCTTCTGCAGCTGACATGAAGAAATCCCGATCGGTATCCTGGGCAATGCGTTCCAGGGGTTGACCCGTATGGTAAGCCAGTAGTTCATTGAGGCGTTGTTTGTGGTAGAGAATTTCTTTAGCTTGAATTTCAATGTCAGTTGCTTGCCCCTGTGCTCCCCCTAGGGGTTGGTGAATCATAATACGTGAGTGGGGGAGAGAAAATCGCTTCCCTTTTGCCCCTCCTGCCAGGAGAAATGCGCCCATACTAGCTGCCAGTCCAACACAGATAGTGGAGACATCGGGGCGGATATGTTGCATCGTGTCATAGATTGCCATCCCAGCAGTGACTGAACCCCCAGGGGAGTTGATGTAAAGGTAAATGTCCTTAGTAGGGTCGTCTGCTTCTAGGTAAAGGAGTTGGGCAACTATGGTATTGGCTAGTTCTGCCGTCACCTGATCCCCTAGGAAAACAATGCGTTCTTTGAGCAGGCGGGAATAGATGTCGTAGGCGCGTTCACCTCTGCCAGATTGTTCAATAACAGTTGGGATCATGTGTACTTTGTTAGGAGAACACTCCTATTATATTCCCAGCCCCTTTAGATAAAGGTTTCTCCATGTCTTTATATAAGCCCTTTTTGGATTATGCCCTGAACTTCCTACAAACCCATTTCCCCTGTTCCCCTTATCCCATTCCCCCAGGTTTTGCCGAAAAATCTGCCCTAGTGGGTAAAGGTGCCCAGCCACAGGAAGTTAAAACGACTAGCTATGCTCTGCAGACGGAAAAACTCCGCCAGATTCGGGCTGCCCATGTGGAGGGAGGGCAGAATTTACAGGTGCTCAATTTTGTCATCTTTCCCCGCATTGCCTACGACTTGCCCTTCTTTGGCGCGGACTTGGTCACTCTGCCAGGCGGTCATTTAATCGCCATCGAT
Source organism: Pseudanabaenaceae cyanobacterium SKYG29 (assembly GCA_025055675.1). Classification (NCBI taxonomy): domain Bacteria; kingdom Bacillati; phylum Cyanobacteriota; class Cyanophyceae; order Pseudanabaenales; family Pseudanabaenaceae; species Pseudanabaenaceae cyanobacterium SKYG29. The sequence continues at coordinate 770,555 of JANWWT010000001.1, forward strand.
ATGCAACCTCTGTTTCGCGATGACCCTGACTATCAAGCTAAATATGCCCAGCCTGTCCTAGCCATTCATCAGCGCTACCAAGCGGTCCTACCGTGGGGCGGAGATTTTCCCCAGGAGGCAGCTTGTTTTTTCTCCCCTGCTTTTTTGTGGACGAGACCAAAGGATACTCACCTAGTAGAAACTGTGGTGTTCCAAGCTTTTCAGGAATATCTGCACCAATACGGAGAATTTGTGGCAAGGGCAGAGCCAGTGCCAGAGGAAAAACGATCGTTAATTGCCGCCGCACAACAGCGTTATTTGGACTATCGTGCAGCTAAAGACCCCGCTCGCGGCATGTTCACCCGCTTCTATGGCAAAGAATGGACAGAGGCTTACATTCATGGTTTTTTATTCACCCACAACTAAATGAACTGTGGCAAAGGAGGTTATTTATTTTCCTTGCCAGTGTGTCGGGTTATTACAGAGGGGTATATCCCTGAATTCTCGTTATATGCTCCCCCAGCACAACTGCCAATAAGTGCCACCCACCTCTCTCCATCTTGCGGTTGTCATAAAACATCGGGAGTTTGAGCTGCATAGCGGTTAAGACATGCACGGGTAGCATAGCACCTGTGACTGCTAACACGAAAACAATGACGGAAAAAGTTATCCGATCGGCAAAAGATAACAGGCAACTCACTGGACATACTGGCAAGGATTTTTTCTTCCTCTCCAGTCGTAGCGTGACTCCATGTCTAAGGATTGCCAACGTGTAAAAAGTCTTTTGCAACATTTCTCTAACCTGATAAATAAGCTGCATTCACCCTAGGCGCTTCCCTTATAATGGGCAAACGGAATTGCAAAAACTTATGGCAGAGTACACATTCTTTAATGCTCTACGGGCAGCTTTGGATGAGGAAATGGCTAGAGATGCCAGGGTGTTTGTTTTGGGCGAAGACGTAGGACACTACGGTGGCTCCTACAAGGTGACGAAAGACCTCTACAAAAAATACGGTGAATTGCGCTTGCTGGATACGCCCATTTGTGAAAATAGTTTTACGGGCTTGGCGATCGGGGCAGCGATGACGGGTTTGCGCCCTGTGATTGAGGGTATGAACATGGGCTTTTTACTCCTTGCTTTCAACCAAATTGCCAATAATGCGGGGATGTTGCGCTACACGTCGGGGGGGAATTTCAAGATTCCTTTGGTAGTGCGTGGTCCGGGGGGGGTAGGTAGAAATCTGGGGGCAGAACACTCCCAAAGACTGGAGGCTTATTTCCAAAATGTGCCGGGGATTAAGATGGTGGCTTGCTCTACGCCCTACAACGCTAAGGGTCTGCTCAAATCTGCTATTCGGGATGATAATCCTGTTATCTTTTTCGAGCATGTTCTGCTCTACAACTTAAAGGAAAATCTGCCCGATGAGGAGTACCTCTTGCCCCTAGATAAGGCAGAAATTGTCCGACGGGGTAAAGATGTCACGATCGTTACCTATTCCCGTATGCGTTACCATGTCCTCAAGGCGTTGGAAACTCTCCTACCTAAGGGCTATGACCCCGAAGTCATTGATTTAATTTCCCTTAAGCCCCTGGATATGGACACGATCGGTGCATCTTTGCAGAAAACCCATCGTTTGATCATTGTGGAGGAGGATATGCGCTGTGGGGGCATTGGCGCAGAAATTATTGCCTCAATTAACGATCGGTTTTTTGATGAGCTGGATGCTCCTATTGTCCGTTTAGCGGCTAAGGACGTACCCACTCCCTACAATACCAGGCTAGAGAATTTGACCATCCCGCAACCTGAAGATATTGTGGCGGCAGTGGAGCAGTTGTTCGGCGAGGCTCACCAGCCCCTCCTAGGCTGATGTTGATTGTTACCTATCCCCCACCCCAACATACAACTACTAGCGATCGTATTTTTGTCCTTGGTACCGCCCCCAAGGGGGGGAATGTTTTCGTGAATGGCAAACCTATTCGCCGTAGCGAGTTTGGGCATTTTGCCCCTAGTTTTCCCCTGCGCCTGGGGAGAAATGAACTGACGGTCACCTATGGACAGCAACGGAAAATACTGAGAATCGATCGTCTGCCCGCTGTCCCTGTCCCCCCAGCTTTTGGTTTTGTGCCGGATTCTCTCTTTCCCCGCCAAAAAGTGGTTTTACCCCCAGGGGAATTGGTTTGTTTCCAAGCAATTGCCACACCTAACTCTACTGTGACAGTCGCTAGGGAGAACTGGCAGATGTCCCTTGTTTCCGTGCCCCAGTTAGTCCTTCCTCCTAATCACGCTGTCTTGACCCACACTGCCCAAACTCACAGCCGTCAACCGGGACTCTATCAGGGCTGTACCCGCCAAGCTATCAGTGGTAAGTATGTCTACAAATTGACCCAGGGAGACCGCAGCATCACTGCCCCTGCCCCAGGAGAACTGGTCATACGGGAAACTTTCCCCACAGTCCTGGTCACTACTGACCAAGCAGTTACCCGCAGCGGTCCGGGGACGGACTATTCCCGCTTGACTCCTTTACCCCAGGGTACCCAAGCAATGGTAACGGGACAGATAGGTAATTGGCTGCGCTTGGAATATGGGGCTTGGATTGAACAAAAGGACACAAAAACGATCGAGCGGGCTACGCCAGTACGCAGCATAATTCGGGGCGTGAGTAGCCGCCCAGGAATGGCAGCAACAGAGATTCTCTTTCCCCTAGAAGTACCTGTACCCATCAGTATTCGGCAGGAAGCGCAAAAATTGGTCTTAACTCTCCACTATGTCACTGCTCAAACCGATACGGTTTTTCTCTCCCCAAATCCTGTGATTGAGCGCCTTGATTTTCAGCAGGTCAGCCCCGATCGGGTGGAGTATACCTTAACTTTCAAAACTAAGCAGCAATGGGGCTACAGTACCCGCTATGAGGGCAATACGCTGGTGCTAACGGTGCGCCATCCCAGTCCCCAGGTGAGGGTGCTAATCGATCCAGGGCATGGCAGTAGCAATGATTTGGGGGCGCGGGGACCCAACGGCTATCCCGAAAAGGATGTCACCCTCAAAGTAGCACAACTCCTTGCCCGAGCACTGCAGACAAAGGGGATAGAAGTAATTTTGACCCGATCGGGGGACGAAGATTTATTGCCCCAGCAGCGAGCCGAGATAATTAACAGAGTCAAACCCACCCTCGCCCTCAGTCTGCACTACAACGCCCTCCCCGACAATGGTGATGCGGAAACCACCCAGGGGATCGGGACATTTTGGTATCATCCCCACAGCCACCACCTAGCCCAATTTTTACACGACTATCTCACAGGTAAACTAAACCGCCAGTCCTACGGTGTATTTTGGGGCAATCTCGCCCTCACCCGACCCACGATCGCTCCCTCTGTCCTGCTAGAACTGGGTTTTATGACCCATCCCCAGGAGTTTGCTTGGATCACTGACCCCCAAGCACAACAACAGTTGGCAGATGTACTAGCAGAGGGAATTGTCAGGTGGCTGACAGACAGGAAAAGTTGAAATCAAGAATTAGTCCTAACAGGAACTCCTGCTTGTTGCAAATGACTTTTAATCTCATCGATCGTGAGTTGACCATAGTGTAGGAGGGATGCCAAGAGGGCGGCACTGGCCTTGCCCGCTGTTAGAACTGTCTCAATGTGCTGGCAGTTACCTGCCCCGCCAGAAGCAATCACTGGTACTGGTACCCGATCGACTATTGCTCTGGTCAACGCCACATCGTAGCCTGCCTGGGTGCCGTCGGCATCCATACTGGTCACTAGCAGTTCCCCTGCCCCCCGTCTCACTACCTCTTCTGCCCAGGCAAGAGCGTCTAACCCTGTGTTCTCTCTGCCCCCCCGTACATACACGTCCCAGCCTGAACGATCGGGTCTACTTCTGGCATCAATGGCGATGACTATACACTGACTGCCAAACCGATCGGCGGCTTGGTTGACCAAATCAGGGTTTCTCACGGCAGCGGAATTGAGGCTGACTTTGTCTGCCCCCGCCTGTAACAGGTCAGCGATGGTGTCCACATCCCGAATGCCACCCCCTACCGTGAGGGGAATAAATACTTGTTCGGCAGTACGGCGCACCACATCAATGAGAATCTGACGGTCTTCATGGGTGGCAGTGATGTCTAAAAATACTAGTTCGTCTGCTCCCGCTTGGTTATAGCGCTGGGCTAATTCTACAGGGTCACCGGCATCTTTTAAGTCGACAAAGTTGACACCTTTGACTACTCTACCTGCTGTCACGTCTAAACAAGGAATGATGCGTTTTGCTAACATAATCTCCCCAAGTTTTGTTAAGTATTTTAACAGAGGTTCGGTTAGCTAGAGTTTAGTTGGTATTGAAAACCCTACCACCAGATTTACATAGATTTGTTATGGTGTAATTGTCACGAAAGTGACGAAAAAAAACTAAAGAAGGAGGTATACAGATATGGCTCTAGTACGTTATCAACCCTTCCGTGAATTTGATGCTATTCAAAAAGAAATGAATCGCTTGTTTGACAGTCTATTTGCTACGGCAGAAAGTGTTTCTCCCTATGCTTTCATGCCCGCTGCGGAGCTGGAAGAAACTAATGAAGCCATCAACCTGCGCTTAGAGTTGCCTGGTATTGACCCCAAAGAATTGGACATCCAAGTAACTGCTAACTCCGTATCTATTACGGGGGAACGGCGCTCCGAAACCAAGACCACAGAAGACGGTGTCACGCGCTCTGAATTCCGCTATGGCAAATTCCAACGGGTGATTCCTCTGCCTGCCCGTGTTCAAAATAATCAAACCAAGGCAGAATACAAAGATGGTATTCTTCATCTCACCCTGCCCAAGGCAGAAGAGGAAAAGAACAAAGTGTTCAAGGTCACCCTCTAACAAATCTGTTAGGCTCAGCTTCGACAGGCTCAGCTTCGACAGGCTTAGCTTCGACAGGCTCAGCAGGTGGGATTGCTTTGCCCCCGATCGGGGGCTTTTTTTATGGCAATATATCTCCATGACAATTTTAGTGATTAATTCAAGGGTCGCTAATCTCCACTCGGTAGTCAAAGCTTTGCAGCTGGGTGGGGCGGCAGTACAAATTACCGATCGTTACCAAGATTTTGCTGGGGCAAGGGCAATCGTATTACCTGGGGTGGGAGCGTTCGATGCCGGGATGACAGCCTTACAACAAAAAGACTTGATTCATCCTCTCCAAGACTGGGCAGCTAAGGGGAAGCCATTGCTAGGAATTTGTCTGGGGTTGCAGATGCTATTTGAACGATCGGCAGAGGGAGAAAAAGCAGGTCTGGGCATTCTCAAGGGGGATGTGCAACGGTTACCTGCTTTGCCTGCTGTACCTTTGCCCCACATGGGCTGGAATCGCTTGGAAATTTGTGGTTCGGCAAGCTCTGCTTCGACAAGCTCTGCTTCGACAAGCTCAGCAGGCGATGGGTGGGTTTTGTGGCAGCATCTGCCTGCGCATCCTTGGGTCTATTTTGTCCATTCCTACTATGTTGAACCTGTAGACAAAATGATCGTTACTGCTACAACGGATTACGGGGGGTTTCACCCTGCTGTGGCAGTGGGGCAAGGCAATATTATGGGGTTACAGTTTCATCCCGAAAAATCGGGTCCGATCGGGCTACAAATCCTGAAAAATTTCGTCCAGTATGCTGGCGTATTAGCGGAGACAGGTAACTATGGCTAAATCTGCTCTATTTCTATCGATGGTACTGACTGGTATGTTGGCTCTGCCTACCCTGGCACAGGCGGGATCGGGGTTCATTTTGTTTGGGGATGTGCGGGACCGCGCCCTCAATTACACCCTCGATGATGGCAATGCTAAAAATATCGATCGCTATTTCCTTGACCTCAAACCCCAGAAATTCAAAATTGGTGAAATTATTATCAACATTCCCGAAACTTTTGACGGCAGATTTGACCCCGATCGGATGGAAGTACGCATCAAGGATAAGCCTGTGGCACTGCGCAGTAAAAAGCTAGACATGCAAGCCCGCCGCATTGAATTCGTAGTAGCTGAACCTGTGCCCCCCAATGTGCCTGTGACGATCGTTTTAGCGGGTGTGACTAACCCCTATTTCCCCGGGATTTACAAGTTTGATGCCAATTTGATCAGCGCCGATGACAAGCCTCTACTGCGTTACGTGGGGTCGTGGGTAATTGATTTCAACTGATGGGTTGGCAGGAATAGCCCCTAGGGTGTACAGTTAATCCTATGTCGTTAATATTAGGAGCTTAATATGCAGCTTTCCGATGCACAGGTGTTCACCGCTTTGGTGGTTGCTCTGTTTCCCGCTGTTATGGCAGCATTGCTGGGTTCCGCCCTCGCTAACGAATAGTTGAAACACTAGTTAACAAAGCATGGCTACCAGAAAACGACTCTCGGCTCAACAGGCTCGTCCCGTAGTGATGCGCTCCGTCAGTCAACCAGAGATGCCAACAGGACAAAAAGCCAGAGCCAGAAAGGGTAGTAGGGTGACTCCTTTTCCCAACAAGGAGAATGCTAGTCCTAGTTCTGGTAGCTTTATTTCCCCTGAGACTAAATTCCGCCTTCAGCAAGAACGCCATACTCTGGGACGTGCCCTAGAGATGCTAGGCGTTACGTTTGTCAGTCTTCTGCTGTCGGGGGGGGCAGTAATAGGCATTGTCCATTTGGCAAAGTATCAAAAAGTGCAACTCGATCGCCTAAAAGAACTCGATCGGGAAGTGGCGGTCATGGAAGCTCAGATTGAATTGCAACGGGAACGCTTAGCCCAAGCCTTTAGTACCGGTGGTCAGCAGGATGCTCTCCTCCATCGGGAAGGTTTCTTAGACCCTGATGAAATGTCGATTAAGCTAATAGAGAGGGAGAAACAAACTATACCCCCCAGTGTAACGGCAGAAAAATGGTCGAGCTTCTAGCCCCTGCAGGCAATTGGGATTGTGCTAAAGCGGCGGTCGCAAACGGGGCAGATGCTATTTACTTTGGTTTAGACCAGTTCAACGCGAGGATGCGGGCTGATAACTTTACATTGGGGGACTTGCCCAAATTGCTGGATTTTCTCCATGGGCGGGGGGTAAGGGGCTATGTCACTCTCAACACCCTCATTTTTACAGAGGAACTGGCGGCGGTAGAAAACTACCTCAAGGCAATTATCCAGGCGGGGGTAGATGCAGCGATCGTGCAGGATGTAGGGCTGTGTTGCTTGATTCGCCATCTTTCTCCCGATTTTCCTATCCATGCTTCCACGCAGATGACAATTACCAGTGCGGCGGGGGTTAACTTTGCCCAGCAGTTGGGGTGCAATTTAGTGGTTTTGGCGCGGGAGTGTTCTATCCAGGAAATCCAGAAAATTCAGCAACGGGTAGATTTGCCCCTAGAGGTGTTTGTGCATGGGGCGCTGTGTGTAGCTTATTCGGGACAATGTCTCACTAGTGAAGCTCTAGGGGGTAGGTCAGCCAATCGGGGGGAATGTGCCCAAGCTTGTCGCCTGCCCTATGAATTGGTCGTAGATGGCAAGGTCTGGGATGTGGGCGATCGGAAATATCTCCTCAGCCCCCAGGATTTGGCGGGTATTGAGCTGTTGGGGGAATTGCTCAAAAGTGGGGTAGCTTCTCTCAAGATTGAGGGCAGGTTGAAAACGCCTGAATATGTAGCGGCAGTTACCAAAACCTATAGGCAAGCCCTCGATCGTCTCCTAGATACGGGGGAATACACACCCACCGATCGGGATTGGTACACTTTGGCGATGAGTTTTTCCAGGGGCTTTTACACGGGGTGGTTGGGGGGAATTGACAACCAAAAATTAGTGCACGGGCGCTATAGCAAGAAGCGGGGGGTGTATCTCGGTCAGGTGCGTGCCATCAGGGAGGGAAAGGTATGGTTTCGCTCGGTAGTGCCCGTGGCAAAGGGAGACGGGGTGGCAATCATCAGAGGGGAGCAGGAATGGGGGGGCAGGGTCTATGGAGTCACAACGCAAGGACAGGAGGTAGGGATTAGCCTAGGGAAGCAGAATGGGGATTTACGGCAAATCAAGCCAGGGGACGAAGTTTGGAAAACTAGTGACCCCAAACTAGAACAGGAATTACACCAGACCTACAAGGGGGAGATTCCCCCCAAACGTTACCCGATCGCTCTCCATGTCACAGGGGCACTCCACCAACCCCTCACCATCACTGCCCAAGACCACCTGGGGCACCAAGTGTCTATAGACTCTCCCCAACCCCTACAAGCTGCCACTAACCAACCCCTCACCTACGATCAGCTATGGGAGCAACTCAGTCGCCTAGGCAATACGCCCTTCTATCTGGACAAATTAACTGTTGACCTGCAGGGAGAAGTGATCTTACCCGTGAGTGTCCTCAATCAAATGCGCAGAACAATTGTCAGTAAATTAGCCCAACATTTATCCCTCCATCCCCAGTGGCAAATAAACCCCCAAGCTTCCTATCTCTCCCTCCTGCCCCCGCCTCCTGCCAACCCAGTAGCAACAGAGAGCCAACTACTAGTTTTGGTGCGCAATCTAGACCAACTGCGGGTAGCCCTAGACCTAGACATTCCCCTCATCTACTGCGAACTAGAAGACCCCAGGCGCTATAAAACGATCATTAGCTACGTCCGTCAGTCGGGCAAAGCCAGTCAGATTTGGGTAGCACCGCCCCGCATTACCAAGCCAGGGGAGCAATGGATACTACAACAAGTGTTGAATAGTGGAGCAGATGGCTATTTAATTCGCAACTACGACCACCTGGAGTTCTTTGGGGACTACCCCACGATCGGGGATTTTTCTTTCAATGTGGCTAACCCCCTCACAGCGCAATACTTCCTGCGTAACTACCCCCTCCAGCGCCTCACCTGCTCCTATGACCTCAACATTGACCAACTGAGCGACTTAGTACAGGCTTGCCCTAGGGATTGGCTAGAAGTGACTATTCATCAACATATGCCCCTCTTCCACATGGAGCACTGTGTATTCTGTACCTTTCTCTCTAGCGGCCAAGACTACACTAACTGCGGTCGTCCCTGCGAAAAACATACAGTGAAATTGCGGGATAGGGTGGGGGTGGAACATATCTTGCAGGCGGATGCGGGTTGTCGCAATACTTTATTTAACGGTAGGGCACAGACAGGGGCAGAACATGTCCCCAAATTGCAAAAGCTGGGGGTTAGGTATTTCCGCCTGGAATTTCTGCAGGAACCACCCCACCTAGTCGCCACCACCATTCATCTCTATCGCCAACTCCTGGCAGGGCAAATTACAGGCAAAGAAGTGTGGCAAAAACTAAAACTGCAAAATCAGTTGGGCGTGACCAGAGGCACAACCGATCGGGTATAATACGCCCAGTGCCAAGGGGAAGGGAACTATGGATGTCGTGATTAACAGCTTGCTATCAGCTATCAGCATCTATTCTTTGCTATTGATTGTGCGGGTATTGCTGACCTGGTTTCCCCAAATTGACTGGTATAGCCAACCCTTCCGCTTCCTGAGAGAAATTAGTGACCCTTACCTAGACCTCTTCCGTTCTCTTATTCCCCCGATCGGTGGCTGGGATTTGTCCCCCATGTTAGCTATCTTTGTCCTGCAACTGATTTCTGGTACACTGGTAAGCCTAGCTCAACCCAGTTTCTAACTCCATGACAGGATTACTTGACCTGACGGGCAAAAACGCCCTGGTAACCGGCATTGCCAATAATCGCTCCATTGCCTGGGGAATTGCCCAACAATTACACAAAGCGGGGGCTAATTTGGCGGTGACCTACCTACCGGACGATCGGGACCGCATCAAAAGCAAGGTAGAGGAATTAACAGCTCCTTTGAACCCCCATCTCATCCTGCCCTGCAACGTGCAAGACGATGCCCAAATTGCTGCTATGTATGAGGCGATCGGGGAAAAGTGGGGTAGGTTGGACATCCTCATCCACTGTTTAGCGTTTGCCAATAAGGAAGACCTCTCAGGCAGTTTCAGCAATATTTCCCGTGGGGGTTTCCAACTAGCTTTGGATGTGAGTGCCTATTCCCTCATCGCTCTCTGCCGCGGTGCTAAGCCCCTGATGACTTCTGGAGGCAGTGTAATTACCCTCACCTACATTGGGGGAGTGCGGGTGATCCCCAACTACAATGTCATGGGTATTGCTAAGGCGGCTTTGGAAATGAATGTCAAGTACTTGGCAGCGGACCTGGGGCCCCACAACATCAGAGTAAATGGCATTTCCGCCGGTCCCATTCGCACTCTCGCTTCTTCCGCGGTGGGAGACATTCATAAAATGATGCACTATGCCGAAAAGGTTGCCCCCCTGCGCCGCCTGGTCAGTCAGATTGAGGTGGGAAATGTGGCTGCTTTTCTTGCCAGTGACTTAGCTAGCTGTGTGACAGGACAAATCATCTATGCTGACTGTGGCTACGAAGTAATGGGCTCTGCCCTGTTTGAGGAGGAAAAAACAGCGGAAAGTTAGTCATCGATGGGGGTCATGAGTAGTTCTTTGAGCAGCTTCAGGCCCTTTTTTACCTGGCGGGAGACCGTTACAGCACTGATACCCAGCATTTCTGCCACCTCTTTATAGGTGAATTCCCGCACAAATACAAATTCCAAAATCTGTTGCGTCTTTTTCTCTAGGGTACTCATAGCTTCCCGCAGGCGGATCACATCTTCCTGGGCTAATTGAAAGTCCCGATAGCGATTGTCAGGTAGCATGTCCCCCAAAGAAGCTGTCGTATCCTCATCCTCGGTTAGGGGGGTGTCCAAACTCAGGGGCGATCGGTTTTGCAAAGCTAACTTAATTTCTTGCCACTCCTCCACACTGATTTGCAGAGCTTGGGCAATTTCTTGGCTAGTAGGTTCCCGCCCTAATTCTTCCCGCAGGCGTTTGTGGTGCTGTCCCGCTTCACTGTAGAGTTCCTGCCAGCGCCGTGGTACTTTGATAGTGGGGCTTTTGTCCCGTAAATAGTGCTGGATTTCCCCGCGAATGTAAGGCAGAGCAAAGGAACTAAAGGCATACCCACGGGATAGATCAAAGCGCTCGATCGCTCTGATCAGTCCCAGGCAGCCTACCTGCATCAGCTCTTCCCAGGACTCTTGACATTGACTTGCCCAATGACTGGCTTCCTTACGCACCAAACCGATATTGAGGTTGACAATTTGATTGCGCAGCCCAAGGGTGGGATTTTGCTGATACAACTCCAATAGCTCCCTGGTTCTGGTCTTCACTGTGTCTGCTGTAGTTGCTCCCTTGTCCTTCTCACAAATCCCCGTTAGTTTCTGGCAAATGTACTCCTTGGCAAACAAAGCAAAAGGTTGCTCTCCTCCCAAGTCGAAGCGATGAAAAGCCTCCTCCAAAGCCCTCTGGCTGGTTTCCATCAACTGCTCGGGTGGATATAAGTCCCCAAACTCTGCCAAAACCTCATAGACAATCCCCATATTCAAACGGATTAACTTCTGCAGGAGGCTAGGGCGCGGCTCCTCCTGATAAGCACGCAGTAACCGCAAAATCTTGGCTTCCCGCTGGTCTGGGGAATACTGACTCACGACCAGTTTCTGGGGACCCTCCTGAACCATACACCGCCATTATACGTTGCCTCCTCCCCCGCGCAGAATTAAGGCGAGGTTAATAAATTTAACGATCGGTTATGATAATCATTATCGTGTCTGGGAATGGGTATGCGTAAGTTAGTTACTGCCCTGGGATTGTTGGCGTTACTGGGTTTTCCTGGTTGGGGACAGAGTCAGAGACCGAAGGTGGTAGCCACGTTTCTGCCCATGTACTGGTTTACTAAGGGGGTAGTGGGGGACAGAGCGGATGTAGAGGTGCTGGTGCCCCCTGGCATGAGTGCCCATGAGTATCAAGCAACACCTGCCAATGCCCGTACCCTTGCCCAGGCAAACGTAGTGGTGATGAACGGTCTAGGCTTAGAGGAATTTATGACGGGCTTGCTGAAAAATGTGGGTAAGCGCAATCTACGGGTAATTGATGCTAGCAAAGGTATCCAGCCCCTCAAGGAAGAGGGACATAAACACAATCATGGTCACGACCACAAGCATGGACACGGTCATAGCCACAGTGCAGGTAATCCCCATGTCTGGTTAGATCCCGTTCTAGCTATCCAGCAAGTGAATAATATCCGAGATGGTTTAGTGGCGGCTGACCCCCCCAATGCCCCAGTCTACAAAACTAATGCGGCTAATTTCATCAAGCAGCTACAGAACCTAGACCAAGAATTCCGCAACAGGTTAGCGCCTGTGAGGGGCTGCAAGTTTATTGCCTTCCATGATGCCTTCCCCTACCTAGCCAAGCGCTACGGTCTGCAGCAAATGGCGGTGGTGGAATTGCCGGAAGATGTCCTCAAACCCCAAGACATCCAACGGGTGAAAAGTGCTGCCCAAAAATTCCCAGTTAAAGCGCTCCTCTCAGAGCCAGGGGTTGATGATAAGAGATTGCAACAAATTGCCCAGGAACTCAAATTGCCTGTGAGAACTCTTGACCCTCTAGAACGGGGAGAACTCCAGTCTGACTACTACTTTAGGGTGATGCGCCAGAACTTGGCAACCTTGGAGGCGGTGTGTAAGTAGGGACAAGATTTGAGCAAGCGCAAGGAGATAGAACACCAGGATAGGGAAGCCCAACCCCTCTTGCGGGTGGAGAATTTGACGATCGATCGGGGTCATTGCCGTGTCGTGGAGGGAGTGTCTTTCCAGTTACCTGTGGGCAGCCACACAGCGATCGTTGGTCCCAATGGGGCAGGTAAGAGTTCCCTAGTGCAGGCGATTCTGGGTTTGATTCCCTATCGGGGGCGGGTAGAGTTTCTCCGTCAGCCTGTTGTGGGCTATGTACCACAAAAATTGCCTTTCCCTCGTAATTTCCCCCTGTCCGTGGCAGAGATGGTGGCTCTCGGCTGTGCCCAGCGGTCTGCGGGTTGTAAACAGAGGGTGCGGGAGGCTCTCTACCAAGTGGGGTTAGACCATAAACGACAAAAACCGATCGGGGGGTTGAGTGGCGGGGAGCTAAAACGGATGCTTTTGGCTTACTGTCTTGTCTTGCAGCCGCAGTTTTTGGTGCTGGATGAAGCACTAGCGGGAGTCGATCGGGCGGGAGCTGTAGCTTTTACAGAACTGCTGGGACAGTTACAGTCTCTGTATGGTTGGACAATTTTACAGGTCTCCCATGATTTGTCCTTGCTACGGCAACAGGTGGATTGGGTGATTGGTATTAATCGCTCCGTAGTTTTTATGGGTAAACCCGACCAAGTGTTAGAGGGAGAGTATCTCCAAAGATTGTACAGCTAGGGGCACAGATGGTTTAAGATTAGGGATGTTGTGAAGGGGTTGTCTGTGAATACTGTCCCTACGGTTGCTGATACTAAGCGCACATTTTTGCGAGCTTTCCCTCACCCCATCAGTGCTGTCTATCGCAAAATAATTGACGAACTGTTGGTGGAACTCCATCTGCTGACGGTGGATACGACTTTTCGTTATGATTGCGTATTTGCCCTAGGGACTGTCACCATTTTTGACCAATTTATGGAGGGCTATCGAGGTGATGTACAACCCCTCTGGGAAGCGCTCATCCGATCGGTACGCCTTGACCCCCAACAGCTGCGCCAGGATGCCCAGAAACTCATAGAACTGGTAGATAGTTACCCCCAAGAGGTACAGCAGCTCCTTACCAGCCTCAAAAGCACGATTGATTTGTCTCCTTTAGATGCTCACTGGCAGGCTATTGCTGCTAATCCGCGGTTCAAATACAGTCGCCTGTTTGCTGTGGGTCTATTCACTCTTATTGCTAAACTGACACCAGAAGAAGCCCAGAGGACTGATCTGCTAAAACAAGCTTGCCAAGCTCTCTACCCCCATTGGGGTCTGGAAAATAGCCATCCTGCCGATCGGTTTTTGCGCGATCTAGATATTTACCGCTCGAATTTGGAAAAGGTGCAGCAGACGAAACAAATGATGGCAGACCTAGTAGAGGCAGAACGGAAGAAAAAAGCAAAGCAATCTTCGGCGTGAAGGTGTTATGTGGCAGGGAACGATCGCGGTTGCCCAACGCATTCTCTGTGAGCTCTGTCGGCGGCGTCGGAGCTTGATTTTGTGGGCTATTTTCCCTGTCTTTATTCTGCTGTTGAATGTGGCGATTTTGGAAGAAAGAACACAGCTGTCTCTGGCGGAAGCCTATAAATTGGCTACTCCTTTGACGATCGTGGGTGCAGCTCTTTTTTTTAGTTGTCTAGGAGGTACAGTATCCACTGTTGTAGCGGAACGAGAGCAGCAGACGATTAAACGCTTGTTTCTGTCTCCTCTTTCTGGTCTTGGTTATTTCCTGGGCATTTTTCTTGCCCATAGTTTGATTGGGGTAGGACAAACACTGATTGTTTTTACGATGGCTGTGGTGGCGGGGGCAAAATTTGAGGGGTCTATTGCTCTGGTTGTTTTGGTGATTGCTCTTAGTATTCTCGCCTATGTGGGATGCGGCTTTATATTGGGGACACAGATTGCTAAACGGACAGAAGATGTCAATGCTTTGATTGCTACCTTTGGTGTGCCCTTACTTTTGCTAGGGGGCTCTTTCATTCCCGCAGAGTTCTTTCCTGCCAATCTCAAAGAGATTGCCCTGTGGAATCCTGTCTATCACATCAATGAGTTACTAGCTGGTGTGCTACAGGATCGAGCTTGGTCTGACATTAGTCATCATTTTACCTTTCTCCTCGCCTTTGCCCTGGTGATGGTGGTGGGAGCCTGGCTATCCTACAATCAAATGCGTGAGCGGGAGCGCCATCTCTAGTGTTGCAACTAGAAGGTATCTACAAAGCGTTTGGCGATCAGCAAGTACTAACTAATCTCCATATCAATGTGGAAACTGGCACGGTCTACGGTCTATTGGGACCGAATGGCGCAGGTAAAACTACTACCATCAACATCATTTGCCACTTACTGCAACCCGATCGGGGTCAAGTCTGGCTTGATGATACTCCCCTTGGTTCCCACAACAGACACCTGATTGGTGTGGCACCCCAACAAAATCTCATTTACCCATCTCTTACTTGTCGAGAGAATCTCTGCTTTTTTGGTCAGCTCTATGGTCTATGGGGGAAACAACTGCAAGACAGAGTTAAAACTTGCCTGGAGTTAGTCGATTTGACCGATCGAGCAGATAGTGTAGCAGAAACCCTCAGTGGCGGCATGCAGAGGCGTTTAAGTATTGCCATTGCCCTTATTCATCAACCAAAGCTAGTGATTTTGGATGAACCAACCACAGGCTTGGATTTAGAAGCCCGCTATCAGATGTGGTCAGTCATCCGCCATTTGCAAGACACAGGTACAACTCTCCTCATCAGTAGTCATTTTCTCGATGAAATTGAGCGCCTATGCAACAAGATTGGCATTTTGCAGCGGGGGAAATTGATTGCCGAAGGTACTCTCCAACAACTCAGACAGCATATCCCCGCCCAGGAAATTGTTACCATTCAATCCCCTGACGAACAGGCAATCCTCGATCGTGCCCAGGCTTTGGGTTTAGTCAGCCGTCGCTATGGACAGCAACTAGCTCTCTGGATACCTGACCTGTGGGAGCTAAAACAGATTTTGGAATATTTTGCAGGCATACCGATCGATGCTATTACCCGCCAACCAGTGAGCCTAGAACACATCTACCTGGAGCTAAGCCAAGGGGTTTGACAATCATACCCAGTGGGACAGGACAGCCTTCCTGTTTGTAGTTGGTTTGACATAAGCCCTTTCTAAACATCTTTGAGTGAGGGATGTATAAATTTGGGCAAAACTGCCCTGGAAAAGAATTTGAGGGAAGAGTTAAATTAGCGACGCACAGATCGACGCACATTTTAGTCAGTTATGCGGAGCACGGGGAGGGACAATTTTGCGGTGGGGAAAATCAGTTGGGTAGCAGCTTGCCATTGTTTAGGGGTAGTGGCAGAGGGGTCACCTGCGATGTTACTGTGTCTTTCGATGAGGGGAAAGGCGGCTGAACTAACTACCAAACCGAGACGATGACCCTGGGCAAAGCAATGACAGGTAGGTCGCAGGGGAATATGGTAAGTTAATACTTCTCGATCCTCTGGTTTTTTGCCGCCGTAGCTAGCGCGTAGCACTCCCATGGTCACCAACATTTCTCTGCCATCGGGATAACCGTCTAGCAATTTCACTACCCAATCCGTATCTGGGGCGGTGGTGCTTGCCTCCAAATAACATTCAGCGATACCCCCGATCGTGATTGACTCTGTTAATACTTCACTCCAAAAACTGACACAATCCCAGCGATCGTTAATTTGCCTTTGGTTGTAGGGGGCGTAGGGTGTACTGGGCGTAGGGTTCCAGGGTTCGTAGACATAAATACTGGGAGTGTCAGCAGGAGGAGGAGTAGGGTCTAATCTGCCGTCACTGTGGAGATAGTAAGTGAGAGCAGTAGTTGCATTGAGGTCTGTCACCCAGGTGTTTTTTCCCATCACAAAAAAGAGAGTCGGTTCTCTCTTAGCAATACCGTTATCGATGTCTTTTAGCCAAAAATCAAACCAAGCAATCTGTAGTTCATCTACCGATCGGTTTGCCTCCTTGCCAAAATCTAGTTCTCCTACCCGTTGTCGCCAGGGGAAGTGTTGCCAAGGACCCATGATTAGCTTTTGCGGTTTTTTAGTTGCGGCACAGGCCCGCTCATAGGTCAGCCAAATACTATCAATAAATGGATCATACCAACCGCCGATGTGAAGGGCAGGGACATCATAGCGATCGAAGCGAGTTAGGGGATGCAAATACTCCCAACTCAGAGGTGTGCGGCTGTTGAGCCAGTCCAAATAAAACTCCCCTTGGGGGTTGGCAGTCAGGGGGGGAAATTGCCGAGGTAAGGTCGATCGCAATAACTGACCGACAGTTTGTTGCGCCTGCCACAGTTGGGTAGCCAGGGGTTCCGTTGCTTGCAATTGCGCCAGTTGTAGTGCCCAGGTAAAGCCAAACTCCCAACAGAAAGCTCCCCCCCAGTACAGCCACAGAAACAAGTCCGCCCCCGCCATGGCAGGACAAATAGTGACCAAACCTGGTGGTTGCATCACCGCTGCCTGAAATTGATTCAAGCCCTGGTAAGACAGACCATACATTCCCACCCTACCGTTATTTTCCGGAATTTCCGAGAGACACCAAGCGATCGTGTCCATGCCATCGCGATACTCCCACCGAAAGGGATAGAACACCCCCTCTGAGTCACCACAGCCCCGCACCTCCTGGATGACCACGATATAGCCTTGCTGGGCGTACCAACTGGGATGGCGATAAGCCACAGTGGAAGCAATTTCCCTACCGTAGGGCAAGCGCATCAGCAAAATTGGTAACTTAGTACCCCTTTCCTGGGGTCGATAAATATCGGCACAGAGGTTAACCCCATCACGCATGGGCATAGAGACCTCCCGTTCCACCGTCACCCCTGGGTAAAACACTACACTCATAGTTGATTTGCGAATAGTTAGGCGCTTCTGGTATTACTATGGTTAAGCAGTTTGTACTAACTACCTATGCCCGCCAGTCTCGATGAACTTTACCATATTGCGGAGACCCGCCACGCTTATCCTCACAAAGTTTTAGGTATTCATCCCCAGGATGGCAAGATGGCAGTGCGAGCCTATTTTCCCCAGGCATCCTTGGTGGAACTGTTGGCGGATGGGGCAGTAATTCCGATGCAGCGACTAGGGCACCCCGATTTTTTTGAAGCAGTAGTAGACCTCAAGCCCCCCTACACTTATCAGTTCCATGTCATTGACATCATTGGGGAGCGGACTGTCCATGACCCCTATGCCTTTACTTTCTCTCTGTGGACGGAGTTCGATCGTTACTTGTTTGGGGAGGGCAATCACCACCACCTCTACGAGAAACTGGGCGCTCATGTGGTAGAAGTAGATGGGGTAGAAGGGGTATATTTTTCGGTATGGGCACCCAATGCCCGCAGCGTGTCGGTTATTGGCGACTTTAATCATTGGGACGGCAGGCGACACCCCATGCGCCGTGAAAATCCTGGGGTGTGGGAACTATTTATTCCTGATTTAGGGGAGGGTACCCATTACAAATACGAGATTCGTAATAGTCACGGGCATATTTACCAAAAATCCGACCCCGTAGGCTTCCAGCAAGAAATTCGTCCCCGCACTGCTTCCATTGTCAACAAACTAGAGTACACCTGGCACGACCAAGAATGGATGGAAAAGCGGGCACACACTAACCCCCTCAAGCAGCCCATCACGGTCTACGAGTGCCACCTGGGGTCCTGGTTACACGGTTCGATGGACCATCCCCCCAAGGACGGCTACCCCGCTGTCCCTGCCGCTGACCTCAAGCCTGGCGCTAGATTCCTCACCTACCGCGAACTGGCAGAAACCCTGATTCCCTACGTCAAGGAAATGGGCTTTACCCATATTGAACTCTTGCCGATCGAGGAACATCCCTTTGATGGTTCCTGGGGGTATCAGGTGGTAGGGTACTATGCCGCCACTTCCCGCTACGGCAGACCCCAGGATTTCATGTACTTTGTCGATCGGTGTCACCAGGAGGGGATTGGCGTAATTATAGACTGGGTACCGGGGCATTTCCCCAAGGATGGGCATGGCTTAGCTTACTTTGACGGCACCCACCTCTACGAACACGCAGACCCCCGCCGCGGCGAACACAAACAGTGGGGGACTCTAATTTTTAACTACGACCGCAATGAAGTGCGCAACTATTTGATTGCCAATGCGGTGTTCTGGTATGAGAAGTACCACATTGACGGGATGCGGGTAGATGCCGTTTCCTCCATGCTCTATCTCGATTACTGTCGGGAAGAAGGAGATTATGTATTAAATGAATTTGGTGGGCGGGAGAATTTAGGAGCAATTCGCTTTTTGCGCCAGTTACATGAAACTGTTTTTCATTACTTCCCTGGCATTCTTTCCATTGCCGAAGAAGCAACTGCCTGGCCCATGTGTACTTGGCCGACCTATGTGGGGGGATTAGGCTTCAACCTCAAGTGGAATATGGGTTGGATGCACGATATGTTGGATTACTTCCACCTCGACCCCTGGTTCCGCCAATTCCATCAGAACAATGTTACTTTTAGCATCATGTATGCCTTTTCCGAGAACTTTATGCTAGCGCTATCCCACGATGAGGTTGTCCATGGTAAGAGTCCTATGCCAGGGAAGATGCCAGGGGATGAATGGCAGAAATTTGCCAACCTGCGCTGTCTCTACAGCTATATGTACACCCATCCTGGCAAAAAGACCCTGTTTATGGGTATGGAGTTTGGGCAGTGGAGTGAATGGAATGTGTGGGGTGATTTGGAGTGGCACTTGTTGCAATATCCCCTGCACAAGGGCTTACAACAGTTGTTGAAAGACCTCAATGCCCTGATTAAAAGAGAAAGAGCACTCTACGAAGAGGATTTTAGCCACGAGGGTTTCTACTGGATTGATTGCAGTGATAACCATAACTCCGTTGTCTCCTTTGTAAGACGCACTTTAGATAATGAATTTGTTGTTACAGTTTGTAACTTTACGCCCGTTTTGCACCATAGCTATCGGATTGGTGTGCCAGAGCCTGGTTTCTATCGGGAGATTTTCAACAGCGATGCCACTACCTACGGGGGCAGCGGTGCGGGCAATATGGGCGGCAAGACAGCGGAGGAAACTTCCTATCATGGGCAACCCTATTCCCTCGATCTCTGTCTCCCCCCCTTAGCCACCCTGATCCTCAAACCCGATCGCCATCTCCCAGCAGGGAAAATATGAAGAGATAAGAAAGACTGGGGCTTTTGGCTGGTTAGTGTCTAAAAATAACTAATACAGTCATCAGGGAGATGAGATGAAAGCGCAACGCATAGTCTCGATCGTGGTACTGGTGGGCTTAATCATCAGTGCAGCGGTTTGGTACGGTATCAACAATCACTTGCTGCCAGAGGCGGCGGGGCTGGAGGCAGAAGCCTACGATCGGTTATTCAACACGATGGTTGGCATTGCCTTTGGTGTGTTTCTACTGATTGAAGGATTGTTAGTGTTTGCTATTTTGGTGTTTCAGCGTCGTCCTGGGGATGAGGAGGACGGTCCAGGGATTGGCGAAAATTTGCGCTTAGAAATTCTGTGGACGGCAATACCGATCGTGACAGTTTTATGGCTATCGATTTATAGCACTCTAGTTTACAACCGTATGGTTGGTAAAGAGCCCTTGACGATTGCCCACCACCACGCTCACCCCCACACCACCTATGTAGCGATGACAGAGGGAGAGGAAGGGGTCACAGAAGTTGATGTAACAGCCATGCAGTTTGCCTGGATTTTTACCTACCCTGGCACAGAAGTTACTAGTGGTGAGTTACATGTACCCCTGGGCAAGAAAGTGCGTCTGAATATGCAGGCGATGGATGTGATTCATGCCTTTTGGGTACCAGAACTACGACTCAAGCAGGATGCCATTCCTGGCATGACTACTCACTTGGAGTTTACACCTACCAGGCTGGGTACTTTCAATATAGTCTGTACTGAGTTGTGTGGAGCCTATCACGGTGGCATGCGAGCAGAAATGGTAGTAGATACACCGGCTGATTACCAAAAGTGGTTAGCAGAACAGGCAGTAGCACAGAAGCAAGGCAAAGCCATTGCAATCAAACCAGGCGAAGAGTTCTTTGCATCCATCCCTCACCATGTACCAGCACACATTCACCATGTCATTAATGAGGAATTAGTACGATGACTACGGCAGTTACCTCCTATTCCGCCAGTCGCCCAGAGTGGCTGAAGTACTTCAGTTTTTGTATCGATCACAAGGTGATTGGCATTCAGTATATTGTTACGAGCTTTTTGTTTTATTTGATTGGCGGTGCCCTAGCCGGCTTGGTGCGGGCAGAGCTGACAACCCCTGAACCAGATTTACTAGACCCGTCCCTGTACAACGGCATGTTTACCCTCCATGGGACAATCATGATCTTTTTGTGGATTGTGCCGGCAGTTACGGGGGGATTTGGCAACTACCTAGTGCCACTGATGATTGGGGCAAGGGACATGGCTTTCCCTCGTCTCAATGCTCTGGCATTCTGGATGACGATTCCGGCGGGACTGTTGTTAATTGCTAGTTTCTTTGTAGGACCTGCTTCTACAGGGTGGACAGCCTATCCTCCTTTGAGTATCCTCACGGACCAAAAGGCGGGGCAGGTTCTGTGGATTTTGAGCATTATCATGATTGGTACTTCCTCGATACTGGCGGCAGTAAACTTCATCACTACGATTTTGAAAATGCGCCGTCCGGGAATGGGCTTGTTCCATATGCCCCTATTTTGCTGGGCGATGTTGGCAACTTCGGTACTTGCCCTGTTAGCAACACCAGTACTAGCGGGTGCTCTGATTTTGCTCCTATTTGACATCTGTTTTGGCACTGTCTTTTTTAATCCCGCTGGCGGTGGTGATCCAGTTGTCTACCAGCATTTGTTTTGGTTTTATTCCCATCCAGCAGTGTATGTGATGATTTTGCCTGTGTTTGGCATTATTTCAGAGATTTTACCTGTCCATGCTCGCAAGCCAATTTTTGGCTACAAAGCGATCGCTTATTCCAGCATGATGATCTGCTGTTTAGGGCTGTTGGTTTGGGCACACCACATGTTTACTAGTGCTACGCCAGACTGGCTACGCATTTTCTTTACGGTGGGCACGCTGTTAGTTGCAGTACCAACGGGGATCAAGGTATTCAGTTGGATTGCTACCCTCTGGCGAGGCAAAATTCACTTCCGATCGAGTATGTTGTTCGCTCTAGGTTTCGTTTCTCTTTTTGTGATGGGGGGCTTAGCTGGGGTGATGTTGGGGAGTGCTCCTATCGACCTCCATGTCCACGACACCTATTTTGTAGTGGCGCATTTCCACTATGTCCTGTTTGGCGGCAGTGTATTTGGCATCTATGCAGGTTTGTACCACTGGTTTCCCAAGATGACAGGGCGAATGTATAACGAATTTTGGGGGAGAGTACACTTTTTCCTCACTTATATTGGCTTTAACTTGTGTTTCTTCCCTATGCACATTTTGGGGTTGCAAGGTATGCCCAGACGGGTTGCCCAGTATGACCCTCAATTCACCAGTTTGAATGTGATTTGTTCCATCGGTGCTCTTATTCTGGCTCTGTCTACTATCCCCTTCTTGGTAAACATGATTTATAGCTGGACAAGGGGGGAACGGGCTAGTGGCAATCCCTGGCGTGCTCTGACCTTAGAATGGACAACACTCTCTCCACCACCGACGGAAAACTGGCATGGGGAGCCACCCTTAGTTACAGAACCTTACGCTTACGGTATCAGTAGTCATTCCTAGGAGAAGAAATATGCAAGGTATTGCGCCTGAATCTATTAGCCATGACTTAGCAGCACAGGCAGTTGACCACCACCACGACCATCCTGATTTGCGAGTGTTTGGCTTACTGCTATTTCTGGTATCAGAGGGCATGATTTTCATGGGTTTGTTCAGTGCCTATTTGTTGTACCGATCGGGTTATGAAGTTTGGCCTCCCGCTGATACAGAGGTAGAAATTTTGATACCTGCTATCAACACAGCGATCCTGGTATCTAGTAGTTTTGTGATTCACCAGGCAGATGAAGCGATTAAGCACTACAAGCTGGGGGCAGTGCGGGGGTGGCTATTCACCACCTTTGTCATGGGAGTCATATTCCTAGCAGGACAAGTATATGAATATCGTCACCTAGAGTTTACCCTCTCCACTAACTTATTTGGCAGTGCCTTCTATGTCCTGACAGGGTTCCACGGCTTCCACGTCTGTATTGGTTTGTTAATTATCCTGGGCGTGTTGCTCAACTCTTTCCGCCGCGATGCTTTTCGGGACAAACACTTTGGCATCATTGGTGCTTCTATTTATTGGCACTTTGTTGATGTCATCTGGATTATCCTGTTTGGCTTGCTCTATATACTTTAGGTCATGGATAGATTTTTGTAACTGTTTCTGCAATACCAAAGGGGGGCTAAACCGCCCCCCGAAGTCAGGATATAGACCATTCCTCTCTCATTATTTCTGGACTAAATAGAAAAAGTAGTAAGGTCTAGTTCAAAATAAGCAAAAAAACTTTATAGTAGCTTAGGTTTCTAAAGGTTGATGTAAATATCAGCACATTCTCCTGAGCCAATGTTCTCCATACAGCAAATCTACTCTAAGCCAGATCAGTTTTACGTGAGGCTAACATAAGTCACCCTCTAGGGTTTAGGGAGGGAGATTTACTTCATTACTGTACTTAATGTAGGAACTTGTAAATCAGGTTGCCTGGATTAGCCTTGTCCCCCTGCACTAAAGTATTAAAATAGTGACCAATTTTAGTCCAAACTTAGGGAACATAATGAATTATCCCATTTACGTTTTAGGAGCCGGTCCGGCAGGTCTGGCGGCAGCTTATACCCTCACCAAGCAAAAACACAAAGTCTGTGTATTAGAGAGGGAGAATGCCGTGGGGGGGCTGGCAAAAAGCATTAACTATAAGGGATTTATTCTGGACTATGGACCCCACCGCTTCTTCACAAAACTTGCGCCGGTGCTTGCTCTATGGAACGAGGTATTAGGCTCAGACCAAGTGACTGTTAATCGTCTGACCCGCATCTATTATCAGAAAAAATACTTTAGTTATCCCCTTAAACCCTGGGAAGTACTCAAAACGATCGGCATATGGCAGAGTTTACAGATTGTTATTTCCTATGCCCAGGCACAGTTATTTGCCAATAAGAGACCCCGTAACTTTGCCGAGTGGGTAATAAGTAAGTTTGGCAAGAAACTATTTCAAATCTTTTTTGAAGGTTACACAGAAAAGCTGTGGGGGATCAAATGTACAGAAATTAGTGCTGAGTGGGCAGCGCAGAGAATCAAAGGTCTGTCTTTGGGGAGAGCAATTCGCAGTGCCCTACTGGGAAACGACGGGAAGGTCAAATCTCTGGTAGAACAATTTCAGTTTCCCAAGCTGGGTTCAGGGCAACTCTATGACAAGATAGCTACCTACTTAGGGGAATGCCATCAAAAGGTAAAGCTGAATGCGGAAGTAGTCAAAATCTATCATCGAGATCAACGAGTTACCCATGTTATTTGGCAGGACAGAATTACAGGGGAGGTATATCATGAGAATTGCAGTGGTGTTATTTCCTCTATTCCTTTATCTGTTTTAGTGCAACAGTTGGAGCCTACTCCTCCCCCAGAAGTATTAGCTGCCGCTCGTTCTTTGCGCTTTCGTAATACCATTTTGGTCTATTTACTAATTGATGGCACTGATATTTTTCCTGACAACTGGCTATATATTAATGACCCTAGTGTAGGTTTAGGGAGAGTTACTAACTTTGCCAATTGGTCACCCTATATGTTACCAAATCAGGGGCAAACCCCCCTCTGTTGTGAATATTGGTGTAACTTTGATGAGCCACTGTGGTCAGAGCCAGAGGATGCTTTGTTGCAAAGGGCAGAAAGGGAATTGCGGTTTATTAAACTGT
The DNA here is from genome assembly GCA_025055675.1 of Pseudanabaenaceae cyanobacterium SKYG29. Lineage (NCBI taxonomy): Bacteria > Bacillati > Cyanobacteriota > Cyanophyceae > Pseudanabaenales > Pseudanabaenaceae > Pseudanabaenaceae cyanobacterium SKYG29. Next base: position 794,972 of record JANWWT010000001.1, read on the forward strand.
TAACAGATCAAACGGTAATCTCAGGATTTGTTGTGCGTCTACCCCGTACCTATCCCATTTACACAGGTAATTACAAAGAGGCATTGGCTACTATTCAAGACTACCTGAGTAGTTTCAGTAATTTACAAGTAGTAGGGCGCTATGGTGCGTTTAAGTATAATAATCAAGACCATAGTTTGTTAATGGGAATTTTAGCAGCTGAGAATGTCGATACGCCTGGCAAACATGACCTGTGGGCTGTCAATTCTGATAGTGACTATGCTGAGGAAGCAAAATTGGATCAACCTACTTCTGTAGCTAAAACAGTCCCTAATAAAAAAGAAGGCACTCTATGGCAGCAGTTCTATAAGTATCTATTGGTAGGGGGATTTGCCACGATCGTTGATGCGACAGTTTACAAAACTTTGGTGGATATTACTGTACCCTACAAGCTGGCTTTAGCAATTAGCTTTATCTTCGGGTTGACGACCAACTTCTGGTTAAGTCGGCGGTATGTATTTGGGATTTATTGGCAAAATTGGTTTGTCCAATATATTGTTTTTGCTACGGTAGCTATGAACAGTCTCTTAGCTAACTACGGTGTCATTGGTATCCTAGTAGATAATTTGGGTTGGGATGCTAAACACATAGTTACTCGGTTGGTCAGTGCCGCTTGTGTGGCGATTCTCAGTTTTACGGGACATAAATTGTACTCCTTCGCTCAGACTGATACAGCGAGACAGAGTTCCTAGGAATGACAGCGGGGAATAAAGACTGGTTTATTAAAATTACTACAGGGCTAGTCATAGGCTTATTTGCATTCCAGGCTTTCATTTCGTTTATCTATCTTTGTGTTAAGCAGATTGGTGAAGGTACGCCTGTACTTTTGTGGGACCAGTTTAGTTATTATCAAGATGCGGCACAATTTTACCGTAATTTTTCTCAAGAAAGTCTACAGAATGCCGTACGACCTGTATTTTCACTGTTCAGTGTAGTTATCCTACGCTTACTAGCACTCCCCCTCAATTCAATCATTCTAATTATTACTAATGCTCTAATTTATCAAGGAATTTTTCTAGCCAGCACTCTTTGGCTGACAAAGCTTTTACAACACAGTTGGCTAACAGGAATTGCCATAGCCTCGATCGTGTGGACTACACCACAATTTTTGGAACTGTCAGCTGATTTATGGGGCGATATTCCTACTGCTGCCTGGGTATTTTTATATACAGCGGTGCTGGTTTTTACCGTCAGCTCTGAATTTTCGGTTGTGGGCGGCTTTTTTTTAGGAGTCGTAGCTGCTTTTGGTTTCCAAATCAAGCCAATCTTTATTTTCTATCTGGTTATATCTACAGGCACTTTCTATATTTCTAGTTTTGTCTATGCCTGGCGTAAGTTCTCAGAGTTAGATTTTGTCTTAAAGGTGTTAGCTAGCTGTGGTTCTGCTTTACTAAGTTTCTTGACAGTGCTCCAGTTCATCTTTCCCAAGAAGTTACCTAAACTAATTGCTGATTTGCAATATAATAATGAAGTCTTAGGCTATTGGCAAGGACAACAAGGTATTTACAATACTTGGCTGTGGTTTATCAACGTACTGGGGAAAAACTTTACTATTCCAGTTGTGGTTTTACTACTAGGAGTTACGATCGGGTCTGTAATAACTACAATTATCAAACTGTGGCAGGCTATAGCAAAAAAGGACAATAATATTAGCATCTTGTCTGGTGACGGCTACTCCCAACTAGCACTGACATTTCTAGTTTGTCTAGTCTATATCTCTTTTTTCGTCCGGAGTAAAGATATACGTACTGTTTTCTTTCTCTTTCCTCTGTTTATTCTACTTGGTACTATTTGTCTCGATAAATTACTCTTCTCCAAAAGGAGATTGTTTGCTTCTATTGTACTAGCTCTGGTTTTACTACACACGGGGTTTATGATCTCTTGGTCACAACCCCATTCTGTATTTGCTTTTACTAGGAAGCTTTTCTTTAACTTGGCTCAGCAAGCATTCTATACCAATTTTGGTAGTCCAAGACCAATTGATACCTATGAACAAATTGGCGTAGATCGGTTTATTGCCTTTTTGGAAAACCACAGGGATAAGAATAGGAATGCTACTGTCTTTGTCCCCCATAATTCTTGGCGATATAATGATGCTTTGTTTAGCTCTTTTTATCACCTACAGAATAGTGTCTATCCTAACTCTTCTGTACCAAGTGTTGGCATCTGGTTTAGAAGTGCCCCTGCCAATCTGGGGGTTGCGGGAATCGATGGCGGCATTCCTAAAGCTTTCTTTAGTAGTGATTATGTGCTGACTGTACCTGAACATCCCTACGGCGCTTTTAAGGACCCTAAAGCTCAAATCTATAACTTTTTTACCCAAGAGGCATTAGCACAGCACAAACCTGAATTTATGGACGGTCTGACGCAAATTTACAGTGCTAAGAACTCCTTTGACGAAACTATTATCATTTACCGACGCGATCGGTTACCTAGCCCTACTAATTTTGTGAAGATTGTGTCCCAGTATGTGCAAGCTGATCCCAACAACTTATTTAATGTGCCTTTTATTTGTGCTGCTTTACAAATTGCACCTACTGCAACAGAATTACGTTCACAACTACAGACTATGGCACAGCCTGAGTTTTTAGCTTCTGTCCATTATCGTTTTAGCGATCCAAAAATGGAAGCAAAAGTTAGAGAATTACTCCAAAACTTTCCCCAAAAATCTTTTCCAGAGTTCACCTATCCACGCTTCTTGCAAGAATAGGTAATAGAGTTTTTGCATAATAGTTGGCGCTTAAAAGAAAAGGGTATAAAATAGATGCTAAGACTTTATTCTGGAATTTGCTTGCTAATAATTCCCTAGACTGGGCAGCTTATGCGCCTTAACGAAAGAATTTTTCCTATTGGAGAGTGTTTTGATAACAGACTAGAATAGTATGTGCTTTTCTAGGTTAATTGGGGATGCCTCTCTCCATTGCCCAGCTTTCTGCCCGTAAAAAACAGAAACAACCGATCGTTGCTCTTACTGCCTGGGAATACGCCACAGCCCAAATTATCGATCGGGCGGGGATAGATGTAATTTTGGTAGGGGATTCCCTAGGGATGGTAGCCCTTGGCTACAGGAATACTTTACCTGTCACCCTGGACGAAATTATTCATCACGCCAAGGCGGTGGGACGGGGGGTAGAGCAAGCGTTGTTAGTTGTGGATTTGCCGTTTATGACCTACCAGGTTAGTCCCAGTCAGGCTCTTAGGTCAGCGGGTCGTGTTCTCAAAGAAACCCCAGCCCAAGGGGTGAAATTGGAGGGAGGCTACCCGGAAATGGTGGCAACAGTGGCAAAGTTGGTCCGATCGGGGATTCCCGTCATGGGTCACGTAGGCTTAACGCCCCAGTCAGTGTATGTGATGGGCTATCGGCAACAGGGAGCTGCACCAGAGGTAGCAGACAGAATTTATCAAGAAGCCCTCGCCCTAGAGAAAGCGGGAGTGTTTGCCCTGATCCTGGAACATATTCCCAGTGAGTTGGCGCAAAAAATTACGGAAACAGTGACAGTGCCCACGATCGGGATTGGTGCTGGTCCCCACTGCGACGGGCAAATTTTAGTCACCCACGATTTGTTGGGTCTATCGGCAGAACCACCCCCCTTTGCCCCGAAGTACACGGATCTGCGGCAAATCATCACTGAGGCAGTAACCCAGTTTAGCCAGGATGTCAGAAATCACCGATTTCCAGGAATGCCCCAGAGTTGAAGGGTGTAGTCATCGCCGCCACTGACTAAGAGCATCTGATCAGGTAGGAAGGCAAGGGTATTGATAACGTTGAGATGACCACGCAAGGTGTGAATGTCCTGGTTTGTGGTCAAGTCCCAAATTTTAATTTCTCGAAAACTGGCGCTGATTAAATACCGATCGTCAGGGGTAACAATGATTGCCCGCACTTCCCCCTTGTGTCCCTCCAATTCTCGACAGTATTTGCCCTCGACAATATCCCAGATTCTGATGGTGCGATCGCGGCTGCCACTGAACAAAAATCTGCCGCAGTGACTGACAGCAAATGCCCATACCCTGGCACTATGTCCTACCAGCTCCCACCGCAGTCTGCCACTCTCTCTGTCCCAGACGCGGATCATGGTGTTCCAACTGCAACTGACGATCGTTTTGCCGTCGGGACTGAGGGCCACCGCATTCACCAAGTTAGTATGGGCTTTGATTGTACGGATTTCTGCTCCCGTTGGCAGATGCCAAAGTTTAATCGTGGAATCCTGGCTGCCTGTAACGATCGTTTCTCCGTCGGGGCTAATTGCCACGGAATTGACATAACCGTAGTGCCCTGTGAGGGTCTGCCTTAGTTCTCCTGTGGGTAGATGCCAAATTTTAACAGTGCGATCGCGGCTGGAACTAACTAGAGTTTCTTGGTCGGGACTGAGAGCAATGCCTGTGACTAGGTCACTATGGTCTTTTAGCTTGTTTACCATTTGTTGGGTTGCCCTGTCCCAGAGGCGGATAGTGCGATCGTAACCACAACTGATGATGGCACTGCCTTGCCGATTAAGTATCACCCCACTGACCGCCTTTGTATGCCCCCGCAGTGTCCCTAGGTTGTCCATTAACCAGTAGCCATCTCTTTGTTCTGCTGTCCACAGTAACTGCAGTGCCCGCCGCCGCACCAGAGGAGAACTATCCGTCGTTGCCTGCTGTACTAGAGCTAGTCCCTCTGCCCCAAATCGTAAAGCCTCAGCTAGGAGCGCCGCCCGTTCCTGGGGCGTCCCCACTTCCCACCGCTGCTTAATTCCTAACCATCCCCCTAGGACAGCTGCATAACTCCCTGCCTGCTCCCCCCCCAATACTACATCGAACGATCGGGGTGAATTCATCTGCCACTTTATAAAACTTTAGCTTTAGTATAATCCTAGCTCAATCAAGCTGACTAAGCACTCGATCGTGGCCTGAGCCAAAACTCCATCCTTCCCATCGTCGCTTAGCGCGGAAGTCCTGACCAGGGGGTAAATTTTGCAAAACTTCGTACAAACCTAATCCCAGGTAGTGCCTAAACCAATCTAGTACTGCCCCTACCCCCACTTGGGCGACAACTTGGGCAATTAAGCCAGGGTCTGCCCACAACATTCGCACCAGCGTCTGGGTCAAAGCGGGGAACTGCACTACATCCTGCAAGAAGGTACGCATCACCTGGGGGTCTAACTGGGACATCTGCCGAAAGACCAAATCCAAAATGCGATTCACACCATTTGGCTCCCTCTTTTCCCCCATTTCCACCCGCATTACTGTTTGGAAGAGCCAGGTGACAGCGATATTAGGCTGGTAGGGTTGCACATAGCCCAAATCTGGGCGGGAGAGGTAATTCCCCCCGATCGCTTCTGTTAGTGCTTGCACCAGGCGGGGTAGGTGACGCACCATTGCCCCAAAACCGCTAAAACTGAGAGGGGATTGATACCCCCCGCTATCTCCCAGGGAAAGAACCCTGTCCCAGGCAGGTGCAAGTGGATTAGTACGATAGGCAGGGAAAAATCCCCCCAATACACGGTGGAATTTGATCTCCCGAGGGTCAGTGTCCTGGTACTGAGGCAACAGGCGGCAATAGGCAGACCACAACTCCTTCATCCCCCCCCGCTCCCTATGGAGGTCACCGTAGGTAAATAGATAGGTAGTCCGTCCATCGAAGGCAGGGAAGGCTTCCCAGAAATATTGGTAGTAGTCCTCGATCGGTGTAAATGTATAGAGCACATCCCCCCAACTGCAAGGGTTTATGCCCGTAGCACAGCCCCCCACCACCCAGCAGATAGCGTCAGGACGGTCCTGTCCGTAGAGATGGTAACGAGTTTGGCGACCGATGGGGGAAAAGTAGCCCATGCAGTCCAGCAGTAATCGCGCGCTGTAACTTCCCCCCGCTTCTACCAATACCCCGTCAGGATGTACTACCGCCCTAGTAAATGGGGAATTTTCCCTGATTTGTCCCCCCAGTGCCAAGAATTTGTGCTTGAGCAGATCAAGTAGGATACGGGGACTGACCCCTAAATCCAAAACATCCTTGACCCAGTACTCCCCCCCACCATAAAATCCCACCCGCCCTGGGCTATATGCCGTTACGATCGTTTTTGCCAGCTCCTCTGGGGTTAATAGCTCTACTTCCAGAAGATTGTGGAGTTCCGCGCGGGAGATATTCCACTCCTGTTCCCGCCCCTGCAGCCTACCCCGTTCCAAGATCAGAGTAGAAAAACCCCGTTGTTGCAACGCTGTCCCCACCAATAGCCCTAGTGTCCCTCCGCAGATCACCACATCCACTGCTACTTCTCCTAGGCTGTCAGAGGCAGAGGCGATCACTTGGGGTATGGGTAGCCCCGATCGGTAATCCTGCCAGAACTGTTCTATTTGGGCAATTTTTGTGTCTGTGGCGGGGGGAAAGCGCATTATAGTTTGACTTCAATATCTACTCCCGCCGCTAGGTCGAGCTTCATTAGAGCATCGATCGTTTTTGCCGAGGGCTGGTAAATGTCAATAATGCGGCTATGGGTACGGGTTTCAAAATGTTCGCGGGAGTCCTTGTCCACGTGGGGGGAGCGCAGAACGCAGTAAATCCGCCGTCTAGTGGGCAAGGGAATGGGACCGATGGCAGTAGCATTAGTCCGATTAGCCGTTTCCACAATTTTTTCGCAAGAAGCATCTAGGAGGCGATGATCAAACGCCCGTAGGCGGATTCTAATCTTTTGTTGTTGCAGCGTAGCCACAATACTTTCCAAAATTTCAGCATCGTTTATTGTAGCATTGTAGGCAGAGCTAGGGGGTGCCTTTGAAAAAAGCTAATTTTGCGATAAAGTACATCATGGGCATATTCAGGGGAAAAGCCAGTGACAGCGCACAAAATTCTGGTCATTGATGACAGCCGAGTTATTCGCAACATGGTTAGGGATATGCTGCCGCCGGAAAATTTTGAGGTGGTAGAAGCAAAAGATGGGGTTCAGGGTCTGGAGATGGCACACAAAGAGAAGCCCTGGATGATTATGCTAGACTTTCTCCTCCCCAAGATGAGTGGCTATGAGGTGTATGAACATATTCAGCAAAATCCTGAACTCAGCCGCATTCCCATAATTTTGATGTCGGGGCGCAAAGAGGAAGTCACCAGCAAAATTCCCGAACCCTTTGAGGACAAATATTTAGTCTTCATCGAAAAGCCCTTTGAACAGCGGGAGCTGCTCCTAGCCATCAAAAAAGCGATGACCCTGGCGCAACGCCGTCCACCCGTGACTGGTATGGGACTGACCACTTCTCCCCCCGCTGTTCCTGCTGCCCCAGCCGTAGACCAAAATCTGCTCGATCGGGTAGCAAAACTAGAAGCAGAGCTTGCCAAGTATGCCAATTTAGAGGAAAAGATCAGGACTTTAGAGCAGCAATTAGTTGTTCAGCACAAACAGTTGCAGCAGTTGGTAAACTTCATCAAGCAAAAGATGCAGTAAAAGAAGGTGGCTATGGCTGAGCGCTATGTGCGTGTCCAGGGGGAGGGGGGGATATATTATGGCTTGTTGGAAGTCAATTTATCCGTCCATTTACTTTCTGCTGCTCCCTGGTTGGGGGGTGAGGCAACGGGCAAAATTCTGCCGCCAGAAACCTACACCCTCTTGCCCCCCTGTGAACCCCAGAAGATTGTTGGAGTGGGGAAAAACTACCGTGCCCATGCTCTCGAACTTGGTACGGAGCCGCCCAAGGAACCCCTCATTTTTCTCAAAGCCACCAGCGCTCTCATTGGTAGCCAGCAACCTATCATTCTACCTACTCAATCCAGTCGAGTGGAGTACGAGGGAGAACTAGCGCTAGTGATAGGGCAAACCTGCCGCCACGTCAGCCCCGACCATGCCCTGAATTATGTTTGGGGTTACACGATCGCCAATGATGTCACTGCTAGGGACTTACAAAGAAAAGACGGACAGTGGACGCGGGCCAAGAGTTTTGATACATTTTGCCCCTTAGGTCCCTGGATTGTGCGGGATATAAGTCCCGCTGCCCACCTGCAGACGATCCTCAACAATGACTCTGTACCAGTGCAGAGTGCTACGATCGACGAAATGCTCTTTCCCCCTGATGTCCTAGTGTCCTTCATTAGTAGTGTGATGACTCTCTATCCAGGGGATGTGATTTTAACAGGCACCCCCGCAGGCGTGGGCAGAATTGCCCCAGGTGACCAAGTAGCGGTAGAGATAGAAGGTATAGGGCGGTTGCAAAACCCTGTGTTAGTACGATCGGGTGTGGCGGAGGCAACCGCAGGGCAAAGGGAGGGGTGATTGTTTTGGCAGATACTGCAGGGGCAAAGGGGGGTAAATATCTGTCAGCCGCAACAGAGTGGAGAATTTTGGCAGAAGTGGGCAACAGCGTTACGGCAGGAATTAAAAGCGGGCATTCTGCTCAGTAATCAGTCCTTATTTCTAGCTGACCAGCAGCAGTTAGAACGGTGGGTGTTTGGTCCTGTGCGGCTAGCCTCGGCACAACCCCAGACCTTTGAGTTTGTCCCCTTTAGCCCAGAGGATTCTACAGAACGGTGGGCAGTAGTTCTGACAGACAAATGGCAATTGTGCTTAGTTAGTCGGGGTGGACAAGCCCTTTTTTCGTTTCAACCAGAGAGCATCCAGCTAGTGACAAATACACTGTGCAAAAACCCTCACACAGCTAGGTTACAACAACGCATCCAGTCTTTTACTTTCCAACTGCCAGAATACTCGGTCATGGCGAACATGATGGCAACTTTTTTGTCCCTCTGTCATCCCCTAGAGGTGGTTTTACCAGAACTAGAAGATATTGATATTCTGCAGAGTATGATCCACGAAGTGCGCACTCCCCTAACGACAATTCGGACTTTGGTCAGTTCTCTGTTAAAACGGTCAGATGTGACTAATCTCGTGCGTCAACGGCTAGAACAAATCGATCGGGAAACAAAGGCACAAATCGATCGGCTTAATCTCATCTTTCAGATTGTTGATCACGCCCAACCCGTCCTGCAAGAACCTTTACAACTAGAAGAACTCCTACGCCAGGAATTACCGCAATGGCAATGGCAGACCGATCGGCGCAACCTTACCCTGGAATACATCCCCACTCCTACCGCTCTGCCCCCTGTGCTCACCAATCGGGAACTATTGCAACAATTGTTGAACGGTTTGATCGATCGTTTGCTCCGTCTTTTACCCCCAGAGAGTAAAATTGCTGTTCAACTGCATCTAGCGGGTAGTTACCTCAAATTGGAGATTGTCACATCCTCCCACAGTAGTACTGGCTTACAACCGATCGGGCGGTGGCTAGCTTGGCAACCAGAGACAGGAGTCGTGAGTTTGAGTTTGGTGGTGACCAAGGCACTCTTTCAGGCACTGGGGGGTAAATTCACCCTCAAAACCCTACCCAGCGGGGAAATCATTGCCGTCTATCTGCCTGTCTTGCCTGGCTAGTTGCCCATGTGGCACAATACAGAAACCGTTTTCTTGAGTTGCCCATGTCCCTCCCCCTTTTAGCCAAGCAGTATAACCCCTTTACTACCGAAGCAAAATGGCAACAGTTATGGGAAGCCAAGGGCATATTCCAAGCAGAAGCCCCCTCCCAGCGGCAGACGTTTACGGTGATGATTCCACCGCCCAACGTGACGGGTAGTTTGCACATGGGACACGCTTTTGAAGAGACGATCATTGATGCTCTGGTACGCTGGAAACGCATGATGGGGTTTAATACTCTGTGGTTGCCAGGGACAGACCATGCTAGTATCGCTGTGCAGACTTTGTTAGAAAAACAACTGCAAGCGGAAAAGATTAACAAAGAAGAACTAGGGAGAGAGAAGTTTCTAGAGCGAGCTTGGCAATGGAAGGCAGAATCAGGGGGCACGATCGTTAAACAGCTGCGGCAGTTGGGGGTATCAGTGGACTGGTCGCGGGAAAGATTTACGATGGACGAGGGATTATCGCGGGCAGTAGTAGAAGCTTTTGTGCGTTTGTATGAAGACGGCTTAATCTATCGTGGCGAATACCTAGTAAATTGGTGTCCCTCTTCCCAGTCAGCAGTGTCGGATTTGGAAGTAGAAAACCAAGAAGTTAAGGGAAATCTCTGGCATTTGCGCTATCCCGTGGTGGGAACAGAGGAATATTTGGTGGTGGCGACAACCCGCCCAGAGACAATGTTAGGCGATACAGCAGTGGCAGTGCACCCAGAAGATGAGAGATACAAGCATTTAATCGGACGATCGGTTTTACTACCCTTAGTCAATCGTGAGATTCCCATTATTGCCGATGAATATGTCGATCGTTCTTTTGGTAGTGGCTGTGTGAAGATAACGCCGGCCCATGACCACAATGACTTTGAGATTGGTAAGCGTCATCATTTACCGATGATCAATGTCTTAAACAAAGATGGCTCAATCAATGAGCAGGGGGGGGAATTTGCTGGGCAAGACCGCTTTGTTGCCCGTAAGCACATAGTAGAGAAACTGACAGCCCTGGGCTTGCTAGAAAAGATAGAAGACTATGTCCATACGGTGCCCTACTCAGAAAGGGGAAAAGTACCTATAGAGCCATTTTTGTCTGCCCAGTGGTTTGTCAAAATTACACCGTTGGCAGAGATTGCCCTCGACCATTTCGATCGGTTGCACTCACCACGTTTTATTCCTGAACGCTGGGGGAAAGTTTATCGTGATTGGTTAGTGAAGCTGAAAGACTGGTGTATTTCACGGCAGTTGTGGTGGGGACATCAGATTCCTGCTTGGTACATTATCAGTAAGACGAATGGAGTTATTGAAAAAGATACACCCTTTGTTGTGGCCAGGAATGGGCAGGAAGCAGAGGCAAAGGCAAAGGCTCTGTACGGTGAAGACATCCAACTGCAACAAGACCCCGATGTCTTAGATACTTGGTTTTCTTCTGGTTTATGGTGTTTTTCTACTCTGGGGTGGCCCGAGGCAACGATCGATTTCCAGACCTTCTACCCCACCTCAGTCTTGGTGACGGGTTTTGACATTATTTTCTTTTGGGTAGCACGGATGACAATGCTATCGGGTTATCTGACAGGTAAGATGCCCTTTCACACGGTTTACATTCATGGCTTGGTGCGGGATGAAAACAACCAAAAGATGTCCAAGTCGAAAAACAATGGCATTGATCCCCTCGTGCTAATCAACAAGTATGGCACCGATGCCCTGCGGTTCATGCTGATTAAAGAGGTGATTGGGGCGGGGCAGGATATTCGCATGGACTACAACCGCAAAACCCAGGAGAGTAGCAGTGTAGAAGCTGCGCGCAACTTTGCTAACAAGCTGTGGAATGCTGCCCGCTTTGTCTTACTGAATTTACCAGAGGCACCTAGGGTTGATTATGACCCTGCTAACCTAGAAAGGGACGATCGGTGGATTCTCTCCCGTTATCAGCAGACAGTCAAGCAGGTCAACCAGTTGTTTAATGATTTTCTTTTTGGTGAGGCTGCCCGTGCCCTCTACGAGTTCATCTGGGGGGATTACTGTGATTACTACATTGAGTTGGTCAAACCCCGTCTGACAGGGGTAGATGGTGTTAGCAAGGAGACAGCCCGATCGGTCTTGGTACAAGTCCTAGACGGCATTTTACATCTACTGCATCCTTTCATGCCCCATATTACGGAAGAGATATGGCATGGTTTGTGGCAGAAGGGTGAAGATGAATTTCTAGCTTTGCAACCTTATCCTCAGCCTGACCTAGGGATGATTGATGAACAAATAGAGGCAGAATATCAGTTGGCTTTCGATGTCATACGGGTTATGCGGAATTTGCGGGCAGAGGCAGAGGTTAAACCAGGGCAGAAGGTCAAGTTTTATCTGGTATCAGAGCAGGAGCGCGAAAGAGAGATACTAAAGCAGAATCAAAGCGGCATTGAACTCCTAGCTAAGGGGGAGAATCTGGCGATACTGGAGACCGTACCAATGGATTTAGGACAGACAATGACAGGAGTAGTAGAAACAGTACAGGTGATCTTGCCGCTATCGGGTGTCGTAGATTTGGCACAGGTGCGGGCGAAGCTGGAACGATCGTTACAGAAGTTAGAACCATTGATTGCCAGTATTACCAGTCGTCTGCAAAATGCATCCTACTTACAGAAAGCCCCCCCTGAGAAAGTAGAGCAAGACAGAGCAGAGCTGGCAGAATATCAGTATCAGGTCAAGGTTTTACAGGAGCGTTTACAAGCCTTGCAGGAGCAAAAGTAGACTCCACAATAATAGCCAAGTCAGGCAACACCAACGGGTCAAGGAGAGGGCATCGGAGATTGTAGTGGGCGTAATTGGCTGTAGGTTATCCCCTAGGAGGGGTTTACGTTTAATCAGACCTTTATAACGATTTTCTCCCCCCAGTTGCACACCCAAAATAGCGGCGTAGACACATTCACTCCAACCAGAGTTGGGGCTGGGGTCATGGACAGCATCCCGTTGACAAATACGCCAGACATAGAGAGGACGACAAGACAAAAGCGCCAGAGTGAAAACAGTTAAACGACAGGGTAACCAGGTCAAGCAGTCTTCCGTTTTAGCACTAAACCAACCCAAATCTGTGAAAGGTGGGGTTTTGTAACCAATCATGGAATCCAAGGTACTACTAGCTTTGTAACTAAGAGCAAATATCACTCCCCCGTAGGGTGGAAAGAGAAAAGAGCCAAGCAGAGCATAGAACAAAGGGGCGGTTACACCATCTACGCCGTTTTCCGTCACGGTTTCCATCACTGCCCGCAATATCTCTTTTTCGTCTAAATGTTCTGTATCTCTGCCCACGTAATTACTCAGTCTTCTTCTAGCCTCTGGTAAATCTGTTAAAACCTGGAGTACCTCCTCTGCAGCCCGCCTTAAGCTTCTGCCTGCCAAACAACTGGCGAGCAAAATTACCGCCCCTACATCTCCCCAATAACTATCAATCTTTGCCAATCCTTCACAGATTACCCCCCCAATTATGCCACTGCCAAGTATCACCACCAATGCCAAAACTATACCCCAAACACGCATCCACCGAGGGGAAAACCGCGGTTGAGAAGTTTTATCGATCGTCAATGCTGTACCAAGGGAAATGACCCAACCGATGACTTGCACAGGATGGAGCCAACCGATCGGGTCACCCAGACAATAGTCCAAGAGAGCAGCCAACAGAATTAGCAAAGTCTAGGGCAGAGATTGGACAATCACAGGTGTGGCAACACTAGCTTGTAGGAAGCGTGAGCCTGTAACTGCATCGTTAACAATACCAAACAAAGGATTGGCAGCAATGCCTGCAATAGAAGTGATGATCAACGTCGAAACCATCGCTACCTGGAGAGGGCGCATCCCAGGTTCTGCCCAACTGATTTGGGGGTAGCCCATGACCGCCTCCGACATCTCCTGGGGTTCTTTCACCACCATTTGTTTGACCACCCGGATGTAGTAGTAAATGGAGACCACGCTCATCACCAAGCCCAGGATAACCAGACCATAGGCACCTGCTTGCCAGCCTGCCCAGAAGATGTACAACTTGCCGAAGAAGCCCGCCAAGGGGGGAATACCACCCAAAGACAAAAGGCAGATACTCAAACAGAGAGTGAGCAGGGGGTCTTTCTGGTACAAGCCGCTATAGGCACTAATTTGGTCCGTTCCCGTGCGCAAAGCAAAGAGAATGACACAGGCAAACGCCCCCATATTCATAAACAGATAGACCAACAGATAGAAGATCATGCTGGCATAGCCCGCCTCCGTATCCACGAGCATAGCAAGCATAATGAAACCCGCCTGCCCAATGGAAGAGTAAGCAAGCATCCGTTTCATACTGGTCTGGGCGATCGCCACCACATTCCCCAACACCATGCTGAGGATGGTCAAGATGACAAAGACATAGTGCCACTCGGGCTCGATCGTGTGGAAGACCGTCACCAAAAAGCGGACTGCCAAGGCAAAACCCGCTGCCTTCGACCCCACGGAGAGAAATGCCACCACTGGGGTAGGCGACCCCTCATAGACATCGGGAGTCCACTGGTGGAAAGGCACCGCCGAGAGCTTAAAAGCAATTCCCGCCACAATCAACACCATCGCCAACACCACCGCTAGCTCTGGCCGACGGATAGCAGCAGCAATGCGCAAGAGATTTGTCTCCCCTGCGGACAGACCGTAGAGCAAAGACATACCATACAAAAAGATGGCAGAACTGGAAGCACCAATGAGCAGATATTTGAGTGCGGCTTCATTGGAGCGGGGGTCGCGCTTGGTATAGCCAGACAGCAAGTAGGAAGCAATACTGAGGGTTTCCAGAGAGACAAAAATTGTCACCATTTCATTTGCCCCTGCTAGAAACATTCCCCCTAAAGTAGCGGTCAGTAAAATGACTAGATATTCCCCTAAGACTACCCCCGACTGCAATAAATACCGCTCCGAAATGAGGGTTGTAATGAGGGCAGAAAGAGCTATAATACCCCGAAATACCAAACTTAACCGATCGCTATCAAAGGTTCCCAAAAACGCCAGGGTATTAGTTTGGGGGTGTAGCCATTGCCACACAATTGCCGCCACAGCAGCCATCAAACCCAAGTTAGTGAGAGTCGGCAACGATCGGTTTGACTTACCAGAAACAAGGTCGACAATGAGCACCACCACCAAAGTGAGGATAACAATTAACTCCGGCACAATAGTAGAAGTCTTAAGCGCCGCAACAGAGGATAAAAAATTCATAGGCAATTCGTCCGTGTCTTTGAGTATTTTAGTTTAAGTTGGGGTAGGTATTCATGGACAGCGTTAGCAGCCTAGAAATTTTAGGGTTACCTCTAACCCTTGCGTCTGACTATCTGGCACTGGCACAAAAACTGCCCAGCGGTCACATTGTCACCCTCAACGCCGAAATGGTGATGCTGGCTCAGCACAACTGTCAACTTGCCCAGATTATTCGGCAGGCAGAACTGGTAATACCCGATGGAGCAGGGGTTGTCCTCTATGCCTGCTGGCGCAATTACCGCCTCGATCGTTGTCCTGGCATCGACCTTGCCGCTAAGTTACTAGAGTTTGCTGGGGAAAAAGGCTTAAAAGTCTTCTTTCTGGGAGCCAAACCAGAGGTCATTTCCCGCACCGTAGCATACTGGCAACAGCAACTCCCCCAACTACAGATAGTGGGTTGGCATCATGGGTACTTTGATGCAATTGAAGAAAAGCAGATTATTGCAACCCTGGAACAAACTCAGCCTGACCTAATTTTGGTTGCCCTAGGGGTACCCAAGCAGGAGATTTGGATTAGTGAGCACCGATCGGTATGTCCCCAGGCAGTGTGGATTGGTGTGGGGGGCAGTTTTGACATTTGGGCGGGAGTAAAAAAGCGTGCACCCAAGTGGTTGGGAAGAATGCATCTGGAATGGCTCTATCGTCTATTACAGGAACCTTGGCGGTGGCGGCGCATGTTAGTTTTACCCCAGTTCCTGTGGTTGAGCCTGTGGGAACGAAGGCATAACTAGTGCTTCTCTCAAAATACGATTGACTTTATCCTGTAACCATTGAGGGGAGAGAATTTGGCAATTGGGTAGGTAACGGAAGACACGCTGTTGAAACCAAAAAGAGCTGACCTCTCTACTCTTCACTATGACATACTCATCAGTCCTTTGCAGTATTTCTTCCTGGGGGCGGCGGGATTGATAACTTCTCAGGTCACCATACAAAAGATACTGCACTGTTAAGGTGGGAAACTCTCTTCGGTACCAGGGAGTGATAGAACTAGCCCCGATGTCTTGAATCCGATCGATACGGAAAGAAAAATTGCGGGCTGTGGGGTCGTTGTGATCGTAGATTATGGGGGGCGTAGGCACATGGGCAAACAGGAAAAGAATACCGTCATGCAAGTGCAACTGGGCTAAATCTATATCCCAATTATGTTCTTCCCCTTTAGAATTGCGATAACGGATGACAAACCTTCTTTTGGCAGCTAACCGATCGCGTAGAGTAGCTATTTTCTGGCGCAAAGAGCTGTCACTGTAGGTGGTGGGGGGATTGAAGTTGCTAGCGAAAAACGGGATTGCTACTGACTCAGCACTGGTAATTAGAATTTCCCGTAGATGGGCACCCTCTGCCGCAAAACCCAAACTTTCCAGCAGCTGACTGGCTAAAGCGATCGCTTGTTTCTGTTCTTCTGACAGGAGCAGGGGCAACCCACTCTTACGCAAGGTATAGGGCAAATTTTTCCCACTCTCAATGTCACACCCCAGGTCACGCCACCTTTTGATGCTGCGGTCAATCCGCTGCTGAATATCCCTCGTCTCGGGAAACTCCCTTTCTAAAACCTCTGCCAGTTCCTGTCGCCTGTAGGGACGCTGACATAGCAACTGCAGAACCCGTAAATTAAACTCCCTTGTCACACTCATAGCATCATTTTTTGATAACCATCACCAAAATTACAGTAGTAGGCTAAATACAGCAATGGTAGTTACGACATGGAAATTCATCTGAAGCCCCTCTACTCCCAACTAAATTATGCTCCTTGTCCCCTGGGGTGTAACGATCGGTGTCTAGTCAAAGAGAGAGCGACTAACTTGGGCATGTTTCCCTGCCCCCTCTCTCGTCATCAAGCAGAGACCTGTGCTGCTATTCTCAGTAAAGAATACAACGTTATTATCAATGTTGCGCGGACAGGAGATGGTAAGTCTTTAGCTGCTTATCTACCCGCTTTGCTAGACCGACAATTTCGCATTATGGGACTTTATCCCACGATCGAGTTAGCTGCTGACCAAGCTCGACAGCAGGAAGATTATCATCAATTGTTTGGATTTAGACCTGAGGAAACCGTAAAGAGAGTAGAACATCTTTATGGCGCAGAGTTAGCTAGGCGGAGTGCTGGTGGTTCAAAGTTTGTGGAGTTGCTAACTGCTATACAAAACAAGCCGATTTTGCTAACTAATCCTGACATTTTCCATTACATTACCCATGTCTTTTACAGAAATCCTGCCTACAGTGGACAAAAACTAATAGCTAGCCTGTCTCGTTTCCCCGACCTATGGGTAGTAGATGAGTTTCATATCTTTGCTGCCCACCAGGAAACTGCTCTCCTCAACAGTATCTTGTTACTGCGAGCTTTATATGACAATCCCGATCGACCACGGCAGTTCCTCTTCACAACCGCTACTCCTAAAGAGACCTGGCTAAATCTTCTAATAAAAACGGGGTTGAAGCTGAAGAGGGTGGAGGGCCACTACACAGATGTACCTTGTTCAGGTTATCGCCAGATTAGTCAGGGCATCAATTTAGAGTTTATTTCTCTAACTACAGAACAAAATGCTGAGGAATGGATACAGTCAAATCAAGAGAGAATTGCTATCTATTTACAAACAGAGAAACGGGGCAGAGGACTAGTCATCTTAAATTCTGTAGCAGCAGTTAGAAGACTAGCTAATAAACTGCATATGACAGGCATAGAAATCATTAACGTAACAGGGCAAACAGACACGCAGCAGAGGGCCACAAATCGTAGAATTTTATTGGAAAGTGACAAACCAGTTTTAGTGCTAGCCACTTCCGCCGTGGATGTGGGGGTAGACTTTGCTATTCATTTACTTATCTTTGAGATGGCTGACCTGTCCACTTTCATTCAGCGCCTTGGTCGTCTTGGTCGTCATGCGGGCTTCAGTCACTATCAAGGAATTGCTCTCATTCCCCCTTCCACACCCTGGATAGAAGCGAGATTAAGGGAACAATTTACCGAAGGAGCATCCTACAAACGGGATGAATTTCAGGAAAAGATGGCAGATGTCTTAGAAGACAGACAAGATTACGGCGACTATCGTCGGCGCTGGGGAGGGCTACAAATGGAAGGTTTAGTAGAACAACTACTCACTCTCTCAGAAGACCGATCGGTTATCCGTCCTGTCATTGATACTTTCTTGGAAACTGTTAAATCCATCTATGGCGAAGACAGCGATTGCTATCGTAAACAATGGTATGCCATAGGTCAGGAGAAGGTAGGCAATCTAATTCAACAAGAGTTACTGCGCTTTCGTGGTAGCAGCGACTTGCAGGTAGGGGTGTGGGATCGGCACCAGTTTTATACCTATGATTTGTTGCGTTTAATACCCCATATTAAAGGGAGAAAAATTGACCGATCGGAGTTTTTAAGCCAAGCAGAAAAGCGTGGATTTACAAAATATGAATTTCCTGAAGGATACTTAATTGGCTGTATCAAGGTTGAGGCATGGCTAGAAAAACGACAGCGAATCAATCTCTACACTAGTAGTGACAGTGAAGACCTCCCAGCCTGTGAATTAACTGTAGTCCATAATCTCTATATTGAAGGACATCCGCAGAAAGATTTAGGTAACTTTATCAAGACATGCAAACTACTAGCTTTTCTCGTGCCCATAGGTAGGAAAAACAACGATCGTTACTGGCAGTTAATGAGGAAGCTGAGTCTACCCCCTACATTTGGTCTGTATCAATTGTTCACATCTGATCGAGCAGCATTTGCTTGTGCCTTTAACCAAAATGCACTTATATTGGAAGCATTGAAGCATAGAATAGCTAAAGAGTTTTGTCCCGATCGGTCTTACATTTACTAGGAGGTTACTATGACACTACTACAATCTCTACTTCTCAAGACAATTGACCCTAAAGAGCAGGTATTAAGAGAATTTGTACAGGTAGTACTACCCCATGTAGAATCAGAATTTACTAGTGTTTTAGCCTTGGGGGGTAGTTATGATTACCACCTGAACAAGCTCCAGAAAAAGTACGGTCACAAAAAGACAGACCAAGAAATAGCAGAAATAGCCCGCTCCTACAGTAACAGACCAGAACAGAGCCTGTTATTCCATGTTCTCAATGGCTTAATGATTGCCTGGAACTTATCTAAACAACTGGACGAACCTCTAGTAGAAGAAGAGCAGCGTTTACTATGCCTAGCTATGATTTTACACGACTATACTAAGTATCTATACCATCAAGAAGTGGAGGAACAAATCAGAGCGGAGCAGGTTAAGGATATTATTACAACTTGCCAGACACTGGGGGACAAACTGCACTTTAGTGATTTTTGGCAGGATTGGCATACCTATCTACCTGACATTGCCTACCTAGCTCAAAATACCCAAGCTAAAATCGGTGCCAACTGCATTGGTAGCAACTGGCAAAAAATAGCCAAATTTGGTTGGGATGATCGCAGGTTAGATAATCCCCTTTGCCATCTGCTGGGGTTTGGGGATATTGCTGTGCATTTACAGAATCCAGCAGAGATTATTACAAATACAATTGGGCAAAGATTAAACGATCGGTTAAAGGCTCTGGGCATTGACAGGCGATTGACCTATCATCGGTTGCGCGACACGAGAGGAATTATAACCAATATAGTTCACAATCAAGTTTTGTCTTATCTTATTGAGAGGGACTATGAACCACTAATTTTTCTGGCTCAGGGAGTTGTTTATCTATCGCCATTGTCAGAGAGTAAAGTAGGTAAGGAAGAAATTAAACAAATGATTTGGCAGACTATAAGTGACAAACTAGAAAGAAAGTTTGCTGATGGAGAAACTGGTTTTGAGAGAGACGGCAAGGGATTAAAATGTGCACCGCTGGTCAAGGAATTGCTTGCCCCACAGTCATTAATCAGATGTTTACCCCAGATATTAGAACGTCGCATTACTAATGTGAAAGACCCTGCTACAAAAAAGCGATTGGCAAAAATGGAAATTCCCCTATCCGAGAAGAACGAACTAGAAAAGTATGCAGATATTCGCAGCGACCGAGTAGCT
The DNA here is from genome assembly GCA_025055675.1 of Pseudanabaenaceae cyanobacterium SKYG29. Classification (NCBI taxonomy): domain Bacteria; kingdom Bacillati; phylum Cyanobacteriota; class Cyanophyceae; order Pseudanabaenales; family Pseudanabaenaceae; species Pseudanabaenaceae cyanobacterium SKYG29. The sequence continues at coordinate 814,685 of JANWWT010000001.1, forward strand.
GAGTTTATCATTTTTTTACAACGGGAAATATTCAGCAATCAGCCTAAATTTACCAAGACGGTTTTGGATTTCTTGGGATTATCTAAACAGTTTAAGGAAGAAGACGCACAGGTAGGGAGTGGAGGTGTCAACTATGGTTGGTACAGGATAGCAGCTCACTATATCCGTCAGAATGCTAGCTTAGATGATCAGCAGGTACAATCTAGATTAGCAAATCTAGCAGAAAATATTACAAATTTGTTGGATCAGAAGCTAGCCACTGAAGAGTTAACAAAACAAGAGCTTAATCAATACTTGGATAATTACCTAGAAGTTTTAAACATTACATCACCCAATATGGTTTTTACTCAGGAGTTAAGAAACTACACAATTTCCAAACAAGGTAACAACTATCTCTGTTCTCTAAGTTCAGGGGAATTTTTAGGAGTAGAACAAATGGATACTGTAGTTTTATTTAAGCCACAGCAGTACAGTAACAAAAATCCACTCGGTGCTGGCAGTGGCAGGTTAAAGCGAGGTATTTGCCGTATTTGGGCATTAGAAATGCTTTTAAGGCAGTCCTACTGGACAAATACTAAGCAGGTAAAGGATGGAAATCCAGTGTTTCTGTATCTCTACCCTGCCTACACTTATTCTCCACAACTGACCAAAGCCATCAGAGTTTTAGTGTTTGAGTTTAGTCATGTCAATACCTTCGATATGTACAAGAACTGGATTAATAACAACCATAGTATTAGTAGTATAGTACAGGGTCTGGAAATGAATGAGGAAGGAAAAATAAGTAATGAATATTCCAAACACGACCTACCGTTCTTAGCCGTCATCCCTTGGACTAACAGAAGTGATACGCTAAGCGGAACATGGATAGAGCCAATTCTACGCGCCCTAGCGCTACCTATATCCCTAGGAATAAAAGTTGTGTTATCTTCTAGCCAGATTCCTCTGTATAATAGTGATAGTGAGCTTCAAGAGTACGTAATTGTAGATGGAGGAGCGGGTTTTATTAATTTGTTAGGATACAATGTTAACCTAAGTTTAGCCAGAATTCCCAATGCACTAACACAATTATTAACTATTTATGCTATACACACGGAAAATAGAAATAGAGGGAAGGGAAATCTATGTGATAATATTGTTAAAACTACTAGGGAATGTGTTACAGATGTACTTAGTGTGTTCTCGATCGCCAAGGAGGGATTGCGCAATAGTAAGAGAGAAACCCATAGTAAAGAAGAGGTAAGTCGGATTTGGCGTTATGCTGAGATGTGGTCTATGAACGGAGATGTAGCTATGCAAGAAAAGCTCAAAGCAACTTCTTTGGTAGCAGAAAAAATGTTTGCTTTTTACCTCGCAAAGCCGAGCGATAAAAGTTATACTTTGCTGTTACCATTTAACAAGTTGCTGGATTTAATTTTGTCTGTACCTGATACTTGGGATGATGAAGAACTAGTAAACCAGGGAACTGGGCAGCTAATAAAAGCCATCGATCGGCAAGAGATATCCAAACGTCCGCTTCTTCACAAAGATGAACAGATTTCTTTCCCCGAAAGACGAAAGTTGGAGGAGGAGAAAGTTCAAGAGTTTGTGCAAGTCTGTATCACAGAAATTTTCCGCAAGATGTGCCAGGGCGATCGTGCTCTTCTACAGGAACACAGAAATCGACTGAGAGATGGTGTGGAGTTTGCGTACAAGCGTCTTCTCTACAGTCAGAAAGAGTCTGCTATAGAACCAGAAAAAGCTAACTAAAAACTAGATGATTAATTGGAGGTAAAACTATGACAGTCAATTTGGCAAAAATTGCTGAATTCTTCCACACGGAGATTCCCCGCGTACCCTCTGGTAAGTATGTGCACTTTATTACCCTTCGCTACAGCAAGTCTTTCCCAATCTTCCGCACTGATGACGTTCTAAATACAGTACGCACTACTGCAGGGTTGCAAGACCAAACGATGATCAATCATCTCGTCATGTTTAAGCGCAAGCAGACAACTCCCGAACGTCTAGTGGGAAGAGAGTTACTAAGGTCTTTGGGTCTTACCAGCGGAACTGAAGCAGACAAGGAAAAGTACTGTGCTTACAATGGTGAAGATTCCTGTAAAAAGTGCCCTGATTGCATCATTTACGGATTTGCCATTGGCGACAAAGGCTCAGAAAGGTCTAAGGTTCTATCGGATTCCGCCTTTTCCCTCACTGCCTACGAGGTATCTCACCGATTGTTTACATTTAACGCCCCTTCAGAGCAGGGAACAATGAGTGAAGGAGGAAAGATGCGATCGAGTATAAATGGACAAGACCATGTGTTGCCTGAAATTATTTTCCCTGCTATTGAGACTCTGCGCGACCCAACAAAGGAATCTTTTATCTATGTTCTAGGCAATTTGCTGCGCACTAAGCGATACGGAGCACAGGAAACCCGCACAGGAGTGATGGAGAACCACATTGTAGGAATTGTGGTGGCTGATGGAGAAATTTTTAGTAATCTACATCTAACGCAGGGATTGTATGATGCATGTGAAACTACTAACAATCATTTACCACATTTTAGTCAGGTGAAGGAAAATACACAAAAAGTAGTACAGGAATTGTTGGAGAGAGAAGCAGTGCACACGAATTTCTGTCTATATGGGGAGGATTTGCAGCATGTTTTGCAGGAAGTACAAGGTATCTACAAAAGTCCACAGGAATTACAGCAAACTATGCAGAAACTCTATGAGCAGACTAGCACTTATGCAAGTCAATATGGCGCTTTTGCTTCTGAAAAGACTAAAAAGGAGCAAGGCAATTCTAAAAAGGGCAGAAAGTCTAAGAAAGAACAACAGCAAGAGTTGCCTTTGGAGGAAGAAGAATGAGGTTGTACTTCTGTCGCCTTATTTTGCATGATAATGTTTTTTTTGCAACGCGGGAGATGGGAGAACTGTATGAAACAGGAAATTATCTCCACAATTGGGCATTGAGCTATGCATTTTTTGCTGATGAGTTTATCTCTTCTCCTTACAGTTGTCTAGGCGAGTCAGCTCAAACTCCCTCCTATCTGAAGAATGTTAGGGAAAGAAGTTTACTGGCTCTTAATCAGGAGGGAATTTACCTGTTTCCTGGTAAACCGATTCTGTGGAGTTATCAGATCAATACATTCAAGGCAGCGCAGACTAACTACTATGCTAAGGTAGAAAAGTTTGGAGAAGGGAGTGCAAGCAAAAATTACCCTGCTAATATCGGACGGGCGAAAGAGCTAGCGATAGGCAGTATCTACCATTCTTTCCTTGTAATCGAGGAGGACAAAAAACTCCCATCTTTCATTGCTCGTAAGGCAGAGCAAATCTGGATTAGGCTGGGCAAATGGTCAAGTAAGGTTAAGGTAGAAGTTGTGCCAATTACTAACTTCCGCCAAAAGACGGGTAGATTTATCTGTCATCACCCAGTAAATCCTCTCGATCTTGGACCGAGAGTTAGAGTTCTGTTATACGATCGAGTAGTGATGTGCCCTTGTAGTCTGCTTAGTACAGCGGAGATGGAGGGAGAGTACTGGGAGATAAATTCTAATGTGTTTTCTCCTGAGCCTGTTTTTTTACCTTGTCATGTAGGATATGGGTATGGTGGAACAGAGTAATTCTTCTTTACATGCTATCGTTGTTGAGTTGGTAACTGAGGGAAACAGGTTTTTACCTGGCACACTAGGTCGTGCTTTGCATGGACAAGTGATGGAGTGGATTGCTAACGTGGATGCAGTTTTAGCAGCAGCTATTCATGATAGTAAGGATACTCCTTTTACTGTTTCCCCTTTGTTTGGGAATAGGGCAGAAGGAAAACCTAGAGCAGGCGAAAGTTTCTTTTTTCGGATTACTCTTTTGCAGGGATTCATCTTACCGATCGTTTTACAGGGGCTGGAAGAGTGGGAAGATAAAAGTGTAGTGTTAGGGGGACATACTTTTCATTTGAAGGCAGTCTATTGTCTGCCTGGTAGCCACAGATGGACAGGTTCTTCTGACTATAATCTACTCCTGGCTTTGGCTATTCCACAAAAAGAAGTCACTTTAGTCTTCCATACGCCAACTAGTTTTAAGCAGAAGGATTTTATCCAGCCTTTCCCTTTACCTGATCTAGTATTTGGTAGTTTGTGGCGAAAATGGAATAGTTTCTGCCCTGGTAATTGTCAAATTGATGAGGAGGCTTGGCAGGTGCTTGTGTCTGGGTTTGAGTTGCAAACGAGAGTATATCGGTTAGAGGGCGGCGCGGAGATTGGTTGCCAGGGGTGGGTACGCTATGTGTTTACTGATGAGAAACAAGCAAGATTAGGTGCAGTCTTATCTCATTTTGCTTTTTTTGCAGGCGTAGGGAGAAAGACGACTATGGGTATGGGTTTGACAAGTTTAAGGGAGAAAAGATATGAGTGATGAAGATTTTTTACTATTAAGTAGTTTGAATGCATGGGAGTATTGTCCAAGACGCTTTTACTTGGAGTATGTGCTGGGCGAAATGCAGCAAAATGAGCATATTGTTTGGGGAAGATATTTGCATGAACTAGTAAATGAGGGGGGAGTAGAAAGGCATGATGATGTATTGCTTCGCAGGCAACAATGGGTTTGGAGTAACCGACTTGGAATTTATGGTCTGATTGACCTAGTGGAAGAAAAGGATGGTTTGCTGGTTCCAGTTGAATATAAGAAAGGGAAAATGAATCGCCATATTAATGACCATATTCAGTTATGCGCAGCAGGTTTATGCCTAGAAGAAATGACTGGCAAGAGGGTCGATTGGGGGGCTATTTTCTATCACGGTAATCGGAGGAGGGAAAGAGTTAGTTTTACAACTGTGTTGCGTGAGCTGACAGAAAAAAGTATTGATCAGGCTAGGCTTATGAGTAGGTCTAAGTCTATTCCTGCTCCTATAAAGAAAAAATCTAAGTGCCGTGACTGCAGTTTGTTATCTATTTGTTTACCTGATGAGGTTTTGTTGTTGAGGTCAGAAAGTGTATGAGTACTCTATATTTGTCTAATCCCGCTGCTGTTTTGTCTAAATCTTACGAGGCTTTTACTGTATCTGTGCCTGATGAAAATGGTAAGTCCCGTAGGGATTCCGTCCCTGCTCAAACAATTAATCAGGTGGTTATCCTTGGCAGTGCCCAAATTACAACGGAGGCTCTAGTCTATGCTCTTGAATTAGGTATTTCTGTTCATTACTTAACAGGATTTGGTCGTTATCTAGGTAGTCTAATGCCTGCTATCTCTCGTAATGGAACTCTAAGATTGGCTCAGTATGAATTGTATAATGATCAAACCAGAAGGTTGGAGATTGTTAAGCGCATTGTAATAGCTAAAATCCATAACCAGGCAGCTGTTCTATACCGCCATGGTGTTAGGGATCATGGTCTGCTGGAGTTGAAGAAAAAGGTGGAAAATCAGGAATCTATTGATGGAATTAGGGGTATAGAGGGCATGGCGGCTAAAAATTATTTCTCTTTGTTTGGTGGGTGTATCAAGGGTAATTGGTCTTTCTCAGGTAGGTCTCGTAGACCTCCTACTGACCCTGTCAATGCTATGTTGAGCTTCGCTTACGGTCTATTGCGTTCACAGGTAAGTGCTGCTGTTCATGTGGTTGGTCTCGATCCTTTTGTAGGATTTCTACATGAGCCTCATCACGGTCAGCCTGCCCTCGTTCTGGATTTAATGGAAAATTTCCGACCTCTAATTGCTGATAATCTAGTTTTGTCACTTTTGAATCGTCAGCAAATTAAACCTGAAGATTTTGAAAATTCTCTGGAAGCATTTCGTCTCAACGATCGAGGCAGACGTGTTTTTCTAGAAGAGTTTGATCATAAGATGAAAGATGAGTTCAAACATCCTGTATTTGATTATAAATGTTCTTACAGACGTAGTATAGAGTTGCAAGCTCGTTTGTTGTCTCGCTCTCTCCAAGAAAATATTATATTTCAACCTCTGGTTTTGCGGTAGGTGATTTATGTCTTCTCTGCTTTATTTGGTCATCTACGACTTGCCCTATGACAAGGCAGGTAATAAACGTAGAAATCGTTTGCATAAACTGTTATCAGGTTTCGGTAAATGGACTCAGTATAGCGTGTTTGAGTGTTTTCTGTCAGATTTGCAGTTTGCTAAACTCCAAGTCGGTATTCAAAAAATTATTAAGCCAAATCAAGATTCAGTCCGTATCTATGTTCTGGATGCCACCGCCGTTAAACGTACTATCACCTATGGCTCAGATAAGCCCTCTGAGAGAGATACTATTGTAATCTAGTATGCTAATATGTTTTTGGCAGACTTCTAGCAGGAGCTAATTCCCTAGTGGGTTTGCCAATTCCCTGGAACCAAGACAATTCAATAATTTTACTCGTTTCATAAATTCGCCATCTGTTTACTTTTAACCCTATTTCCTCACAAACTGGGTAGTTCGCCAAACTAACCCCTACAATCTGCTCTAAACTGCCTTTCTAAGCATATGCGGGTTTCTTTTTGATGAATCCCGATCGCGGGACTGAAACATTAAAGCAGCCGTCGATTATGTCAAGGAGCGCGTAGGGTTTCTTTTTGATGAATCCCGATCGCGGGACTGAAACGAACGACTGCGTCGATTTTTAGAGGAGCGCGGCTATGGGGTTTCTTTTTGATGAATCCCGATCGCGGGACTGAAACGAAAATTGATAGCAGTTCCAGATAATGTTGACCCTGGGTTTCTTTTTGATGAATCCCGATCGCGGGACTGAAACGACAACAGGATTGGCAGATTATCCGCTCCCAATCAGGTTTCTTTTTGATGAATCCCGATCGCGGGACTGAAACTCGTCTAACTTGCGGGCAGTGGAATAGGGCACCCATAGTTTCTTTTTGATGAATCCCGATCGCGGGACTGAAACAACGGGGTACCGCTTAGAACGACAGCATAGGTGGGGTTTCTTTTTGATGAATCCCGATCGCGGGACTGAAACATGAATCCCGTCGGGCATGCAGCACCTCCAATAAAATGTTTCTTTTTGATGAATCCCGATCGCGGGACTGAAACATTGGAACGGTAGACAAGTTGAAGCTCGCCAGCTCAGTTTCTTTTTGATGAATCCCGATCGCGGGTATGATGATTTATAAAGTCAACATAGCCTAACAGTAAAAACCATCAATCAGTGTTTGGTCAACATTTCCCTGTCCTCCAATCAAAAGATCATTGCCATTTCCTGCAATTAGGGTATTGTTGTTATCTCCTCCATTTAAGGGATCATTACCATTCCCCCCCGCGAGAAAATTGTCCCCTGCCTCATTTCCTTCTCCTCCATCATGAAGCCATCTGAAATAATGTAACGTGCTATAATTCCTTCCAGGTTTATCTCGTGATCATAACACCGATCGTTATTTAATCAATCGTTTTCCACACTCCAACTTAGAAGGAAGAAACGATCGAGATGTTGTTAAAGATAAAATTTGATAGTCCAGGGGGTAACTGAGCAATCAATTCAAATGTAAGCCCGGAAAGTATTCCATCCCGATCGAGAATTAAGGTGCCATTATCAGAGTTATAGACATAAGTTGGAGAAGAGATGGAAAAAGAACTATTGACCCCTGTGGGTATGGGAGTAGCTGGATTGAAATAGGTAAAAACAGTAACTAATCCACTTAGAGTACCAGTTCCACCAGGAAAACTGCTAGATAAGAGTTCAATTCTGTCGCCCTGTGAGGGATCGAAGTCAGAAATGAAATCACCAAAGTCCTCTATTTTGAATAAATCACTCTCACTACCACCAATTAAAGAATCGTCGCCACTCCCACCTCTTAGAACATCATTCCCTTCCCCTCCAATCAAAGTATCATTCCCATTTCCTGCAATTATCGTATCGTCATTATTCCCCCCATTCAAAGAATCATTACCACCTAGGCCAACTAGAGTATCACTACCGTCCCCCCCATCGATCGTGTCATTGTTATCTCCTCCATTGATCAAGTCATTCCCATTCCCCCCCGAAAGACAATTGTCCCCTGCCTGACCAAAAATTGTGTCATCTCCCTCTCCTCCATCGATCGTGTCATTACCAGCACCACCTAAGATGGAATCATTACCTGAGAAGCCAAATATAGAGTCATTCCCTCCCCCTCCATTAACCGAGTCATCTCCCGCACTAACTCCTAGGGTGTCATTACCAGAACCAATTGTCACATTGACCTTTGTTATTGTGCTGGCTACATTTACGCTCCGTGAGACTCGCGAACCGCTTGAAAACTTTGGCTAGTGCCTGGTAGAGAAACTCGCCCTTCTCCCGTACCGCCAATTAAGATTAAGCCCTCTGAAATAATGTAACGTGCCATAATTCATCCTAGATTTGCATCATGATTATAACACCGATCGTTATTTAATCAATCGTTTTCCAGACACCAGCTTAGAAAGATGAAACGATCGAGATGTTGTTAAAGATAGAACTTGATAGTCCATTGGGTAACTGAGCAATTAATTCGAACTTAAAGTCCGTGCTTGTTCCATCGGGATCGAGCAGCAGTCTACCAGAAACAGCATCATAGGCATAGGTAGGCTTTATGCCAACAGGGCTGTTAAGTCCAGGCACAAACTGACTAGAAACAGTAACACTAAAATTAAGGGCAACATCGATTGCGTTAGCACTTTCCAAACTAAAAAGAGTACCTATGCCACCAGGATAGTTGCTAGATAGTAGTTCTATTCTGTCGTTTTGGAAAAGAGAGAAGTCAGAAATGATGTCTCCTTCCGATCGGTTGATTTGAAATACATCTGCTCCAGAACCACCTGTTAGTGTGTCTGTACCATCACCGCCATCAAGGGTGTCATTTCCACTCGTGCCCACCAGGGAATCATTACCTGCCAGACCTCTAAGAATGTTAAATACTCCACTGCCAGGGATAACAGTTACAGTTGCCGTTGACGTAGGTGCTGACTGCGGTTCGCGAGTCTCACCGAGAGACCCGATCGGCGCGATCGTGTAGGAGAAAGTTCCCAATCCAGTAGTAGCAGGTGTAAAAGTAATCGTTTGATTTACTGAGTCCAAAACAACAGTTCCAGCAGTACCAGGGCTGACACTAATAATTGTGACCTGCCCTGATGGTAAGTCATTCGCTAATAGTTGGCTAAAGGGAATAACAATCGACTGTGTTCCTACCCCACCAATTAAGGTATCGTTACCAGAAGTGCCAAACAAGATACCACCAGTCCCTACCCCCTCAACTGTATCATTTACAGCCTTGATCAAAACTGTACTATCCTCGATCGTAACTGTGCCTGTGCTGGGAGCACCGATCGTGTAAGCAGGGCTGCTTGTAATCGTGAGGATAACTGTCTCAACTTGCTCCAACTCATTATCTGCTAAAGGTGAAACAATTACATCGACAAAGTTCTGACCAGCAGGAATAACAACACTGTTACCCAAACGCACATAGTCAGCTCCATTGGTAGCTGTACCAGTTAAATTGTAGGTCACTAAGAGGTCTTGATTACTTGCGCCCGATCGACTAATACGGAATACACCAGCGAATTCACTTACCCCCGCTGTAATTGCCTCCGGATTAGGGACAGATGCAGTATTGATGATATTAAGAATAACGGTCTCCCCTGTACGCAAACCCCTGCTTGTTTGGATCACTTCACCGATTGAAACTTCGGTAGTGTTGAGAGCTGCATCAGGGGGATCGCCACCTTGATTTAGAGCAGTAATCTCTAGGGTATTGACCCCAGGCAGTAAATTAAATGTGATGAATGTACCTGTATTAGTTAGTAAAAGATCGTTATTAACAACTACTCCATTCAGAGCTACCCTGATTCTATCTCCGTCTTCAACTGCATTGTCTCGAAAACGAACATTTACCTGATTTTGAGCAACAACAATATCTCTGAAACCACTGAAAGGAGGCTCTTTGGCACTAGCATCGATCGCTTCTACCGTCACGATCGGTCTGCCCTCGGGAATCGTTATCGTGGCTGAATTCCCCTGCACAACAGATAGAGTCACTCTCTCCTGCCCAGGTAGGGAGTCGTTATCATCCCTAGCTACGATCGTTATCGTCTCGGCACCCCGCGCATCTCTAATAACAATTTGCCCCTGTTTGTCACTGACCTTAAAACCATTAAAATTACTAGGGATAACTTCATAGTCCTGATTAAAGTCAGCATCACCAGACAGAACAAAGTCAACTACAAAATTCCCCGTTGTATCTTGTACACCATCAGCCCGCACGGGACGCAAAATCGTAAAAATACCGACGCGATTGCTTGGCGGTCTTTCTGCTATCGGCTGGGTAGCCACCACACTGGCAATCCCAGGAGCACGATCGGCAATTTTAATAGTACCAACATCAGAGACTATCTTGAAGTTTTTATTCTGGTTGACAGCCAAACTCAAAACAACTTCTTCTGTTCCTTCCAGAAGGTTATCTGCCTTCGGTGTAACTTCTATATCAACAGATGCAACACCACTAGCAAATGTCACAGAGAAAACATTCTTATCTAAGACAGTCAGTTTAGAATCAGAGGCAGGAGTAGTAGGTAACAGTTGCAAATCAAAATCAGTATTAAAAGTAGCGGCTTTCTCGTTTTGCACTAATTGGAAAGTTACCTCTTCTCTTCTGTTGACACCTCCCCGCCGTGTGATTGTGAATTTGCCAGGATCAGGCGGAAACCCAAGACCTCCCTCCTGGGCCTCCGCATCCGTAGCTACAACCCGCAACTCTGGTAAAGAGTCCTTGATAGTCAGAGTCACAGAAGGTCTAATGAGATCAAAATCATTGCCAGGGGGAGGCACGATCGTGAGAGTAGCAAACCTATCCTTGCCTCGCTCATCGTCTGCTACTGGTGTAACTTTCACACTCACAGAGCTAGACCCTGCTGGTATGGTGAGTTGATCACGGACCTCTGTATTCCCTACAGTCAGCCTGAAATCCTTACCAATAACAGCATTACTGGTAATTCCCACAACCTGTACACCCACCGTCAAAGGCTGTTTGGTATCCCCCGTCCGCAGGACGCTAAATGTCTGTCCAGGTACAACCTCATCCGCAATTCCTAGTGGCTCAGTGAGGACAATCGTCTGGGGCTGCACACTTAAAACTACCTTCTCAGTAAAACTTAAAGGCTTTTTGGCTGAAACCGTTGGATTGCTTTCATCCTCTACTTTAATGTCTAAAACAGTCTGACCCGCCGCCGCACTGACTACTGTGACCTTACTAAGTGTTTCATTAACTGCTGCTAACTTCCCTTGTAACTTAAGGATGTTCTTAGCATTGTCCAAGTCCTGCAAGGGAGTACCAGCGGGCACAGTTAGAGTTACCGTTTCTGCTGCAGTCAGGGTTACAGTTAATTGATCACTGTCATCTGCAATCTGAATCCCCAAGGTCGGAGAAGTAACACCCACAGGCACAGTTAAGGATTCCAAACCTCTTACACTCGGTTCGGCTGTGCGTAAATCAAAAGTTTGTTGCCCCTCAGTACGGCGACTCCCCGGCGGATCGTTGGGCTGACCACTCAAATCATCTACAAATAAACGCAGGTCAACCCTACCTGGTCTGGGACTTGTCAGAGTAGCATTCTTTAGGGCTTCATTAATTTTGTCCAGGGGCTGATTGTTGATGACTATACGGGTAGGAGAGGAGTTTTCAAAACCAGGCAAGGTTAACTTCGTCCCCGCCGGTGCACTCACTGCATCCAGCACAAAAGAAACCCTGAGACTATCTGGATCAAAAATACTAAACTTAAGGGGAGTAGTAAAGCTAAGAGGCTGACTGGAACTAGGACGAACCACAATAGGATCAGACTGTAAACCCAAAAAACTCGGCTTGACATTAGGTAGCGGTTCAGCACTAGGTCTAACCGTGAAGGATAGTTGTGCAGCTGGAATGTTAGACAAACCTTCATTGTCTGTGACTGTGATAGCAATAGCGCCACTCCCAACTTTGTCAGCCTTGAAAATGATCTCTCCATCTCTGGCTAGTTCGAAAGTCTTACCGCGATTGGTTAAGTCCAACTCAACTACATTAACCCTGGTATCCCGATCGTTTGCAGCTGTTAGAATAAACCCCTCTGGTGCTGTTAGGGTAACCTTAGCCAGACCCCGATCGTCTTCTAGGAGAATACTAGGCAAACGAAAGCTAGAGTTTTGTACTGTGTCAAAGGCAGTTTGGGACAGTTTAACAGTGGGTGGACGGTTAGCGACAAGAGCAACATTAGTAATCTGGATGTCATCAATGCCAAATTCCCGCAAAACACCACCAAACTCAATTTTGACTGGATTGCCCGTAAACTTAATAGAAAAACTATTTTTGTCAGGGGAGGGAGATGGAATAGGAATGTTGTATCCTAATTCCCCAGGAGTCTGAGGTAAACTAGCTCTAGCTAATTCCTGATTTTTCGCATCAAATAAAACAACAGTATTACCAGCTGTAAATGGAGAGGTATAACGGAACTGGAGCACGCCAGAAGCAATCTCATCAAAGTCAACTAGCGTGACAACGATCGTGGGACTATCAAAGGAAGCGATAACTTTATTGTTAACCTCGTAATTGCCGATGCCGTTCAGAGTTTTGGCGGTCAGTACCACAGTCTTAGTATCGAACTGAAATTTACCCTTAGTAAAGTTACCCCCCGCACTTATAAATCCGCTACTGTCGGGCACAATGTCAAATGTCAAAGTCTGGGTCTGCAAAGTTGCCATATACCTCTCTCCTTACAACAGTTCCCAAAATTTTAACTATCTTGTAGCAGGGGGTCGCACAAAAATACCTAGGGGCACTAGCTCTGAAGTACCAGTAGTTCTGGCAGGGGTGATATTAACAGTAGTCAAAGCGTTTCGAGACTCCGCAGCTACTCCTGGATCACTTACGCCATTGAGAGCATCTGTCAAGAAAGTTGCACTAAATCCGCTCCTTTGCCGAGCTTCGCGGTCTTCCCTAATCTCTACTTCTGTCGGTGTGTTGAGGCGGCGTTCCTCTTCAAAAAAACTAGGACGGGGAGTACTGCGCTCCTGTGCTTCTGCCGCCAAACCTCCTCCCACTAAGAGGGTGCAAACTAAAATTTGTTTCCACATACTCATTCTCCTTAAAAACGAAAGACAGTACGAATTGTGCCCACAAAAATAGTGTCCCTGCCACTGACGTGATTGGGATTGGTGACAAAGAAGAATCCAGGGGTAATAGAAATGTTCCGATCGAGGCGGTAGCGATAGAAGACCTCATAGTGCAATCCCACGGCGGGGTCACTAAAGGTTGCCCCTGTGGCTGTCCGTCCTTCCGTTAGGCGGGGTGGTTGCCCAAATAAAAATGCCAAAACATCTCCCTGTCTACCGAAGGGGTCGCTTAAACCCAAGGAAAACAAATAAGTAGTGGAGTTGGCATAGGCTGAAGAATTGACAGAATTGCTAAATGTCCAGCCCCCCCATGCCCCTAAGCGCAGCGTAGGACTGATTGCCCAGTTCAGGGTGCCACTGATGGCATTGGTCTGCGTTGCCTGCAATCTGGGATCACCACTAAACAGAATGCCTGGATTATCCGCATTAAAACTACCGGTTAAAGTAGCTAGCTCCCCCCTGGCAGAATAGGCATTGATGTAACCAATCCCCGCCCACACGGTATCCGCAGGTTTGGTGAGCAACTGTACCCCTAAAGCACTGTTCTCTGCCCCCGTAATGCCACCTGTCCTGGGATCGGCACTATTGCGGGTCCCGTAGGCAAATTGTAATCGGGCTTGGTCGCTCAATAGCCAGTCAAAACCTACCCCTGACTGCAAGTTACCAATCTTAAACAGGGGACTAGCTTCGGCAAAGCGGGAAATAGCACCCCGCCCTGTGTCAAAGTAAGGGGAATTAGGCGTGAGCACGGAACCCAAACTAAACCCCGCCGGACGAATCGTAAACACAACTCTGTCGTCAAAGGCAGGGAACCTGTACTCCAAATTCTCAATAGCGAAGTTGTTGTCGGTACTAGACTGATAGGACAGTAATGCCATCTGGGTGTTGAGGTTTTCCTGCCGCCCAAAACCTAAAGCAGCGTTGCTGCCTGTTGTACCAAAGTTGGCAGACTGTAAACCAATCCGTAACCGATCGTTGCCCGTAAAGGATGCCACTACCTGCAACCGTGCCACATAGGGAAATACTACATTGGGGTTACTATTACCTGTAGGTGCCCCTGTTGCCCCCGCTAAGCCAAATACTACTTCCCCGCCCAGCTTGGCAACGGTGGAAAATTGTTGTCCCTCTATACTAGTAACTCTCTTCTCTAAACTATCTAACCTCCCCTTTACGGCAGCCACCTCAGCGGCAAATTCCTCTTGCAATCTTTGTAGGATCGCTAAATCATCCTTGTTAACTTTGTCGGCTAAACCCGCTGCTACCAGTTCGTTGATTTTTGTTAAACAAGCGTTTAGCCCTGCGGCAAACTCATAACGGCTCAGGGGGCGCTGCCCGCGATAGGTACGATCGGGATACCCGGCAATACACCCATACCGTTCTACCAAACTCTGTAAAGCACTAAATGCCCAGTCTGTTGGTTGTACATCAGATAACTGGGACACACTAGTGACCTGTGCCATAGGGGGCAGGTTTTTGTCCACATTTTCCAACTCTAGCCCGATCGTTTGCGCTAGTACAATGGGGCACCATACTATTGCCCCAAAAGCACAGCCTACCCCTATCACTTTGGTCATAGTCTCCCTCACACTGTGCCAGTAAGATAACAATGTTTGTAGTCAGTGTCAAGCACAGGGGATATGCACTCTGTCAGACTAATGCTGACTATTTAGTAATAGTCTATTAGGAGATTCATGTTTTAAGTTAGCCACATTTTGTAGTAAATTTACCAGGGAATAACCTGTGAGCAATTTTAAGAAACAAAATTCCTTTACCTGCATTTTGCTATAGACTGCGCTAAACTATAAATGCTAAGTTTTATTAAGATATCATGTTTGATGTGCTGATTGTCGGGGGGGGACTGGTGGGTGCTGCCCTTGCCTGTGGTCTACGCCATAGTAATTTGCGGGTAGGACTAGTGGAACCCCGATCGGAATACAGGGAGGGAAATTTTACAGGAGACATCAGGACAAGCGCTGTAGCATGGGGGTCAGTGCTCTACTGGCAAACCATAGGGGTATGGCAGGAGATGTTGGCGGGTGGGGCAACGCCTATGCACAAAATTATCATCACCGATGGAGATATGCCGACGAGGGTTTGGCTAGAAGCAAGGGAAATGGGAGTAGATGCCCTGGGCTATGTTCTCCCCAATCAGGTTACTTTGGCTACTCTCTGGCGCACACTCCAATCTGCACCTAATCTAAAAATCATGTGCCCAGCAAGGGTAACAGGTGTGAAAGTGAAAGAGTCTGCCCTAGAGGTGGAAGTTGTCAGTGAGGTCGGTACTTACTATGTCTCCACAAAACTATTGGTAGCGGCGGATGGTAAGCATTCCTTTCTCAGAGAACAGATGGGTATCAAGACCGATCGGCGTTACTACGACCAAGCTTGTATCGTCCTGCGGGTAGAAATCACCAATCCCCACCACAACGTCGCCTATGAAAGATTCCAATCTACAGGTACTTTTGCCATCTTACCTTTGCAGGGCAACCACTGTGGAGTGGTCTGGACAGTGAGACAGTCGGAAGTAGAGGGGGTGCTGCATTTAGACAGGGAGACGATCGAGGCGGAGTTACAACGGCGGTTTCCCCCTGAATTGGGCAAGGTGTCTTTATTGTCAACGCAATTGAGTTACTACACACCCCAGTGGTTACATGCCCATCAGTACATTAGACCCCGCTTTCTGTTAATTGGGGATGCGGCCCACACTACTTCTCCCCTGGCAGGGCAGGGCATGAATTTGGGCATTAGGGATGTGGCTTGCCTGCGACAACTGCTCTACCAGGCTGAAGACCCAGGGGCAGCGACTATACTGCAACAGTATGAAGCTCAGCGTTACTGGGACAATTTGGGCGTAATTTCCCTGACGGACTTTAGCAATCGTTTATTCTCCAATGAGATATGGTGGTGTCAAATCATCAGGCAGGTGGGATTAAACTTCTTACACGTCCCTCTGCTCAAGCAGTCATTTATGTACTTTATGATGGGTATGCACTGTGCTCCCCGATACTGTGAGAAAGTTCCTGCCCTTTCTTGACCCCTCAGTTACGGAATGGACGATGGAAGCCAGGGTGTTGCGCTGGCTCACTTTTCTATGGCTGTTTTTGGGTTTGACCATTCTCTTTTCCGCTTCTTTTATCACAGCAGACTGGGATTTTGGTCAAGGTGCTAAATTGTTTGGACAACAACTACTGTGGGCGGCACTTGGGTTGTTGATTTTTCAGGTGGTTGTGCATCTGCCTGTCAGTACCATGGTGCGCTGGAGTTGGATCGGGTTGTTCACGGTTTTGGTGCTCCTGCTTGCTACCTATGTCCCAGGCTTAACTGTCTGTATCAATGATTCCTGTCGCTGGTTAGCGGTGGGGAAGAGTTTTTTGCTCCAACCCTCGGAGTTGCTCAAACCCTTTATCATTCTCCAGGCAGCGCGGGTCTTTGCCAATTGGTATCAGATAGCTTGGCGCGATCGGTTGACTTGGCTAGGCATTTTTGCTTTTACCTTGGGGGCGATTCTGCTGCAGCCTAGTTTGAGTATGACGGCTCTCTACGGTACGACTTTGTGGTTGATGGCAATGGCGGCGGGTCTGCCCTGGTTGCAGTTGGGGGGAGTGGCTCTCACTGGCATATTGGTAGCGACTTTGAGTGTTACTGTCAAGGATTATCAGCGCCGTCGTCTGTTGATGTTTTTAGACCCCTGGAAGGATGCAGCGGGGGATGGATTTCAGCTGACCCAGAGTTTGATGGCGATTGGTTCAGGAGGTGTGTTGGGCAAGGGGTTTGGTTTGTCGGAACAAAAATCATTTTTGCCCATTCAGGATACGGATTTCATCTTTGCCGTGTTTGCTGAGGAGTTTGGTTTACTGGGTTGCACATTGTTATTACTCTTGCTGGCAGTATTTGCCACCTTGGGTTTGCGGGTAGCGATGCGCAGTCAAACTATGACTGTTCGTTTGGTGGCGACGGGGGCGACGATTTTGTTGGTGGGGCAAGCGTTTTTGAATATCGGAGTGGCGACGGGGGCACTACCAACAACTGGCTTACCTTTTCCTATGCTCAGCTACGGTGGGAATGCGATGTTGGCTAGCTTAACTGTGGCGGGGTTGTTGGTTCGATCGGCAAGGGAGATGATTATTTCCGACGTGGCAACTTTAGCAAAAGTCAGGGAACGCCGACAAAAACGACGGTCATCTTTCCCCCACTAGCAATTCGTATAGGGACATATTCACAACATCGGAAAACAGCCAGCCCTCTAGGGGTACAAACCGTAGGCGATCGTCAATTTTTAACCAACCCTTGGACACAAATGGGGATAAATGTTGACTGACTCTCTCTATAGTTGCGGCACCGAAGTTCTGACGGAGTTCTGCTATGCTCAGTCCCTCCGCTAGGCGCAGACCCTGCATTAAAGTATCAAATAACCGATCGTTTATTGTTTCTGCTACAGGGGGGGGATAGTTTTTTTGTTGCACCATCTCCATATAGGCGCGGATTTTACGGGGACGGTCCCACCGCCACTGGTTGACATAGCTGGTAGCACTCATGCCAAAACCATAAAAAGGTTGATTGCGCCAGTAGGTGAGATTGTGCCGACATTCATACCCAGGCCGAGCATAGTTGGAAATTTCATAGTGGCGGTAGCCTGCCCTGGTCAGTAGTGCATGGGCAACTTTGTACATTTCGACCGTCAATTCCTCAGGGGGTAAAGGGGGACAGCCTGGTTGGTAGCGTTTGCCAAAGGCAGTACCAGCCTCGATCGTTAAATCATAAACCGACACATGGGTAGGAGCAAGGGCGATGGTTTTTTGGAGGGATGCCTCCCACTCCTCCATAGTTTGGTAAGGCAAGCCAGAGATCAAATCAATGTTGAAGTTAGTGAACCCTGCCTGCTTAATTAAAGTGACAGCTTCGTAGATGTCCGCTACACTGTGCCCACGACCACAGCAATCGAGTAAATGATCCTGAAAGGCTTGTGCCCCCAAACTGATGCGGTTGACACCACTTGTCCGATAGGACTGCAAAGATGCCAGAGACACTGTGCCAGGATTGGCTTCCAGAGAAATTTCTACATCTGGAGTTAAATCCCAACCCTCTCTGATGGTCTGCATAATTTGCCCTACTTCTTCCCCCGTCAGCAGAGAAGGTGTGCCACCACCTAAAAATACAGTAGTTAAACTAGAGCGAGTGCCCAGGTTAGCGATCGTGTCCCTTATCTCCTGGCACAAAACTGTTACATACTCCCTCATTAATGACCTACCGCCTGTGGTGATGGCAAAGTCACAGTAGAAACACTTGCGACGGCAAAAGGGAATATGTAAGTATAACGATCGGGGCAACATTCCTACAACCTCAGAAACTCAAACAATTGTTTAACTGGGAGGCGGCCAATGATCAATATTCCAGTGGGCTGGTTAGTGCTGGGGTCTTTAGCAGTAATAACGATCGGGTACATTGCCATCGGAATTGATGTGGACGTGACCTTCAGGCGGGGGGACTTCCTAGCGCTGAGTTTCTTGATCTTCACTTGTGTGGGGACAGTGTTAGCTCTTGTGCGAGGCTTGGGGAGTCTCTTCCCCGCCATGGTAGCCAATACCCTCGTTTTTCAGCGTCGGGGGTTGGGAGGGCTAATTGTTTCCTTAGTCATCACTGGCTTAATCATTGCCCTAGGCTGGGGTCAGGTGGAAAATGAGGAAAATCCACAGACACTCAAGAGAAACCTTGTTGCCTACGAAATTCTGGGGGGGCTAGCCTTTGCCCTTTTTGCCTACTTCGCCACTGATAGTCTTAGCAATACTCTCCCGCCCAAACTGTTCCCGATCGTGGCTGGGATAATAGCAGGTTTTCTGGGCATTCTGGGGGAAATCTTTAAGTTCCTAGAATTAAAGCAAAGACAACTGCGCAAATTAATTGGCACTATAGCGATCGGGGGACTCTTGATAGGCATAATCATCAGCCGTCTGCTTCCTCCTGCACCCACTCCCAATTAGGACTAATGTTAATTTTTCTCTCGCCCTGGGTAGAATCCTAGTGTGATCATTTAGGTGGCAACGGAATATGAGTAGTCGTGAGCAAAGCAGAGTACGCAAGTTCTACCTGTCTCTCCTATCCAACTTAAGGAAATGGTTAATTAGGGTTGGTAGTCCCTTCCGTATTAGCCGCAAATTCATCCGTAATTTGATGCGTCGTGGAGCTGCTCAAGCAGGTTTTATCTTGCCTACTGTAGTCTTTGTCACGATCGCGACTACTGTACTGGTTCTGGCTGTAGTAGCCCGATCGGCAGACCGTGCCCAAAGTGCCGCTAATGCCCGCGTAGAACAAGTGTTTGAAATTGCTAATGCACCTATAATCGATCGCGCCCGTGCCAAGCTAGAAATTTTACTCAACGACGACAATCTACCTCGTACCACCCCCAACGAGGCAGTTCTTGACTCTGTAATGAAGGCACCCAAATACACCTTTGCTGATGAAACACGTCTACAAATTGTTAGCGACTTTGGGGGCAGAATCAGCAACGTAACAACAGGAGCAGCTGACGATAGGATTGAAGTCACCGACCCTGATATTGCTGACAAAGAATTTATCAGCACAGCTTGGAAATTTCCGATCGACACAGATGGCAACGGTTTATACGACACCTATGGGTTATACAGCATTGTCTTCCGCACTCGTCCTCCCAATATGGCAGATGGGCGTAACAGTACCACACCTTTCAATCCACTCGATCGTTCTTCCTCTCCCTTAGAAGTTCGGACACTACCCTTCGATCAGACTACCCTATCAAGTCTCTGTGCTGGTGCAACTGGTGTGAGAGTAGCAACTAGTGAAGGTTGGACAAGTGGTGGCAACAGGTTGAAGAAAGCGTTTTATGTTTATGCTGTCACTGTTCCTATTACCGACCGCCAAAGTTTTCCAGCTACAGCGATTCCTGGAGTACCTGCTACTGACCCTGCCAGATTTGAAGTTTATCGTGGTGTTCGTTCCCTTTCAGCTCTAGAACTGCAACAGGACCGTGCCCGTAATCCCGTCAACAACAATGCTGCCTGGTTTGAGGGTGACCTAGAGGTTAGTAGACCACCACGCTTCAACTTCAATGGTAGAATATACGTTGGTGGAAATCTGATGATTGGTTCTCTACCGAACCTTCCCGTACAGCTCTATCAAGTAAGTAGTTCTGGTACAAACCCAGCTTCCGATAATACTCTTGGTTCTTGCTACTACGAGCGTCAGAATGCTGAAGTGAATGTAGCGGGCAATATAGTGGAAGGAGATGCTTTGAGCAACGATCCCAATTTTGCAGAGTTAAACGGTGTGATTGTCGACCTCTATAAGGGTCAAGGTGTACCTCCCAATACCGTCTCTAATGGTCAGCAAGTTATTGACAATAATAACCAAACTATCACACAGACAGGTAACCTAGCTACCTCCAATGATTTTGAGTTTAATCGTCGCGTAGAAGCTCTGGTTGAAGCAGCACTAGCTCGCGCTCAACTGACTGGGGTCACAAGGTCTGCCGGCAACATCGAACTTCAGTATAATAGCCCGAATTACGAAGATCCTCCTGCTGTTCAAGCAGATCTAAAAGGCCGCATTAAAGACGAAGGTATATTTGAATCCACTCCTGGACCGAGAACAGCAGAGGCAAGAAGAAAGGCACTGGAGGCATACTTCCGTGCTCGTGTAGCCAAGGTTTCCTACAAGGAAGTCCCCTATGGTGTTACCCCCCCCCTACCTCCCATCAATTCTCGCTTGACTGAGATTGATATTCCTGCTTCTCTAGGGGGAGGAAAGGATTTGGCTCCTCCAGTTGCATGGGCACTACCTGGTTACACAAACGGCGGAAACCTTACAAAAAACATCAGCAACTACACAACTTACGATGGGAGAGGTCTGCGAACTGATAACAACGGCTTGACACTGAAATCTGCTAGTAACCCCATTTTGGCACTCTCTACTGTTGGACCTGAAACTTTGGCAGAACGCAACGATATAGAGCAATGGCTGGGCGATCGGGTGCGTGTAGGTAACAACTTACCTGCTAAGTGGCTACTTGATGATGATGGCAACTCTAGTACCCCTCCTGTCTACGTTGGTGAGACAACTCCCAACTGGTATACTACTAACAACTCAATAATGTTCAATGACCCCAACAACCAGAATAATCCTGCTTCTGGCAAGCCTCGCTATCGCAACACTCGTGCTGCTACTTTAGCTGCTCTGGGGGAGAACAGTAGAGGAGGGTTCTGGGAGTTGTCTGCTGCTGCCGACCCTAGTGATGGAGGAGCTACTCCTAACGAATCGCCTGTAACTGGGGGGCTAAGGGTAGTTACAAACGCAGGTATCTACAGTGCTCGACCTGAACATACATTTTTACCCAGATTTTACACAGGCTTTAATGATAACCCAGCTACAAACCTAATAGATGAATCAGCTGCTCCCCTGTGGAATGGTCGGCCGGTAGATAATCCTATCACTGAAGTTAATGAGGCAACTTTTGCTGCCCCTGACCCTACTCCTAATGATGGGTTTAATGAACTTAACTATGTAGTTTGGCCAGATTCCATGCCCATGTCTGGTGCAGTTGTGTACCTAGATCAGAACCTCAGACCCTTTGCCAATCCCTACGCTACAAGTGCTGCCGATCGGGTTCTACAGATTCAAGTACCAGGCCCTGATGCAGGCTACTACCCTCTGGCTCCTAATGGTTTGCCTACGGTCGATGGAACAAACAACGGTGCAATAATTACCACAGGTCCATTACCTGCGGGCTTTCCTAATCCAGTAGCTAGCCCAGCTGAGAGGGTGGATGCTCTTAGGCGTGCTGCTCGTAAGGGGCACTTACAAATGCGGGCAGCAGCGGTGTATCACTACAAGGCTAGTGCTTTCAACCCAGACCCTCTAGTCCAACAGAGACCGATTGCTTGTATTAGTCAATATTTAGACAATTCGACTTTCAGGACTGCCAGAAACGGTAGAGTACACAACGGTGGTGCTGGTTTGTTAGGTGGTATCAATTTCGTTAACTCTCCCTGGAATTTCAATTTTCAAGGAAGATCAAACAACGGTCTAGTTTACAGAGCAGACCAGATTCCTTTACCTGGACAAGCAGGATTTGGCGGTGTACCTGCCTTTGTCGATGGGAAGTTCAATGTCATTGCAGCTGCCTCTGATCCAACCAACAGGAACGTTTCAATCGCCCAACGCCTAGCTTATCAAGCCAATCTGATATATCCGAATGGTAGATTCGTCAATGAACCTCTCCGTGAGGTGATGATTAAGCTTTCACAGGGTAACGCTAATCTTTCGATCGCAGAACAATCTACACTGGACGCCAACATCTGTGCTTTACAGATTTTGGATGGTGCAGCCACACTGGTTACAGATAGCCAAGACATTGCTATCATCAACATGAACGGGGCTACGGTTGAAATACCCCAGGGAGCAATCAAAGAGTCTGCCTTCCTTGACGCAAGGGAAGTGAAGTCCCTCAATCGCAATGAATCTCTCACAGAGGCGGGTTTTGGTATGACTGGCGGATCAATTCCCCGGCAACCTGCTAGAGCTGATATTTACGACTTGGAGGTAGAGCAGAGACAGCCCTTAGAGGTGAGAGTGACAGACCTTGACCTCGATCGTATGAGAGGAGCAAGGGTCACAGGTGGCAATAACCCTGGCGTAGGGGTAGACTTCCTGCTACCCATGAGTGGTTTGATTTACGCGACGCGTGAGGATGCCCTAGAAGACCTTAGCTTCTTTAACGTACAGAGAGATGCCAATGGCAATCCTGTCTTGGATCCAAACGGGAACGTCATTCCCTTGCTTACAGACATTAACACACGCAGGGCTTTGAGCAGCACAGACTTCCGTGTTGACCCCACGCGCAAAGTGTCAGGTATAAGACTGATAAATGGCTACCGTCTGTGGCGTAGCTACAACGGCATACAGAATCAGGCTGCTCTGGATGACCCTTTAAACAATGTGATTGGCAACATAACTGTTTCTGGTACAACCCAGCCCCCCTACAGAGAAGAAAATAGAGGAGAAAAGGGACTAATACTTGTTTCCAACCTGCCTGTATATATCCGTGCCCAGAGGGTGGCTAATCCTGCACCTAACACTACTCCGGTCGGCTTCAATGTGCACACTCAAGAGGAGTTTAATCAACGTCTTCTCGATGACTGGAGCAATTTTTACAATAGGATCAGAGGTGACCTAAACACGAATTTTGCCTGTCGCCCAGAGCAGACACCCACCTGTGCTGTGGGAGATGAATGGAGGCCAGCAACTGTCATAGCTGATGCTGTAACGGTCTTGTCAGGAGAGTGGCGAGATGGCTATCGCTCTGATGGAGATTTTGACTTGCGCAACAATGCTAACACCTCTACTAGCATTAACTGGCAAAGTACTCTCAATTTGAATTCTGAAAAGATAAAGGACAGCTACTACGTGGTAGCGAGGCGCAAGCAAGGTTTCTTCAATAACAACTTTGTGACAAGTGCCAACTATCTAGCTCCTGCTGATCCCGAGAGGCAAGACGGTATAAGTGGCAGTACAAGTGACTTTTTCCCCCGCGGTAATCGCAATTCCTACAACGCAAACGGTGTAACGCCTGTGCAAAGGCGGGCGAGGGCAAGAGAGTTTAACATGGAAATATGCCGTAAGTTGCCTCTGTCCGAATGCACTCCTAGTGATTGGGAAAAAGTAGGGGCAGGAACAACCCGTACACCAATTATTAATGATCCTTCTCTACCTCGCTTCGTTGCTACCCATGATCAGCGGTTTGCTAAGCGTCTTGCTTTCCTGCGGTATGACGACATCTATGGTGACGGCAACAAGGCACTTGTGTTTGCCTCTACTTGCAACAACTCCTTCAGCCCAGGGAATAACCAGGTTTATCCCATATTGCAAACAGTTGCTAATGGTGCCATTACTGTACCTCAGGTACTGGGAGGAGGGTTGAATACTCCCTACAGAACGAACAACAACAGGTTTTACGGAGATGTACCTTGTCCACCTCCCCCTGGACCAACTGTTGAAATAACTAACTTCAATTCACGAGGGGAGGGAAGAAGGAGAGACGTAAATGTTACTCCTGCTCCTTTACCTACACCAACTGTAAGCAACTTCAGCGGCATTACTGTAGCTCCAGCTAATGACACAAGTCTTGTACCCTACTCTAGCTTTACCTTTACAGTTAGGTTGAACAATCCTATTCCTACTGCTGCAGCTCGAGTAAATGTGGAAGTTGTACCTAACAGTGGAGGGCCAACTGAAGCGAGGGTAGGTCCACCCACAGGTCAATTAGACAACAATCAAACAGAGAATTCATCTTTGGTCGATGCTTTGGATAAAGTGTATGTTGCCCAAGCAAACACTTGTGTAGATGCTAGCAACAATCCCTTACCTGTTGGGACGGAAGTGAGTACGGTGTTTTTCCCTGCAGGTACCAGCTTTACAAACTGTCAGCTCACTGCCCTTGTTGTGCGAGACATAAGAGATGAGCAAAACGAGAACCTGAGGATTAGGCTGACTAATCCAGTTGGAGCAGACATAGCAGGAGCGAACCCAGCTACTGCTCAAATCACTCAACAAATTACGAGGACAGAATATATCCCCCCCCAATACCAACCAGATGTTATTGTCGTGGGGTGTGGTTTGATAAGCGATGATGTCGTTAACGATGTTCTAGTTGGAACACCGAATCAGGATGACGGAATCTTGACCCAAAGACAGCTAATAAGACGGCGGACAGTAGGCAATGGAGCTACTTGCCCTGCGCCTACGCCTACGCCCACACCTACGCCTACACCCACACCCACGCCTACACCTACGCCTACACCCACACCCACGCCTACACCTACGCCTACACCCACACCTACGCCTACACCCACACCTACGCCTACACCTACACCAGGACAGAACGCACTTCCTCTCCCTGTCTTTGGTATGCTCACGGGTTCGGGGTCAGAGGCAGTACTGCCAGTCGGTGCTGCTTATCCTTTCCCAGGTGGTAACTACGGTGGAAGCTTTAGTCAAAAGACTTGTGACTTTGATCCTGCTACGGCGGGTGGTTCTCCAAATACTGCAAGTACAAGAGGTTATGTGAGAGGTTACAGGTGCGACACCCCTAACGCTAACCTAATGAGGCGGGCAGGAGGAACAATCTTTAGTAACGAAGCTCTAGCTCCTTTCCCTGCCCCATCCAGAGTAAATCAGCCAACTCCGAGGGGTGAGCTACCTATGCCTCCAGGTATGAGGGAAGACCTGCCGAATGCTGCCACAGATCAGCCTCAGACCCTCTGGTATCGGTACGTAGGGAGCAACTGGAACTGGATTGGAGAAGAGGATAGCCTCAATTACAATGCCAACAACAATGTGTTAGTCTACACTCACTCATGGCCGCAGATTGGTGGAGGTAGTACAGGTAACAATAGGGGGAACCTGAATCATGGTTCTCGCTTGATACTGCCTGAAACTGTCTGTGTTCGGACAGATGGTTTCGTTGATGAACGCTGTCTTGGGCAGGGTAATACCAACCAAGGCGTAGCGACTGCTCCTCCTGACATAGCCAACCTGAATTTGCCATTTAATCCCCATTACCCCAGTGATCAGAACTCCAGTACAGGTAGTTCTGCAGTTGTACCAGCCTCTGCCTATATGATCTGTGGTTCCACTGGTCTATGGCAAGGAATACAGGCATACCAAGCTGTAGACAGACCATTTACAAACGGCTCCTGTCCACAAGGAATAAGAGAGGTAATCAACAATTTCCGCAACAGGCTTAACACAGCCATTACTAACGCTGTTAGGCCACGCCCAAACGTTACCAGGGATGAACAAAATCGTGTTATAGGAATTACTTTTGAGGCAAGGAACACATTTGCCAACAATCGAATCAACTTCATTGACCTGAATGCTGTTCCTAGTAACGCTCCACTACCAGTAAACGAAAGCGATAGGGGACTGGATGAGCTGGATGAGACCAACGATGGTCAGATTCAGAACCCAGCTACAAAGGGCTTAACCCTTACTTTGAGAGTCAATCGTGATGATCCTGGTGATCCCACAGACGGTACTCGTGATGATGGTAGCAGGCTTGGTCCAAGTCCAGTTTTTGTTCTCCGAGCAAGCGCAAACGAAGACCTAACTATCAGAGGATTGCGCATAAGACTAGATGGAGTTGATCCCAACAATGTATTCTGGCTGTTTGACAGAACCGGACCTACAGCTCTGACTATTAGAGGTAGGCAGGAAGAACCGACAGTTCTGGTAGGTAACTTCATTGGTAATACCCCCAATACGGGTAGTAACGAAACAAACTCCACAGGTTTGAATGTGTCGAGGATATTTGCTCTCCAGCCCTCTGCTCCCAATAGCCCTGTGCTAGTAAAGAGAAACCCAGAGACTATTGTCCAAACAAGTGGAGACAACTTACTGTTTGACTACTACAACCCGTCAAATGAAGACACCACAGATGCGCCTACAGGACTGGATGACCCAATAGCAGATAGAACATTCTATGTGACTTTCAGAGGGGCGCGCTTCCTTGGTTTCCATGCTAAGGAAACTTCTACCAACTCTCCTGGCATCAACCGCAATACGATCGCGGCAGCCATGACATCTACTGATCAGCCGATAGTTTTACCAGTCCTACAACTACATGCGCCTGCTGCAGACCCCTCAGGAGTACCAACTTTTGCCAACATGCCCGAACCAGACTGGAACAATAGATTTACAGAGAGTATGAATGGGCGGAACAACGGAAGAGGCGGACAGTGGCTAATGAGGGCTGCGCAAGTTGATGCTGCTGGCAATGATCCCGCCAATCCTAACAGGGTAGAGGTAAACGTATACTTTGTTGCTGGAAATGTTCCTTCTCGTGCTGGCGTACCCTATGTTAGGAACATTAATCATTCGGCAACTCCTGCAAGCAACAATACTGGGGGTCAACAAGTGCAAAGTGCCGAGACAGGTGGTGGTCTGCTCAATTTTGTAAGGCTACTAGAGAGCTGGACTGGTGTACCGCTTAGAATCGCGGGTGGTTTCCTGCAAAACACTAGAAGTAGGTATGCGGTTGGTCCGTACATGCAAACATTCCCTTACACGGACCTGAGTCTGGCAAACAGTGACAGTAGTAGCGACATACCCACATTGTGGGTCAATCCTCTTGATTCCCAGCGAGGAGCATTTCCTCTAAGCAGATTCCGCAAGTACTCGAACAGTGTTACAGCTATGAGCATACCTTTCTTCTCACCTCCTATTCGGTTATTTGGATTTGATGTAGGGTTGCTAACTCAGCTCCCTGACCTATTCTCCTCCAGGTTCGCTACTGCTTTACCCAAACCTGACGAATTCTTCCGCGAGGTGAGTGCAGAGGACATCTACGTGAAGCACCTCATGTGTGCCCTTGAACCAAACAACCTAACTAATGAAAGTCGCAGGGGAGTAGGTACAGATGCAGAACCTACTGACTACAGAACGACTGCCCTTAGAGGTAATGATTTGCCTAGAGATTGTGCTCAGGCAGTGGGGTTGCCTGGTTTTCCTGGTACTATTACATATAACTAGGGGGAGGGAAGTGATTATGAGGGTCGTGCACAAGTGGCTGCTGGCAAGGTTTAGTCAAGAAAAGGGTCTTACTCTAATTGAAGCATTGGTGGCAGTAATCGTTCTGGGCATTCTCCTGACAGCTCTCTTGCCCATGGTTACTCTGGCAGTAGCCACTAGAGTGCAGGCAAGGCGTGTGGACTTGGCGACTCAGGCAGCTCGATCCTATGTGGAAGCGGTACGAGCGAGGATCATTTCCCTTGCTGACATACCTAGTAGTCAGATCGCTGCAGCTGGACAGACAACGTTTGAGGCTATCAATCCTCCAAATCCAGCTACCTATTTGCCATTGACCGACCCAATCACTGGTAATTCGGCTCTGCGAGGTACAAGGATAGACGGTAATAATGATGGTTGGAGAGTAGGTGACCCCTTCGATTTTGTACTTCAGCCCATGCGTACTCGCATCATTCCTACCCCCCCTGCTACTGGTGAGCCAAACACTACCCAGGAAAGGGAGAATGCCCTTAGGAATCAGGGCTTTGTCTTGGGTGTACGAGTATATCGAGCTGATGGGTTTAGCGGTACTCTTTACAGGGGCTTACCTACCGAGCCTCAATGCCGAGGACAAAGAACTGTATTCACCCGCAATTTAGGTAACCGGGCTTGTCCTGTAGTAGTGGTGAGAGCGGAAATACTGACAAATACTTCCAATACTCCTGAAATTTTGAGGCGACTGGGGAACTAACTATGAAGCAGTTACTATGGAAATTTATTCTTAAATATCTCAGGGAAGGTAGAGCTAAGATTAGTGGCTTCACTTTACTGGAACTACTAGTAGCTTCCCTGATTGCAGGTATTATGCTGAGTGGTTTACTAGCTTTTTTGGTCAACATTTTACAAACAGACCAGAGAGAGCAGGCAAAGGTGCAGACACAGGAAGAGATTCAAGCTGCCCTGGATTTTATTGCTGATGACCTCAAGCAAGCGGTCTATATCTATGATGCTGATGGGGTAGAGAGAAGTAGCACGGACGACCCACCGGGGATTAGAAATCAACTGCCAGGGGTATCTGCTGACAGAGTACCAATACTGGTGTTCTGGAAACGTCACTTTTACGATCGGGAGTTTGTTACGAGCATACCAAATAGGGGTTCGTGTGCTAATCCCTCTAACACTTCTAACACTTGCCGACCTATAAAAGCGCTGCCAAGAGGAACTGGGGAGGGAGACAGTGTATTTGTTTATGCATTAGTTGCCTACTACCTAAGGAGTAATAGGACAGGCGCTTTGGATCGATCCAACGCAATGCAGATAGAGCGAATTGAAATCAGAGATGGCATTAGAGCAGATTGCCAAGATGCAAACCCACAACAGAACTGCTTTCAGCCTCCATTCCAGAACCGAGCTCCTATAGTTAGGCAAAATGATGTCAATTACTGGATTTTACCTGACCAAAATTTTAGGAGGTTCGATGTTAGTGGGGCAGGCACTTTTCGCGATCGGATGAACAGGTGGCGTAATGCGGGTGTAGGTTATAACATAGCGCCAAACACTGTAAACGCACCACAAGTAATTCTTGATTTTGTCGATGACACTTTCTACACTGGTAACCAAGATGATAACAATCCCACTTCTGGCTCTATATTTGTGCCCATCAGACCTAACAATGTAGATATAACGGTTTTGGGAGGAGTGGGAGCAAACCGCTTTTTCAATGACAACATAGACTGTGCTGACCCCGCTAAGGGTGTTGGTCGGAATCCACCTAACGGGGATATAGATGGTAACAATACTCTGGATATTGCTACCCAAAGAATTCCTAGTAGCTTTGACCCGAATACAAATCCCGTTCGAGCAGACAATGCTAGTAGCTTTTTTGTGTGCGTCAACTCTGTGCAAAATGCAGCTAGGGTATACATTAGAGGCAACGCACTGGCTCGAATATACAACAACCGTGAGGTAAGACGTATACAGCCTGTGGGCGATCGGAAGGCAAATTTCTTGATTACGGCTAGTGTACGAGTTTTGGGTCGCAGCGCTATCGATATACAAGACTAGAATAGGGGGGTGTTTATGTTGAGATTGAATAGGTTACCGAGGGAAGTTGACAAAGGTTTTACGTTGGTGGAGCTGCTTGCTGTCATAGTGATTGCAGGAATTTTAGCAGCTTTGAGTGCACGTGGCTATAGCGGTTTGATGAACACGACTAGGATTAACAATGCACAAAGTAAGCTTTTCTCTGCAATTAAGGACGCTCAAAGCAAAGCGAAGAGGGATAAAATCACATATCAACTCAGCATAAGGCGTAACCCAGCCGGCTCTGGAGAGATAGAGGTTGGCGTGCACAATGCTAAGTTACCAAACACAGGAGCTTATAGGACAGATGTGAACAACTGGAACTGGCAGCCAATTATCCCTGGTAGTATCAAGGATAGTCAAAGAGTTAGGGTGGGGGTAAGTGGTAATTTTACTATCCCCGAGTTCCCAGGAGCAG
This sequence comes from Pseudanabaenaceae cyanobacterium SKYG29, assembly GCA_025055675.1. Taxonomy (NCBI): domain Bacteria; kingdom Bacillati; phylum Cyanobacteriota; class Cyanophyceae; order Pseudanabaenales; family Pseudanabaenaceae; species Pseudanabaenaceae cyanobacterium SKYG29. The sequence goes on from JANWWT010000001.1 coordinate 844,789, forward strand.
GCGGTCAGAAGGTAATTTGCGTTAGATTTGCGCCAGATGGTTCTATAGACACGGGAAGTGGATGTGTTAGCTTACAGAATGTTTATATTGTCATTAAGGGTGACAGAAGCAGTGGAGCAAATCAAAAACTGCGCTGCATTAGATTTACCTCTCATCTTGGATCTGTCAATTCGTTTAAGCAAGGTGAAGCTGATTGTAATGACCAACCAGCCAACAGATTTTTATGATTTACAATTACGAACTGCTGCCAATGCATTCTCCAAGGTAGGGTAAGTAAATTCGAATCCTCTCTCTGTTGTGACTCGCGGCAGGACTTTTTGACCTTCTAGTAGTATGCTAGCTCCCTCACCAAAAACTACTTTCAGAGCTAGAGCAGGAACAGGTAAAAGGGCAGTACGCTGTAGTTGTATTGCCAGTGCTTCGGTAAATTCTCGGTTAGTAACGGGTTGGGGTGCTGTCCCGTTCAAAACTCCTTGAACCTCACCCCGATCGATGGCAAACAAAATTAATCTAACCAAGTCCTCTCGATGTATCCAGGAGAACCACTGGTCACCGCTGCCGATTACTCCCCCTAACCCCAGTTGAAAAATAGGCAGTATTCTACCCAATGCCCCACCACCCCGATCGAGGACTATCCCAATTCTAATCTTCACTACCCTTATACCTAGTTCTGTTGCCCGATCGGCACTAGCTTCCCAATCAGCGCAGACATCCGCCAAGAAACCTTCACCCTTGGGGCTATTTTCGTCAAATTGGGCAGTCAAACTGGAACCGTAATAACCGATGGCGCTGGCATTGACCAGGACAGTGGGACGCTTGTCTAAATTTGCCAAGAGGTTAACTAAACGTTTGGTAGTGTCGATGCGACTACGGTAAATTTCTTCCTTTACTTTTTTTGTCCAGGGGTCAGTAATAGAACGCCCTGCTAAATTCACTACTGCCTCACTACTTGCCAGAGCCAAGGATACCGATCGGTCATCTTGCCAGTCCACCACTGCTGCTGTCGGGAACATAGATTGTCCCTTGGCGACACTCCGAGTGAGGACAAAGAGCTGATCACCCCGATCGAGAATCGCTTGCCCCAGCCGAGAGCCAATAAAACCAGTTGCACCAAGTATCGCAATTCGCATAGCTTTATATTTTTCCTCAGTTTACTGCCTTTCGCAAGGGTGGTGACTACTGAAATTACTAGCTTTGCTGGGGAGGAATCACAACTCCTACTGACTTCTGTTCTTTTCAGGAGTTAGAGATGTGTGATTTACTACCTCAGAAACTCTGGTGAATCAGGTTTTGCTAGCCCCAAAATAAATAGCTACTGATTAATAGTTCTTAACAGAACAGAGCATACAAATATAATTTACTTGCTAGCAGGGACTCCTCCCGCAATTGGGGAAATAAATTCCCGTTATTTAAGCCCTGGCAGGGTTAGGAAAGAATACACAGCAGGTGACCGCAAACCAAAGTTCCAACCAGTTTTTATCCTAACTCTGTGGAGTTCACTAAAACATTCTATTGCTGATAAAAAGTCAGACTCATCTGCCAGTTAATCTTAATTAGTTTCTTCACTTTGCTATTTTTCTCTGCCCAAACTGACACCAGTACATTACAGCCCTATCCAGAAATATCGATCGGCAAGGAGAGTGGGAGCAAGCTGCAGGGAAATGCTCATAATTGCATTATGTCCCAGGGTTAGGAGGAAATCCGAACCGAGTATATCGCTGACCACTCCTATAATGAATCTATCAGTGTAAATCAATTACCCCTATGGCGATCAAAAACGAAGACCCCAAACGTTCCCGATCGCGCTTGATCGGCAATATTTTTCTGCTCATTGGCGTAGGTTTATTTATCTTTAACATCTTTGCGCCCCAATTACTCTCCAATCAGATTCCTAGAGTACCCTACAGTTTGTTTATCCATCAGGTACAGGAAGACCAAGTAGCACGGGCATTTATTGGACAGGATCAAATCAGGTATCAATTGCGCAGTTCTAGCCCCGATCGTCCTGGGGAAGTACTATCTACCACACCAATTTTTGACCTCAATTTGCCCCAACTACTGGAACAACATAGGGTAGAATTTGCCGCTGCTCCCCCCCAAGGGAATAACTGGTTGGGGACGTTGTTAAGTTGGATTATTCCACCCCTAATTTTTGTTGGCATTTTCCAATTGTTTAACCGGGGAGCTACCCCAGGGGGACTGCAAATTTCTAAGAGTAAGGCTAAGGTCTATGTGCAAGGAGATGCACCCAAAGTTTTATTTAGTGATGTGGCGGGTGTAGATGAGGCTAAGGCTGAACTAGAAGAGATTGTCCAGTTTTTGAAAACCCCAGAAAAATATACCAGTATCGGGGCACGCATTCCCAAGGGGGTGTTGCTGGTGGGTCCCCCAGGGACGGGCAAAACTCTGCTGGCTAAGGCGGTGGCAGGGGAAGCCGGTGTACCCTTCTTCAGCATCTCTGGTAGTGAGTTTGTGGAATTGTTTGTCGGTGTCGGTTCTGCCCGGGTACGCGACCTATTTGAACAGGCGAAAAAGCAAGCTCCCTGCATTGTGTTTATTGATGAACTAGACGCGATCGGTAAGTCCCGCACTAGTGGTGGTTTCTACGGCGGCAATGATGAGCGGGAACAGACTCTCAACCAACTACTCACAGAAATGGATGGCTTTAATGCGGATAACACTACAGTCATTGTCCTGGCAGCTACCAACCGTCCGGAAAGCCTTGACCCGGCTCTATTACGTCCTGGCAGATTCGATCGGCAAGTGTTGGTTGACCGTCCCGACAAAATTGGTAGGGAGGCGATTCTGAAGATTCATGCCCGTAAAGTAGCCCTTGACCCCAGTGTGGATTTGAGTGTGATTGCCGGGCGCACTTCTGGCTTTGCAGGGGCGGATTTGGCAAATTTGGTCAATGAAGCGGCGCTGTTGGCAGCACGGGCAGGGCGTTCTACAGTGCAAATGCAGGACTTTAGTGAAGCGATCGAGCGGGTGGTGGCTGGTCTAGAGAAGAAGAGCCGCGTTTTGAGTGAGGAAGAGAAGAAGATTGTGGCTTACCATGAGGTGGGTCATGCGATCGTAGGTGCCCTCTCCCCCGCGGCGGGGAAGGTGGAAAAAATCTCGATTGTGCCCAGAGGCATGGCAGCCCTTGGTTACACCCTGCAGTTGCCCCAGGAAGACCGCTTCTTAATGAGCAAGGAGGATATGGAGGCCCAGATTGCCACTTTGTTGGGGGGACGGTCGGCGGAGGAGATTGTGTTTGGACGCATCACTACGGGGGCAGCTAATGACCTCCAGCGAGCCACAGACCTAGCGGAAAAGATGGTGACCACCTACGGCATGAGTAAGGTATTGGGTCCTTTGGCCTACCAACAGCAGCAAAATGGTTTCCTGGGGGCAATGACCAATCAGCGGTTCATGAGCCAGAAGACAGCGGAGATGATCGACCAGGAGATCAAGGAGATCGTGGAAAAAGGACATCAGCGGGCACTAGAGGTTCTCAAGTTGAATCGGGAGCTACTAGAAACCATGGCACAAAAACTGCTAGAGTCAGAGGTGATCGAGGGAGAACCGTTGCAGGAATTCCTCCGTCAGATCAAGCGCCCCGAAGCTCTAGTAGCTGCCTAGTGAATTCATCGAAGCGAACTAAATGAAACTAGCCTTTATCCTTGACCCCCTGCCAGGACTTGACCCCACCCACGATACCACGGTGGCATTGATGGAGGCAGCTTGTCAGGAAGGGCATGAGGTATTCACTACTACGATCGCTGGTCTGTCTCTCCAAGGGGGAAAGTGCTATGCCCGTCTGTGCCCCACCCAAATTTACCCTGTGCAGTTGGTGGATGGGTTGTGGGTAGCGCCCCAGCCTTGGTATGAGGTAGGTGAACCCCGCTGGCTGCCCCTAGAAGCCATGGATGTGGTGTGGATGCGTACTGACCCCCCCGTTACCAGCCAGTACCTCTATGCCACCTATCTGTTGGACTATGTCGATCGTTGGTTCGAGAACCTCACCAACCACGGGGAATCTGAGAGCGTCACCAATCCCAGGGAATCTCACGAACTCACCAACCCTAGGGCATCTGCCCTCAGACAAGGGAAGCGTACTTGGGTGATTAATTCTCCTAGGGGTATCCGATCGGCTAATGAAAAGCTCTATGCTCTTCGCTTTTTAGAGGTCATGCCCCCCACGATCGTAACCAGCGACCGGCAGCAGATTCGGGAGTTTGTGCAGCAGGAGGGTAAAGCGGTATTGAAACCCTTGGGTGGTAAAGGCGGCGAGGGCATTCTCTTTCTCACCCCTGATGACCCCAACTTGAACTCTATGATTGAAATCAGTACCGATCGGGGGAAAACCCCTGTCATGGTGCAGCGCTTCTTACCAGAGGCAAAGTTAGGGGACAAACGCATTATTTTGCTGGAAGGAGAACCGATCGGGGCGGTCAATCGCATTCCCAGCCCAGGGGAGTTTCGCGGCAATATGGCAGCGGGGGGAACCGTGGCAGCAACGGAAATTACCGAGCGGGAGAAACATATCTGTGCCCTACTTGCTCCCCATTTGCGAGCTGACGGACTCTTTTTTGTGGGAATTGATGTGATTGGCGGTTATCTAACAGAAGTGAATGTCACCAGCCCCACAGGTGTGAGAGAAATCGATCGGTTACACAACCTCAATCTGGGCAAACAGGTAATGCAAAGACTAGAAGAGATAACCAGCTAAAAACTACCAGAAAGAGAGAAATAAATACCTTCATCTTGCAGACTATTACCCCGTCGTTCCACACTGACCAGGGGAATGCCATAATCCAAGCGGAATTGCACCTGGGGGGAAATTTGCCACTTGAGACCTGCCCCTATCCCCCATAGAGTTTGATTGTCCCCGTTCCCATTTTGATTCCAGACTGTGCCTGCATCGATGAAGGGTACAATTTTCACCACGCTGCGCCCAAACTCATTCCGTGCCAAGGGCAATTCCACCTCGATCGTACCCTGCACACCACTATCGCCTGTGATGAAACCTTGGCGATAACCCCGCACCGATAGGGGACCACCCAAACCAAAGCGATTCAACGGCGGCAAGGAGTCCCCCCCATACTGAAACTGCAACCGCAACTGCCCGATCGTTTCCTGGTCTTCACTTAATTTTTGCAACCGCAATAATTGCCCCCCCCAGGTAAAAAACCTGCCATCAGGCGCCCCCGATCGAATGGTCGCCCCCAAGCCATCGATGCCAAAGCCCAACACCGAGCGGGCAAACCATCCCCCCATCCCATCCCGCCCCCGATATTCCTGCCCCAACCTGAGTACCGTCGATCGGGTTTCTCCGTCAGGGATCAGCGCCTGGTCAATCAGAATGCGACTTTCCTCAGAAGCGAGGGAGAAACTAACACTCAATTCGGCACTGGCTGTGTGGAAGAAAGGCTGTTTGTAAGTCAACTCCAGCAAGCGGGACTCTGTAGTTAGATTGAAAGTAAACCGCTCTGCCACAATGGGATTGACACCTGCTAAACCTTGAATTGTCAACGTTCCCCCCTGGGGATTGAGGGGTAGAGTATAGGACCCCGCCAACGTGTTGGCTGCCCCCGATCGGGTATAGCTAACTGTGAGACCATCACCCCTGCCTGTGAGGTTTTGTTCTGTTACAGAGAGATTGCCCCGCCAGATGCCCGTATTCGGATTGCCGTAGTTGTCAAGGCTAATTTGCGTGATGAAGGACGATGCTTCTGTAACAATTACCTGTAAAACACTCAAACCCTCACCACTCCCTGCCCGCAAGGTGGCTTTGATGTCTTTGATGAGGGGATTTTCCCTGAGTTTTTGTAGTTCTTCCTCGATCGTGATGAAATTCAGAGGTTTATCAGGGTCAAAGGACAAACGACTGCGAAAGTAATCATCTTGCAACTTTTGCCCTGAACTTGCCCCCCGTTGGATGTCAATCCGTTCTAACTTCCCCTCAATAATGTCTATGCGTACCACCCCCCCCCGGATTGTCTGGGGACTGAGGACAGCCCGCGAGGTGATATAACCCAGGGATTGATACTTTTCATTAATCCTGGTAATCACCGATTGTAACTGCCCGATCGTCACTTCCTTGCCTATGACATCTGCTCCCAGTGCTCTTAGCTCCGCTGCTGTAAACACCGTGCTACCCACAATTTCTAGGTCACTCACAGTCAGCAAATTTACCTGACCCCAGACAGAGGGAGTGAGACTGCCAAACCCAGGACTAGCAGTGATAACCAGACAGCTGAGCAAGACCGCCAATGATTTCAAGTATCCCTTCCCCGCTTGACTACAGCAGCAAAACTACTGCGGTTCCAGGGACAGTATTGTGCCAGATAATTGCTCTGTCTGGAAAGAGAGAAAGATGAAAACAACACTGTAAACTAGCAGAAAAAAAGCAGCCTCGGTCGACGAGGCTCCCGAGGCGTCAGTCTAGTAGAGCATCTAACAGAAACTTCTCAATGGAAGACTGTTTCATCGCCCTCCAGCCTTTAGCATCCACTATGTCGTGGGCAGCTCCTGCCACTCCTAGTTCGTCATCCAAAAAGTTGAGAAAAGTTTTGGCTTCTTCATTATCACCAATCAAAACAAAACTCACACCCAAACGATAGGCTTCCCTCTCCCCATCAATCTTTTTCGTCGCTTCCACTAAAGCTTGCACAATCTCGGTCTGCTGCTCAGGTAAATGATCCAGAAAAACAACGATTGTTTCTTTCTTGCCTGGCTCTATATCAGCGAAATGATTATCCAGTGCCATCTGCCGCCTCGGGAGCCTCGCCGACCGAAAACTAGAGAGTAAGTCATTGGCAGCGATCGGTTCTTTCAACTGAAACACTTTTGCCAAATCGGCAGGACTACCCTCTGTCTTACGTTGGGGCGGTGTGGTAGCAAAATAGATGTCAATCCCACTGCGGTCATACTTGCTGCACTGCTTTGCCAGTTCAATAATGGCTGTTTGGGCTTCCCGCCAAGCTAGGAAATTAGGATGGTTGTTCTGCCAACTGGCGGCTTCCCGCACAAAAATAAAGGTATAATCTCGCCGTAACAACTGTTTGTCTGCCATAGATTTTCTCCCCGCTGGGTCGGTCGGCAAGGCTCCCGAGGCGGCTGAGCATACCACAATTTGTTAACTTTTTTACGGTTTGTTAGTTTCCCCCGTAGGTTTTCTGGGTGCAGGTGCTTGTATTTGGCGGGGGGATTGGGTTTCTAGGTCTTCAAAAATGCGGCGGGTGAAGGCGTAACCCACATAGGCAGGTATAGCCAGAATCATCAGGGTGGCCAACACAGATAAAAACATCATAAAGTCCCCTGAAAGACCGTAGTTGGTGCGATAGGGATTTTGTTTCAGGCAGCTGTCCTTAGCGCGACAAGCGATCGGTCGTTTTAGACGCAAGCGATTGTCATCTAGTTTTTCCATCAGCGTCCAGCCAAATTTCGCCTCCTGCTGACAGACGTATTGAATGGCGCGCCACGATCGGAAAGCACCCCCCCGCACCTGCACAATCTTGTATTCCCAGTCCTGGTCACTAGTGGGAGGTAGGGGGTCATTGTCCCCAGTTTCCGTTGGGGCAGCTTTAACCATTTGTTCCAAAGCAGTGAAGATCAAACCTAAGTCTAACAGCAAAAAACCAGCCAGCAGGGCTTCCAACATAGATTTGTGCCAGCGCTAGATTAACTATACCGAATCCCTAGCCTATCAAAGTAACGATCGATAATCCCCACAATCCTGGCACTTGCTTGCCCATCGCCGAAGGGGTTAGCTACCGTCGCCATCTGGTTATAAATCCCTTGGTCCTGGAGCAGCTCCCTAGCCCCCGCAACGATCGCTTCTATGTCGGTACCCACCAATCTGGCAGTACCGGCAGCAATAGCTTCGGGGCGTTCCGTTGTATCCCTAAGGACAAGGACAGGCTTTCCCAGGCTGGGAGCTTCTTCCTGCAATCCTCCTGAATCCGTCATCACAAGGTAACAGTGCTTGAGGGCACTGACAAGGGCACTGTAGTCCAGGGGATCGGTCAGGACAATACGGGGGTGGTTGCTCAGCAGATTCTGCAGGGGTTCCCGCACAGCGGGGTTGAGGTGAAGCGGCAGCAACAGAGCGACATCAGGAAAACAGTCCAGCAACGCCAAGAAGGCAGCAGCGATCCTCTCTAGGGGTTTACCCCAGTTTTCGCGGCGATGGACGGTAGCTAAAATCACACGGTAGGATGCAAACAGTTGGGGACAGGGCGGCTCCAGTTCTAAACCCGCTACATGGAGAAGGGCATCGATTACAGTATTGCCTGTGCAATGAATTTCCCCTGTCACCGCCGATCGTTGCAGATTTTCTACTGCCTTGGCTGTGGGGGCAAAATGTAGCGTAGCAATCTGACTGATGAGACGGCGATTAGCTTCTTCGGGGTAGGGGCTAAATAGATTGTCCGTACGCAGACCCGCTTCTACATGCCCAATAGGGATTTTTTGGTAAAAAGCCGCCACCGCACTGGCAAAAGCAGTAGTAGTATCCCCTTGGACAAGGAGCAAATGGGGGCTAAGTTCTGCCAAGAGGGGTTCCAGTCCCATTAAACTATGGCAGGTAATTTGGGTGAGGGTCTGGCGGGGTTGCATAATATCTAAATCCCGATCGGGGACGATACCAAACAACTGCATCACCTGAGCGACCATTTCCCGATGCTGTCCCGTGAGAATAACCTGGGTCTGCCAGTCCGATCGTTGTCTCAGTGCCAAGATCACAGGGGCAAGTTTAATTGCTTCCGGGCGCGTCCCTAAAACAACAGCGATTCTCATTCCCCTAGAAAGACCCCCAGCCGACGGAATTTTTGATAGCGCCGTTCCAACAGGTCAGGAATGCTCAGTTTTTGCAAACGATCGAGATTTTTCAGCAGACAGTCCTTGAGTAACTTAGCCGCCTGCAGTGGTTGGCGGTGAGCAGCCCCTGGGGGCTCGGGTAGGATTTCGTCAATTACCCCCAAGTTTTGCAGGTCGATCGCCGTAATTTTCAATGCTTCCGCCGCTTTGGGGGCTTTAGCACTGTCTCGCCACAAAATTGCCGCGCAGGCTTCGGGCGTTGCCACCGTATAGATAGAATATTCCAGCATAATCAAATGGTCACCGACCCCTAGACCCAACGCCCCCCCCGATCCCCCTTCCCCAATCACGGTACAGATGATCGGCACTTGCAGATTAAACATCTCTCGCAGATTGACAGCGATGGCTTCCCCCTGTCCCTCTTCCTCCGCTGACACCCCAGGATAAGCACCAGGTGTATCAATGAGGGTGATTATAGGCAGACCAAAGCGATCGGCATGTTTCATCAACCTGAGAGCCTTGCGATAGCCGCCCGGTGCTGCCATACCGAAATTGCGCAGGACATTATCCTTGGTATCCCGTCCTTTTTGGTGCCCTACAATTACTACAGGCTGTCCCCCTAGGCGACCGATCCCCCCCACAATGGCAGGGTCATCGCGGCGACACCGATCCCCATGCAACTCAATCCACTCCTCCGTCATTGCCTGAATGTAATCCAAAGTACTGGGGCGGCGGGGATGGCGGGCAATTTGCATTCTCTGGGCGGGGGAGAGAGCACTGAAAATCTCCTGGCGCAGATGGTCAGCCCGTTGCTCTAATTGACGAATTTGCTCCCCCACATCCACCTGATTCTCCCTGGCTAACTGCCGAATTTGTTCAATCCGCTGTTCTAGCTCCAATAACGGCTTTTCAAAACTAAGAACGATCGTGCGCTCTGGCATGAATATTTTCCCTCGTTTTCATCCATGATAAGCCTAGTATTCATTAAACCTGGTTGGGGGCATAATGATAAGATGCGGATTAAGTTGGTATGGGGACAGATTTACGGCATACTATTTTGCAAGGAGCAGGAGTTAAACCATTGTGGCAGACCGCAATCTACTAGAGAAACTAAAACAGGGGGCGAAAGCCTGGAATAGTTGGCGCAAGCAAAATAAGGACGTGATTATCGACCTAGAGGAAGCAGCCCTCAGCACCGCCAATTTAGAGGGGGTAAACCTATCGGGAGCGCGGCTGTCGCGGGCGGTACTCATTGGTGCCAATCTAGCCTACAGTGACCTCAGTGGTGCCATTATGGAAAAAGCTGACCTCCTAGGAGCTAACCTCGACTATGCCATGCTCATCGGCACGAATTTACAGGGGGCTGACCTCAGTGATGCTAAACTACGCCATGCTTTGCTGATTGCTGCCAATCTGCGGGGAGCAGAAATTAGTGATGCCAACTTTGAACATGCCAACCTATTTCGCGCCACCATGCCCGATGGTAGTACTCATCCCTAGCCTATGGCGGATAGTCAACTCCTCTCCCTCCTGCGGAAAGGTGTACCCCAGTGGAATGCTTGGAAAGCAACGCAAAAGAACCTCCTGAAGTTTGATTTACGGGGGGCAGAACTACGTATGGCACTCCTGCGGGGGGCAGATTTGACAGGGGTAGACCTACGTCTTGCTGACCTCTCCTATGCCAACTTAACCCAGGCGCGGTTAGAGGGAGCAGACCTAGAGGGAGCCTACTTGCGGGAAGCCAATTTGCGGGGTGCCGACATACGGCGGGCGAACTTGATGGGGGCGGACTTGCGGGGGATCAATCTCAGAGAAACAATTCTAGACGGTACAACCCGCATGGAGGCAAAGTGGTATTTAATTTGGGAGCTATTGAATCAGGGGGCGAGTGGCAGAGATTTAATGGGAGCGGACTTAAGTTATGCCAATTTAAGTTTCGTCGATCTATCCTATGTAGAATTGACCTACGCTAATTTGAGCCATGCTAATTTTCGGGAGGCGGATTTACAGTATGCCATTTTAGTAGGAGCGGATTTACGCTACTGTCAGTTCAGCGGGGCAAACTTGCGGGGGGCACGGTTAGACGGTGCCATCATTGAGGGGACAACTTTTAACGGTGCAATTTTACCGGACGGTTCCCTCTATGCTTAAACTACTTACTTTCCATCCAGTTTTTGCCGACATGAATATCAACAACTAAGGGTACCGAGAGATGTAAAGCAGTCTCCATAGTTTGTTTGATCTGGGGAGCTAGAATATCCACTTCTGCCGGGGGAATTTCCAACACTAATTCATCATGCACCTGCAGTAGTAAGCTGGCTTGGTAATTCTGCAAAAGTGCGTGGAGTTTGATCATCGCCAGTTTAATAATGTCAGCACTCGTACCTTGAATCGGGGCATTGACCGCTGCTCGTAGTAAATCTGCCTTCTTTTTGCCCGTAGCTGTCTTTAGTTCGCGAAAATACCGGCGCCTACCCAAAATTGTACATACAAAACCATCCCGTTCTGCCTGGCGTTCTACCTGACGCATATAGTTAAAAATACATCTGTACCGATCGGCAAAGGCATCAATGAATCTCTTGGCTTCTTTTACAGAAATACCTGTCTGTCGACTAAATTTTTGCGCCCCCATACCATAGATTACACCATAGTTGATAACTTTTGCCAGTCGCCGTTCCTCACTGCTAATCTCTTGTTTTTCCAACAGTAATTGGGCAGTCAAGGTATGTACGTCTATACCTTTGTTATAAGCCTCAATCAGAGCAGGTTCCTGACTTAAATGGGCAAGAATTCTTAATTCAATCTGGGAGTAGTCTGCACTCAATAGCAGCCAGCCCTCTTGGGGGAGAAAACCTAATCGTATCCTTCGACTAAAACTAGTACGGATGGGAATATTTTGTAAATTAGGGTTAGAACTACTGAGCCTGCCAGTGGAAGTGTTGACTTGATTGAAGTCAGTATGCACCCGATCGGTTTTGGGTGAGATCAACGTAGGCAGGACATCCACATAGGTAGATTTTAGTTTAGCGAGATGGCGGTGTTCCAGAATTAAATCAATCAGAGGATGCTCTCCCTGCAATTTGTTCAGGACAGCCACATCAGTGGAATAGCCATTGGCAGTTTTGCGGGATTTTTTCGTAAAGTTTTCCCCTAGTAGCTCCACGAGAATTTCTGACAGTTGTTTGGGGGAGTTGAGATTAAATTCACGGTTGACAGTGCCATAGGCTTTGTGGGCAATTGCTGCCAAATCCTGTTCTATTTCCTGGGCAAATTGTAGGAGATAATCCCGATCGATTCTAATCCCTACCCACTCCATATCTGCTAATACTTTTTCCAGGGGTAGTTCCACATCGTAGAACAGTTTTTTTAGCTCAGGGACTTGCTCTAGTTCCGCTTGGAGGAGAGGCAGGAGACAAAAAGTAAAGTAGGCATCCGTAGCGCAGTAATGGGCAACTTGGGGAATAGCTACATCAGCAATGGATGGTAATTTGCCCACTAAGTCCGTATAGGTTGTACAAGCCAATTGTAAATACCGTGCTGCCAAATCCCGTAAGTTGTGACTGGCTTCGGGGTCAAGGACATAACTAGCCAACATTGTATCAAAGACTAAGCCCCGCAATTCTATGCCCATCGTGCGCAATACTAACCGATCGAACTTCGCATTTTGCATGACCTTGGGAGAGTTTTCATCCTCTAGGATGGGCTTAATTACTCTGAGAAAATCACCTAGGTCTAAGTTGCTACCCTCTGTATGGTGGAGGGGGATATAGGCGACCTGATTCATTGCTTTTCCCCAGCAACAACCTATTCCTACTACTTGCGCTTCATGGGGTCTTAAGGCAGTAGATTCGGTGTCCCACGCGATCGGGTGATCACAATTTCTCAGTCTTGCCGCCAGGGATTCCAACTTAGCGGTCGTGTCTATAATCTGCACATCTAGGGTAATTGTTGCTAATGTCAGGGGTTGCGTTGCCTGAAAGTCAAACCATAGTTCATCTGCTTCTGTCTCTAGCTTAATATTGTTACTGAGTTGGGCTTCTATCTCATCTATTTTGCGCATAAAAGTTCTCAACTCTAACTTTTCTAGCAAAGGAATAACCTGATCCCGATCGAATCCCTGCAAAACAAATGCGTCCATTGTGACATCTAGGGGCACATCCGTAACAATGCGGGCAAGGGACTGGGAGTGATAGGCAGATTCTTTACCTGCAATTAGTTTTTGGGCAATACCCTTCTGTATTTTGTCTAGGTTGTTAAAGATGCCCTCTAAAGATTTGTATTCCTGTAATAACTTAGCTGCCGTTTTTTCCCCAATCCCCCGCACGCCCGGAATGTTGTCGGAACTATCACCACAGAGGGACTTGAAATCAATTACTTGGGTGGGATGTACGCCCAATTTTTGCACCACCTCGGCGCTGTGAAATTCTGTTACTTGATCCCCTTTGCCCAAATGGAGAACTGCTATGTCCCGACCGTCATCAATGAGCTGAAATAAATCCTGATCCCCACTTAAAATCTTCACTTGATAGTCGGCTTTAATCCCCAATTGTACCAAAGTGCCAATTACATCATCTGCCTCAAAGCCAGGGGCAGTGACAATCTGTAGGTTCATTGCTGCTAGCACCTGCTGTAAATTTGCCAGGTCCGGGAGAAAATCAGCAGGAGTTTCTGGTCTACCTGCTTTATAATTCTCATCAGCACCGTGGCGAAAAGTTGGCTCCCCTAAATCAAAAGCGATCGCTACCGCCTCAGGTTTTTCTTTTGCCAGTATATCTAATAACGACTTCAAAAAACCATAGGTAACGCTAGTAGGAATTCCCGTCGATGTGCGCAGTCCTCCCTCCCCTCTGTAGGCAAAGGCATAATAGGAACGAAAGGCTAAAGAATGCCCGTCAACTATTAAAAATTTTGGTTTCTCCACTGTCTGCCTACAAAATTAGTGCTATTCCCTCAATTATAGACACTAAAAAAGGAGAGTTGCCTCCCCTCAGATTTTTACCCGCATAGGATAGTTTCTATTCGTCAAAAATCGTTAGGACAGCAGGCGTACGCATCCGTTTGATCGACCGCACATCAATACCAACTGCCCCTTCCGACTTCAGGTCCTCGACATAACCGATGGTCGCTTCTCTGGCTTCTGGTTCACCCACAAAGGGACCAAAATAATATGTACACTGGGGGTCTTCTGTGACGATTTCCACCCAAACTGCTCTACCAATATTTTCTAAAAAAGTAAGGAAGACATCCTTTACGCTTTCCTGCAAACTATCGTTGACAACCATACCCACCCCTGACTTGCTGTGTGCTTATCTTAATTTATAGCTTTTGTCCCATCAGTGTAAATACTCATCTGTAATTTTATGTCGCGCGGTACGTTGGCGATAAATTTCGTATAAAAAGATACCGGCTGCTACGGAAGCATTGAGGCTAGAGGTTTTGCCTGCCAAGGGGATAGAGAGCAGTACATCGCAATTTTTTTGTACCAGCAAACTGATGCCTTCCCCCTCGGAACCAATCACCAGAGCTATCGCGCCACTGAGGGAAACTGTGTCGATTGGTTTGCCCCCACTGATAGTAGTGCCGTAAATCCAAAACCCCGCCGCTTTGAGCGTCTCGATCGTGCGGTTCAAATTCACCACGCGACAAACGGGAAAATGTTCTAGTGCCCCTGCTGCTACTTTCGCTACTGTCGAGGTAACGCCTACTGCTCGCCGTTGGGGTATGATCAAACCCTGTGCCCCTAGTGCCTCCGCGGATCGAATGATTGCACCTAGATTGTGGGGGTCGTTGATGCCATCCGCAATGAGGATGAGGGGGTCAGGTTGGTTACTAGCTTGTGCCAGGAAAGATTCCAAGGAGACGTACTCATAACTAGAGACTTGGGCGGCAATACCTTGATGGCGACCATTTTTGGTCAACTGGTTCAGACGTTTGTAGTCTACTTCATCTATGACCACACCCTCCTGCTTAGCAGCATTGATGAGGGGGAGAAAATCAGCAGAATACTTAACAGTTGGTACTACCCAGATGCGATGGAGTTTTCTGCCGCTAGACAGAGCAGCCAGGACTGTGTGACGACCATAGATTAAATCCTCCTCAGAGCTAGTCATGGGCTACGGTGCTTTATCACCACTAAACTAATGTCATCAAATATAGTGTAGCCGTTAATAAAGTTATACAAGTCAGCAATGATATTGTTTTTGATCTCTGTAGCGGTTTTACGGCGATTAGCTTTCAATGCTAATTTTAACCGATCGCTGCCGTAATGTTCTTTTCGATCGTTAACTGCTTCTGTAATCCCGTCGGTATAGAGCAGGGCTACATCCTGGGGAAAGAAGGGAATGCCACCCTCTTGAATAAAGTCCGTAATATCATCAACTAAGCCGATCGGAAACCCGTAGGCATCAGTATCAATTTCCTCGATCGTGCCATCTTTCCTCGCCACAATAATACTTTCATGTTGCCCTGTTACATACAGCTTGTGGTCTTGATAACTGAGGAGAATGAGGGACAGATTGCGATCGGATTGCATGCGTTGCAGGTTGTCATAAATGGTGCGGTTGAGGGTAGCAAAAACCTTCTTTTGGTCTTTTTCCCCATGGGTGATTAAAGTGCGAATAGCAGTCTGTGCCATAATCATAATCACCCCACTCTCTAGCCCATGCCCTGTGACATCGCCGACACCAATCTGAATGGAGCCATTGTGATTGAGGACATCAAAATAATCTCCCCCTACCTCATCCGTTGGTTGCACAAAGCCTGCGATATCTAGTTCTGTTATGCTCTGCAACTCCTCGGCAGAAGGAAGAATCATTTTTTGTAGTTTGTGTGCTACTTCTATCTCTGCTGCTAGGCGTAAATTTTCCGCCTTTAGTCGTTTGTTTAACTGGGCAATTTCTCTTGTGCGCTCCTCTACGATTACCTCTAGGTTCTTATTGAGTCTGTCTAGGTCTTGGTAGGCTTCCCTTGTGAGTTTAATCTGGCGGGACAGAATGATATTGGCTATATTATTTTCGTTAGCGATACTCAATACTGTCATGGCAATAATGGCAAAGGTACCCAGGAATAATTGCATCAGCACTAGGGACTGATTGACTTCCGCTGCCCGAAAAAACACACCCATACTATAGGCAGTAGCTACAGTTGCCAGGCTAGAGCAAATCAGAATTAAGAGGGTCGTAAATTTATCCCCTAGGCGCAGGGCTGACCAGAGAATAGGGGGGATCAGTAGGTATTCAAAGGAACTATTTTTGAGTAATGTCAGATAGAGAACCACAGCTGTAAATATAGTCACAATACCTATTTCTACGGTCCGCTGGCTATTAACTGTAGAGGCTAGACCCGATCGTTGCCAGCTCAAGATAAAGGGAGTAAATACCAGAATACCAATGCTATCCCCTGCCCACCAATTCAGTAAAGTGCTAAAAAACGTCCTTGGGGTAACAAAACCCAAAATCAATCCCATCGATGCACCGCCAAGGGCTTGCAAAATTGTCCCCGTGCACAATGCCACAAGAATGAAAACAATGGTATAGTTTAATCGCTCAAAGGGATAAGTTCTTTGCGTCAATCGCCAGATTAAAAAATAACAGAGTAGACAACCGATCGTGGGGAAACTGCCTGTGAATAAAGCCAAGTGTAGGGGTACTTTATTAATAAATATACTGACACTCATTGCTCCTAAATAAATACCTAGCCAACGGGACCAACCCCAACTTAGTAACGCTCCCAGCGCTATACCAACAGGCGGCCAATAGGGAGAGCCATAGTCATTCTGGGGCAGTTGTAACACTAGCCAACCGCCTAAAAAATACAGTACAGCCAGAATAGTTATATCCCGATACCAATTAAAGTCTTGGTAGTAAAGCCCTAGGTTCATAGCAATTTTTTGTGCCTGCCTCAGTTTACAATACAGGTGAACTAAATGCAGTACAACGCCTGTTGCCACTAGTTTGGGCCAGGACATTTACTTTGTGTATCTTTCAGCTTGGGGCTTCACTGTATTAATAAAATCCCGATCGGGTGGTTTTGCTAACGCCGCACTGTTTTACCAGTTGCACTAGACATGGTGCAAAATAACTTCCCCCAGTAAATCACTAAACATGGCTGTACTGAGGTAGCGTTCACCAAAGCTAGGTTGAATCACAACCATTAATTTACCTGCGTTTTCTGGTCTCTTGCCTACCTTTACTGCTGCTGCTACCGCCGCTCCTGCAGAAATGCCTGATAATAGACCCTCCTCCCGCGCCAAGCGCCTGCCAAAGTGGAATGCCTCCTCATCGGTAACGGTGATGACTTCATCAATCAAATCTGTGCGTAAAACCTCAGGAATAAACCCAGCACCAATCCCCTGAATTTTGTGGGGACCAGGTTTACCCCCAGACAGAACAGGACTGTTAGCGGGTTCCACAGCAATGGCACGAAAGGCAGGCTTACGCTCTTTGATTACTGAAGCTACTCCCGTGATTGTCCCCCCTGTCCCCACACCAGAGATCAGAATATCAACATTCCCCTCGGTGTCTTGCCAAATCTCTTCTGCCGTGGTGCGCTCATGGATACGGGGATTAGAAGGATTGCGGAACTGTTGCAGGATAAAGGCATTGGGAATAGTCTGCTGTAGTTCGTGGGCACGGTTGATTGCTCCCCGCATCCCTTCTTTGCCAGGAGTCAGTTCTAGTTCAGCACCGTAGGCACGCAACAAGGCTCGCCGCTCTAAACTCATGGTGTCAGGCATAGTCAAAATCAAGCGATACCCCCTCGCCGCCGATACCATCGCTAGGGCGATCCCCGTGTTACCAGAAGTGGGTTCGATTAACACTGTGCGATCGGGATGAATTAACCCCGCTGCCTCTGCATCCAGTACCATCGCTGCCCCAATGCGGTCTTTGACCGAGGAGGAGGGATTCATGCTTTCCAGTTTCAGAACGATCGTGGCAACACAGCCCTCTGTCTGGGGAATGCGATTAAGATAAATCAATGGTGTTTTGCCTATCAGTTCTGTTACATCGCGAGCAATTTTCATAGCTTTATCCCCAGACTAGTTCCTATTAGTTTAGCTTATCTCTAGCTGTACATCAACCACACACAGAGAATTAGCTATGGGTTATATTCAGACAAGACAAATCCTTTGGTATGCAAACTCACATTTCCCCGCCGCCGTCAGCAGTTGTGATTTTAGCTAGGGAACAGTCCCCTAGAGTGTTTCACCCCAGGGAGCAAGAACATTGGGTGCAGTTTTTCTGTTCCTTTCCTTCCTTGGAGTTTAGGGCTCTCACCGCCCAAGCAGGGCCTATAAAACCTGGTTTACCGATCGAGCCAAAACCCACTGACCCTAAACCCATACGCAAAACACCTCAGCCTGAACAGTTGGTTAATGTTAAAGCAAATGAACAAAGGTTTGATGTCAAAACGAATACAATTACTGTCAGTGGAAATGTGGTCATCACTTACCAAGAGTCAGAACTCAGGGCAGACCAAGTTACTCTCAATCTCACCACCAGAGAGACCACCGCCCAAGGCAATGTCTTATTTACCAGAGGGGAACAAAAGATCGCAGGAGAGTCTCTTACCTACAACTATGGTACGCGCCAGGGCAAGTTAATTAAGGCTAGGGGTACGGTGAACTTGGATACCATCAATCGTCCACCCAGTGCGGTAACTAGCAGTGATATTGCCTCTGGCTCGGTGGTGTTGGCAATCGGGGGGGCTGTGGCAGTGCAACGGCGGGGAGTGCGCCGCTTAGGCTTTGTAGCCGATGAAATTACCCTCAATGATCGCACCTGGACTGGTAAGAATGTCCGTGTTACCAACGATGCCTTTTCTCCCCCTGAATTAGAACTAGTCACCCCCCAGGCTAAGCTATCCCCCAGTGCCCCCACCCAAGATGTCCTAGAACTAGAATCCCCCAGGCTGGCATTCGATCGTGTCTTGAGCATACCCCTACCCCTCAACCAAATTACATTGGACAGTTTTGATAGTGAATTTCCCGTGTTGATTGGCTTCGATCGGCAGGAGCGGGGGGGGATTTTCTACCAACAAAACTTTGATATTGTCCGCCGTCCTGATTTGAAATTCCAAATTTCGCCCCAGTTATTCGTGCAGCGGAGTTTGGAAACGGGCAATATTTTTAGTACTAGTGTGGTGGGAGTGACCAGTCGACTGGAAGTGGTGTTACCAGAGGGGCAGTATATTGGCGGTAGGGCTAGTTTGTCAGGTTTTGATCTCAACAATATTGGCAATGAATTGCGCTGGTTTGTTGATTATAGCCGTCCTGTGGGGGAACTAACCTTCAAAGCCCAGTATGCCTATCGGGAGCGGTTTTTCAATGGCTCTCTAGGACTGCAAGATGTGCCCAACTCCTTCGGGGTGAGTCTGTTTTCCCCCACCTACACGATCCCTGACAGCGACATTAAATGGCAGTACCAGGCAGGCTTGCAGTTGGTAGATGCCGATCGAGCAGATCTGCCCAAACGGGATGTGCTGTTGAAGCAGGAAAGTGTGGTAGCTCTCAATCGGTCTTTTCCCTTGTGGCGGGGACAAGCTCTCCCTCCTACAGCCGATCAGGGCTTGCGCTATAGTCCAGAACCGATCGTGCCCCAAGTGGATGCCGTAGTTGGTTTAACTGGTGCTTATTCCATCTATTCATCGGGGGATGTGCGGAGCTTTATCACAGGAACAGCAGGACTATCTGCTACTTTGGGCAATTACAGCCGCGACTTCTTGGACTATACTAAGCTGGATTTACGTTACAGCCAGACGGAACAGGCGGGTAATTCTCCCTTTCTATTCGATCGCATTGCCGACAAACAGGTAATCACCGCTGGCATCAAACAACAGTTGTTTGGACCCATTCGCATTGGTTATCAACAGAGCTGGAATCCCATTACCGGCAGAATCACTGATTCTGTTTACACTCTGGAACTGGAACGGCGTAGTTTTGCCGTCATTTTACGCATCAACCCCCAACGGGAAACAGGGGAAATTTTCCTACGCATTAGTGACTTCAATTGGAATGCTCCTCCTGGGGACAAATCCCCGTAAAATCTCTTAACTGTGCCCCTAACTGAGATTAGTCCCTATGAGAACTTTTCCTACGGCGGAAACTCTCCAGCGTGCCCCCTTTGGACTGGCAGATGTGGCTGTGATCATCACGGCGTTGACGGTCTTGGCACTAATTGCCCATTTGGGGTCAGACATGTTGGTACAGTTTCAGCCCGATGTACCTCTACCAGAAATTGACCTCGACCCCCGGCGCTTACCCTACTATGCAGGGCGATCGACGTTGCGCATGTTCATTGCTCTGTTTGTTTCGACGGTCTTCACTCTCATCTATGGCTATGTGGCTGCTAACAGTCGCAGGGCAGAAAAGATTCTCATTCCTTTATTGGATATTCTGCAGTCTGTGCCTGTGCTGGGATTTCTCTCAATTACAGTTACAGGGTTTATTGCCCTTTTCCCTGGCAGTTTGTTGGGTTTAGAAGCAGCTTCTATTTTTGCCATTTTCACCAGCCAGGTGTGGAATATGACATTTTCTTTCTATCAGTCTTTGCGCACAATTCCCCGCGAGTTGGATGAAGCCGCCCGTCTCTATCAATTGTCCCGCTGGCAACGCTTTACCAAACTAGAAGTGCCCAGTGCCATGGTGGGGTTGCTGTGGAATGCCATGATGAGTTTTGGCGGTGGTTGGTTTTTTGTCGCGGAAAGTGAAGCCATTAGTGTGCTGAACAAGGAGTACATCTTGCCTGGTTTGGGCTCCTATGTGGCAACAGCGATCGCGAAGGAGAATCTCGGTGCTCTGGGCTGGGCACTCCTGACAATTGCTATTGTGATCGTGGCGGTGGATCAGTTGTTCTGGCGACCTTTGGTAGCCTGGTCAGATAAGTTTCGCCTGGAACAGAGTGCTAGTGCTGAGGTGCCTTCTTCCTGGATGTATGAGCTGATCACTACTGCTCGCTTACCCAGCCTGTTGGGCAACTTGTTTGCCCCCCTCGCGGAAGAACTCGATCGTTTTCTCTCTGATTTGTCCCGGTTGCTACCTGCACCCCTGGGGGACGGGGAAGTAAACAACGATCGGTGGTTTAATTTCTTGCTGTGGTTAGTTACAGGGCTACTCATCGCGCAGGCGTTGCATTTTGTCATTCGCACGGCGGGCATAGCAGAAGTGTTCAAGGTCTTGGGGCTAGGATTATTGACCCTGTTGCGGGTGATGGTACTGCTAGTAGTTGCCACCCTGATTTGGACACCCGTAGGGGTAGCGATCGGTTTTAACCCTAAGCTGGCGAGATTTTTGCAACCTGTGGTGCAGTTTTTAGCTTCCTTTCCCGCTAATTTTGTCTTCCCCTTCGCCACAGTGTTTTTTATCCGATCGGGCATCAGCCTCAACTGGGGCAGCATTTTATTGATGTCTTTAGGGGCACAGTGGTATATCCTGTTCAACTCGATCGCAGGAGCGCAGAGTATTCCCACGGACTTGCGGGAGATGGCGGATGACATTGGCTTAAGGGGTTGGAAGCGGTGGCAGCGGTTAATTATTCCTGGTATATTTTCCGCCTGGGTAACAGGGGGCATTACCGCTAGCGGGGGAGCCTGGAACGCTAGTATTGTTTCGGAAATTGTCTCCTGGGGCAACACCACCCTCACGGCTCAAGGTTTAGGGGCTTACATTTCCGAAGCAACTAACCAAGGGAATTGGGCACGCATTACTTTGGGAATTGGCATAATGAGCCTATTTGTGGTGGGACTCAATCGTTTGTTCTGGCGTAGACTCTATCAATTGGCAGAAAGCAAGTATCATTTGTAGTAGGGGGGAGAGGTAAAGATGAGTTTAATTACAGTGGAAAATGTGCATAAATACTTTCCGCTGCCGGAGGGCAAGGGAGAGTTTCCTGTACTGCAGGACATAAATTTGACCATCCGGGCTGGGGAAGTAGTAGCCCTGTTAGGTAGGAGTGGCAGTGGTAAAAGTACCCTCCTCAGGATTATGGCGGGTTTAATTCCCCCCAGTCGTGGGCAGGTACTCAGCAACGGCAGACCCCTCAGGGGACCTAACAATGACGTGGCGATGGTATTCCAGAGTTTTGCCCTCCTACCCTGGCTCACCGTGCAAGAAAATGTGGAACTGGGCTTGGAAGCTAAGGGGGTCAGTCGGATAGTACGCCGCCAACAGGCACTGAAAGCGATCGACCTAGTGGGTTTAGACGGGTTTGAGAGTGCCTATCCCAAGGAATTATCTGGAGGGATGAAACAGCGGGTAGGCTTTGCCCGTGCCTTTGTCCTGGAACCCCAAGTGCTATTTATGGACGAACCCTTTAGTGCCCTGGATGTGTTGACTTCCGAAAACCTGCGGGGCGAAATTGATGACCTGTGGAATGCGGGAGTTTTTCCCTCCAAGAGTATCCTCATTGTCACCCACAATATCGAAGAGGCAGTCTTCTTAGCCGATCGGGTCATCATCCTCGGTGCCAATCCAGGGAGAGTGCGGGGTGAACTAGTGATTGATTTGCCTAGACCCCACGATCGCAGTCATCCGCGCTTTAAGGAACTGGTGGACTACATCTATCAGGTCATGACCAATCCCGAAATTGAAGTTACTGGTCGGGAGCCGAGTTTGGTGGGCGGTACTGCTCCTCCCGCTGTAGAAATTGCCAGCCCCTGGGCTACACCCCTGCCCCATGTGCGTGTGGGCGAAATCAGCGGTCTGTTGGAAGTGATTGTGAACCTACCGGAGGGCACAGACGATATACCCCGCTTAGCCGAACGGTTGCAACTGGAAGTAGATGCCCTCTTGCCTATCCTCGATGCCTGTGTCCTCCTCGATTTTGCCACCGTGTCCCAGGGGGATGTAAAACTTACCCCGATCGGGCAAGACTTTGCCACCACTACCATCCTGCGCAGTAAAGACCTCTTCCGCCAGCAAGCCCTTAGCAACGTACCTGTTCTAGGGAAAATGGTAGAAGTCCTGCAGGGCAAGAAGAGCGGCTCCGTCCGATCGGACACTTTCCTCGACCTCTGGCAGGAACATTTCCCCCCTGTGGAAGCGGAAAGACAATTTGCCACTGCCGTTGATTGGGGGCGCTATGCCGAGTTATTTGAATACGACACTAACGAAGACCGTTTCTACCTCCATCAAAGTAATGGTGAAGAGTCCAGCTAAGTGGTAGGTTTTTGATAGCGCACCTCCACGACTGTATGGACATTGCCCCTGGGATTGAAATCTCCCTTGATATGAACGCACAGGGGGTCAGCTGCTGCGACAAAGTCATCGAGAATTTGGTTAATGGCTTCTTCGTGGGAGATATAACGATCGCGGTAACTATTGATGTAGAGCTTGATGGCTTTTAATTCCACCAGGACTTGGTTGGGCACGTAGGTCAAGTAGATAGTGGCAAAGTCGGGATAGCCGGAGAAGGGGCACTTGCAGGTGTACTCAGGCAGAGTGATATGAATCTCGTACTCCCTGCCAGGTCTGGGATTGGGGAAAGTAGTTAAAGTAGCCTTCTCTATTGCTTCTTCGCCGTACTTCATAGCTCAATCCAGCACTTCTGGTACAGGGTCATAGCCGCCAGGATGGAAGGGATGACAGCGGAGAATTCGCTTAATCGCCAGCCAGCTGCCCCGCCACACCCCAAAACGATCGATGGCAGTTAAAGCATACTGGGAGCAAGTGGGAGTATAGCGGCAGTTAGGACCCAAAAGGGGGGAAATAAAGAGACGGTAGAAACGAATCAGCAGGATAAGGATAGCTTTCACGAGCAAATTTACCTAGCCTATAGCTATTTTAGCTAATAGTTAGGAGAGTTTCAAGTGAACAATGATAGCGACTGTCTAAGTTTAACCAGCTCTTTATTGTTCCTTTGACTCATAATTCCGCTTGTCTAAGTTACTTGTCTTTTTGTTTGTTGCTAGAGGATGAGTCCCGTTATCTATACCCTGCACTGTCAATCACAATTGACTTAATTAATGCAACGTTCATATTAAAGTTTGGCTAACATGACCTCCCAATTTTCGGGTTAACTAAATCTATGGGCTGGTCTTTGTCACCATGCGATAGTGTGTTTCATCCAGTTCTATAAAAAATACTCTTCCCAGTATCTGATTTCAGAATTGTCACTCTTCTAGGCTATCCTACTTCTTCTTCACCACGCTAAAAGACGGGCCCTGAATAACGAACTGACTAGAGGATAGATTAGCACAGCCGACTTTAAACTTGCCTGGTTTGGAATCAATCTCCAGCTTGTGTACTGTCCCTATGATAGGTTTCGAGTTTTCATTATGCCTTTTAAATCTAGCATTTAAGTTTTCGAGTTTGCCTTCAACTCTTTTTATGTCTACTGTAGAAATATCCAAAAAACTGGGTATGGTTTTGACGGAGTGAATCCCGCCTAGATTTACTAAGCCGTCCAACTCTTCAGCCTCGATAGCCAATCTACAGATGCCAGCCAAAGCATTAAAATCATCTGAAGGAATTAGGTTAATGACATGCAGGGAATAGCTAGTGTCCAAGATGGTATCAGACATTTGTACCCCTGCCGGTCTGATAATTACATAGGAATCTTTCTGTGGTTCCTTGGTATCTGCTGCAGTAGCAAGCCCAATCAGGTTACCTAAACCACCTAAGGCTAACTCTGCTGAACCTACTACCTTAAATTTCCCTGGATAGGGAGGGTCAGCTATAAAACTATACCTCATTATCTTTTTTGGTTCTTGCGGTGGTGGAGCTGATATGGGAGAATCACTGTCGCGGAATCGTTGATATCTCTCCATGTCTCTACGGTACTTCGCTTCAGCTTCTGGGTCAGAGTGGATTTCCAAATCCAACATGATCGGTGCGGCATCTACTTTCACAACGCTGACAGCGTTGCCACTGCTAGCTGTCAAACCTGTGTATACGGCAAGACCCACTAATCCAAGAACTACCAAGCCGAATTTGCCTACCCCTACTTGCTTCAAAACTTCAATGTACTTTTCTGGGTTCTTCCTGACCTGAGATAGAGAAAGAATTACAGCTATTGCTGACACTACCCACTTTAGCCTTACAACCAACTGCCATAGTAATATAAAGAACATCCCAGAAAATAAAGAAATTAAAACGATCGTGGCATACCTCGTTAGTCTCTGTTTCCTCTGCACAAATGCTAAAACTACCACTAACAAAGTGACTATGGACAGAACAAAAAACAATACTAGAGAAGGGGATGTGCCTAATGCAGTAGAGAGAAGTGCTGCCAGCAGTATACCCGACCCCAGCACAACTATAAAACTCTCCAGATAGGAAATTTCTGTGTGACTCGCTACCACCTCAGGGGAAGGACTAACACGGCGTTTAGCCCCGGCAGTACTAGGGGTTCGCCCTGTTTCTAAAGAAACCGAAGGATTCTGTCTTTCCAATTCCTTTTGTCTCTCTGTTTCTGCCAAAATCTGGAATAGAGAATCGACTTCCGCCATCGTCTTTTCAGAATCGTAACAGTATCGGCTAAGCCAAATAGCCTGAGACCTGAACTCTTCATCCTTCAGTTTTTTCATATCTTCAAACCAAGTCCCTAATCCTGCTGGTACAGAAATTAGGGATACTTTACTCGGATTTTTGAAGAAGTCTTCCATGAAAGGGGCTAACTCGAGTTGCATCTTCTCCCCCAGCCCATGAAAGAACTTTACGTTCTCTGCTACAACTTTGGCAGGGTGTGGTAGCTCTGTCTTCACTAATGTCTTGTTACGAACAAAGCAGAAATCTGACAACTTAACATCTCTTTGGCGAGTTGTATCTGGTTCTAATGTTTCGCTTCTGTGCTCACTGGGGTTAATAACTGGCTGCTCTTCCGTCTGTATGACTTTAACCTCTTCTCCCTGAGTAGCAGATAAGTTGTCTTTTGTTTTTATCTTGACTGTCCTACACCAATCAGCTTCCTCTTGTCCCAGAACCCTAGAGTAGAATACTACCTCTTGAGGAGGAGACATGTTTATGCTCTGGAAAAGTTTTATAGTCTGCTCTGTTAGCCGATCGTATAGGAGATGACTACTATCAGGACGATTAAATACTACGACTATACTTTTGTCTTGCTGGACAATCTGAACCTGGAGTCCATGAACTGCCAGCCATTCTTCTAACTTGTTAGCTGTTTCTACTTCGTCCATAGGGAATTTAATAGACTATTTCCACAATATCATTTGCCTCCTGGTATGTCAACACAGCAAACCAGTAAGTGGCATTGCCTAAGGTTTGGTTGACTCTGAATTTTGAAAAAGACTCATTACTCTCTTTGCTCTTTCTCCTGAACCTTGTAAACCAATACTATTTTCAGAGTTGTTCATCTCTGTACTCTTTGTCTCCTTCTTGGTTGCTAGCTGATAAGCATCAGGTTGTTTCTCCAGTTCCTTTGCATACCTCTCCCAGTTGTCTATGCAATACATACAATAGTCGGATGATTATGTCTAGGACAACAGGGACACAGGTGATTTATAGGCCAGGGTTTCTTGAACAACACAGATTATACAGTAGCTGAAAGGTTGAAACTCTCATAACCAGTACACCTGTCGGGATTGAATTGATAGTCAACATGATGCTTGGGTTGTGAAGTTAAACTACCCCCACTTTAGTTTGGGTTACCCACAAAAAAATGTACCGATCGGTTTATATCCCCTGCAGTATTGCCAAGAACTTTAGATTTTCTTAATCTAAATATTGTCCCCCATTATATCAAACCTATGAAGAACATAACCTGCGCTGCTGTTTTTGCTGTGAGTGTAAGTCTTGGTCTCTTTAGTTGGGAATATCCTACTGCATTTGCCGCTGAAATTGTTGCTAAATCTGAGACGGGTAATATTGTCACTGTTGCTTCTAGCAATAAGGATTTTTCTACCTTGGTTAGTGCCATTAAAGCCGCTGGCTTAGTGGAAACTTTGTCTAGTAAGGGGCCTTTCACCATTTTTGCTCCCACCAATGCTGCTTTTGCCTCTCTACCCAAGGGCACACTAGAAAAACTCCTCCGCCCTGAGAATAAGCAGACTCTAATCAAAGTATTAACTTACCATGTTGTTGCAGGAGAAGTCTTGTCCAAGGATGTAAAGCCAGGAGACGTCAAGACTGTTGAGGGCAGCAACATCAAAGTTACGGTCATGGATGGCAAGCCCAAAGTCAATGGTGCTAACGTTACTACCGTAGATGTAAAGGCAACCAACGGCGTAATTCACGTGATTGATGCTGTCATTCTTCCCCCTGGTCTCAAACTTTAGAAGTGATAGAGTCTTCCTTATTTTTGGGGAGTTATCCTCCCCTTTTATTTCTCTGCCCTTAACCCTCCTAGATGTAATTTGGCACTGGCAACCGATCGCTTCTTTGCAGAGCACTTCAGCAGGGGGAACTCTGCCACAGTTTAATCTTGGCTAGATGAAG
The DNA here is from genome assembly GCA_025055675.1 of Pseudanabaenaceae cyanobacterium SKYG29. Lineage (NCBI taxonomy): Bacteria > Bacillati > Cyanobacteriota > Cyanophyceae > Pseudanabaenales > Pseudanabaenaceae > Pseudanabaenaceae cyanobacterium SKYG29. Next base: position 871,982 of record JANWWT010000001.1, read on the forward strand.
CCTACAATTTAGCAGTAGAATAGGGGAGAGTTGTTGCTTAGCATAGGTTATGCGTCCCTTGGCAGAACCCCTGATATTCAAGGTGTCCCGTCCTGCGATTGTGGCTCTAGCAGCGTTGGGTGTTGTCCTCACTACCTACTTGACGGTTACCCATTTCACAGGCAATGCTCCTGCTTTTTGTGCCGCTGGCAGTGGTACGGGCTGCGATCGGGTCTTAAGTAGTGAATACGCCCAGGTATTTGGCATTCCCCTGACGGTGTTTGGAGCACTAGCCTACCTATTTGTGGGAGTTTTAGCAGCGATTCCCTTGTTTGATAAGAGGGAAGATGTCAAGACAAAAAAGAAATTAAAACAGAGCCTAGCTTTTGCGGTCTTTCTGGCTTCGACGGCTATGCTCTTCTTCAGCGGCTATCTCATGTATTTGTTGGCGTTTGAACTGAAAACCGTTTGTTTCTACTGTATCGGCTCTGCCACCAATGTCACTTTGATTTGGCTGCTGAACTTGCTAGGCAACGACTGGGAAGACCAAAGTCAGCTATTTTTCACAGGTTTGTCCATTGGTTTGGTGGTCACGATCGGGGCAGTTGGTCTCTATTCCACCCAAAAACAACTGGCAATGGCAAGTAGCACTTTTGCGGGTCAACTAGCGCGGCACTTGCAGCAACAGGGAGTAAAGATGTACGGTGCCAACTGGTGTCCCCACTGTCACGACCAACTAGAAAAATTTGGGGAAGCAAAAAGGTTGGTTCCCTATGTGGAATGTTCCCCCAATGGCGGTCCTGGCACACCCCCAGCTAAAATCTGCGTTGATAAAAAAATTACTAGCTATCCCACCTGGGAAATCAACGGGCAACTAAAACTGGGCGTGCATTCCCTGAAAGAGCTGGCTGATTTGACCAATTACCAGGGACCCAGGAACTAGCGCACGATCAACACGGGGCAGGGGGCGTGATGCACAACGTAATCGCTGACACTCCCTAACATCAACCGCTCGATCGAGCCTAGCCCCCGCGACCCCAAGACCAACACTGTGGGATTGATCTCCCCCGCCACATGGCAGATCATTTCCCTAGGACTACCGCTCTCAATACGGCTTTCATTGGCAATATTGCAACTGGAGAGGCGATCGGATGCCTGTTTTAACACTAGGCTGACACTCTCCCGTAACTTTTTCTCCGTCTCCTCATTCACAGGTAAGGGCAGAGTCACCCAATCTCCCGTCGGTAACAGCACAGGAGGCAGATAGTTCTCTAGGGGTTCCACTACTGTCAGCAGAATGACATAGGTTTTGCCAGGGGTAGCCAGCTCAATTACCTTGTCTATGACCTTTTGGTGCACATTGGAACCATCGATCGCTACTAAAAAAGTTTGCATATACCCTTGTTAACATCACTGAAATTCTTAGATCTTAGACCAATTCTTCTAACTGTTGCCGCAACCGATCGGGTTTGCCCTGATCGACAATTTTACCCCGCTCTAACAGTAAAGCCCCATCGGCATAATCCAACTCCTGCAACCTGTGAGTCACCCACAGGGCTGTGAGACCCCGCTCATCCACCAACCGCCGCACCAAGCGGACTAAGTCCAGTTGATAGTCCCGATCGAGCAATGCCGTCGGCTCATCCAGAAGGAGAATTTCTGTTTGCCGTGCCAATTCCCCTGCGATCGCTACCCGTTGCTTTTGTCCCCCACTGAGGGCATAGATCGGTCGTCGCTGATAGCCATCTAAATCCACCGCCTGCAAAGCCGCTCTCACTCGTTCCTGCACAGCCTCATAACTTAACCCCTGTCCCCCTAAACTAAAGGCAATATCTGACCCCACCGTCGGCATGACTAGTTGATGGTCAGGATTCTGAAAGACAAACCCCACTGTCCCCTGCACGATAATCTGTCCTGAGGTAGGAGCCAGTAAGCCCGCCATCAATTTCAGGAGAGTAGATTTGCCACTACCATTTGCCCCCAACAGCATCCACAATTGCCCCCGGGGTATAGTAAAACTGCACTCATCTAGTAGCCGCTCCCCCCCCTGCCAGCTAAAACAAACCCGATCGGCTTCAATTGCGGACAAAGCCAGCCCCCATGCCCGTTGGTGCGCCCGTTTTGCTAGACAGCTGGACTGCCAGAATTTCCGCTCCCAGGACAGCGATTTTCCGCCCCTCCTGCTTATCACAGGTCAATTGCAATACCTTCTCTCCCTCCCCCTGCATCGCTTGGACAAGGGTGTGATAGAGCTGGTCAGCCCCCTCCTGGTCTTTCCGCATAATAATCACAGGCACAGGATTACTGCGCAGATTGATCTCGATCGTGAACATAAGTAAACTTAAGTGACGCAGTTTTAGTATAGGACAGAAACCAATTCCCCTTGTATAATTAGGGAAAAGGTGTTTAACACGGGGAAAACCTATGGGATTACTCGATCGGATTGGTATGTTGGCGCGGTCTAACCTGAATGCCCTGATCACCGCCGCAGAAGACCCGGAGAAAATTTTAGAACAGACCATTATTGATATGCAAGAAGACCTGGTGCAGTTACGCCAGGCAGTTGCCCAAGCGATGGCAGCCATGAAGCGCCAGGAACAGCAGTACAAACAGGCAGAAGCCCAAGTCATGGAATGGGAACGGCGTGCTATGCTGGCACTGCAAAAGGGGGATGAAAACCTTGCCCGTGAAGCCCTTGCCCGCAAAAAGACCTATGCTGACACCTTAGCTAGCATCAAACCTGGTTACGAGCAGACTGTTGCCCAGGTTAACCAGCTGAAGAAGAATCTCACCATCCTGGAAAGCAAGATTGCCGAAGCTAAGACCAAGAAAGAAATGCTCAAATCCCGCATTCAAGCGGCTAAAGCCCAGGAAAACCTCAACAACATGATGGGCAAGATCAACACCAAGTCCGCAGCCGCTGCGTTTGAGCGCATGGAAGAGCGAGTACTGATGGCAGAGGCGAAAGCCAGTGCTACTGCTGAACTGGGGATGGACAACCTAGAAGCGCAATTTGCCCAACTAGAGTCCAGTAGCGACCTGGATGACGAATTGATGGCGATGAAGGCCCGTCTGATGGGGACAAGTGCCTCTACCCCTGCCCTGAATCCTAGCCCCGTGGATGCAGAACTAGAACAACTGCGCCAACAAATCCGTAGTAGCAATATCTAACGGAACAGGGAGACCAATTTCTCAGCCTGGGAAAAGTCTCCCACCAGTCTTCCCCGTTGCTGCCCTAGATACCATTCTAGGGTGGGTGTAGCCTTGATTTTGTTTACTTCTGCCCGCTCAGGTTCTTCGAGGACATCAACAATTTCTAGGGTGTAGCGAAGGTTCGCCTGTGCTTCTAGCACTCGGCGCAGATTGTGGATGGCACGCAGGGAATTGGGATTAACTTTTCCAGCAATATAGAGGCAAAAATGATATTCCTCTACCATTATTTAGGTATATCTGCTTATACTGGTTAATAAAGTAACAGAGTTGACAATTTCTTTTGAATTTTGTAAAGAATTCTTAAGGTTTTAGGAAATTAGTGGCGGTATTAGGGATTTTGGCGATTTTACTAGCTCTGGGGCTGGTGTTTGAGGGGCAGTATCGGCGGCGACCGGGGAACTGTCTACAGATTGGTAATGGCAAATGGGAGGTCTATCTGGGTATCGATCGGATTGTGATTGAGGGGCAGTGGTTGGTACATAACCCCACCGATCGGTTTGATCTATTTTTAGCGGATGTGACTGTTACAGAAAAACTTTTATCCCAGGCTAGTTTGGTGGGCATCAGCACTAGGCATGAACTTTACAGCCAGCACCCTGACCAGCCCCGCCGCTACGACAACTATTGGGAGGCGTACATTGTCAAAGCGCAAAAGTCGACGGAAATTAGGCTGAGGACGACGATCGAGGGGGTTAATCTGGATCAATTGCAGGCTTGCTGGCTCCAGCTCCACGCCGTCATCTACGGACCAGGGGGGCGCACCCCCAAGACCTATCACATGGTGGTGCCCTTGCAATTTCCCCACAGTCAACCCAGTTGGCGTAGGGCAGCCGATTTGCTGGTAATGCCCATTCGTACCCATCTGTTATCAGCTATAGATGACCCCGTCGCTGTCATCGAGCGGTATGTTTTACCCTATGCGGAGGCAGGGGATATTGTCACGATCGGGGAAACCCCAGTGGCGATTATGCAGGGGCGGTGGCGACATCCCAGTGATGTCCAGCCTGGTTGGTTGGCAAAGCGGTTGTGTTACTACTTTTTACCTACCTCTAGTTTGGCGACAGCCTGTGGGTTACAGGTTTTAGTGGATGAAGTGGGAGCATGGCGGGTCTTTTTTGCCTTTGTTGTGGGCGGTTTGGCCAAAGTGCTGTTGCGTCGTCCAGGGGTGTTCTATGAATTAGCGGGAGAACAAGCACGATTAATAGATGATGTCACAGGTACACTGCCCCCCTATGACCAGTTTATTGTGCTGGGTCCTAGGAATGCCCAAGCTGTGGTCAATCTCATCAAAGAGAAAACGGGGCTAGAAACTGCTATCGTTGATGTCAATGATTTGGGGGGAGTGAAAATTGTTGCCCATACCCCTGGGGCTGACCCCGCAGTATTAGAAAGGGCATTGAAAAAAAATCCCGCTGGCAATGCCAATGAACAGACCCCGATCGTGTTAATCCGACCCCAAGCCTAGGCGGGCAGCTTCGGCAATGTGGGAGACAGGGTCTTGGATTAGTTCCTGCAGTAAAGGCTTCGCTTTCTCTCCTAAATGGGACAGGGCTTGCACAACAGCGTGGCGTACCTGCCAATCGGCGTGCGTCCTAAATTGTGCTACTACTTCCACTGCCCGTTCGTCCCCCAAGTCTCCGAGGGCACGGATAGCACTGATTTGCACTAATTCATTCTCACTTGTCGTTGCTTCTACCAGCACTGGGAAGGCTTCTCTAACCCCCAGTGTCCCTAATGCTGCCACAATACTTAACTGTAACAACCAATCTCGACTCGATCGGTAGGCGTGTACCAAGAGGGGAAAGGCACTGGTAATTTGTAATACCCCCAGGGAATCAGCCGCCGCCGCTCTCACGTCAACTTCTGGGTCAGATTGGAGCACAGTTTCCAGGATTTGTCGCGTTCTTTCTAGGTCAACTGTCCCCACTGTCCCCAGCTGGCTGACAGCATCGTAGCGAATGCGGGGGTTTTCATCCTGCACAGCTAGGCACATTAGCTGAAAACGCTCGGGTAGGGACAAACTGCGGCTTTGATGCATTACCCGCAGCCGATCGGGGTGTTTAGTTTGTAATTGATGGTGGAAATCAGCAAAGGTCATTAATAAGCTAAAGTATCGAGGGTTTCCCGCAGGTAGGCGACAATAATTTCATCCCGCCGCTGCCGTAATTCCGCTTCAGTATAGCGCATCCGCCACCACCGTTCAAACCCAGAACTACGAGCAATCGCATCCTTGAGATGTTGCCAGGTATCAGCCTGGGGCGAGTTCGGTTGAGCCGCAGTTGTTTGGGTCATGGAAACCTGCCCTCCTATTACTGCATTTATCCTAGCACTTCCTTCTAGGAATTTGTATCTACTTACTCCCTCTAGCGCAAGCGTTCTAGGCGTTTTTCCAAGTCATCAACGCGAGCTCTAGTCTGCCGCAGGTCAGAAAATAGCTTGTAGATGTCCTCAATAAACTGCGCTGCAGGCGTAGCAGGTAGTCTTGCTACCTCTGAGGGTGGGGGTGGAGCAGAGGCGAGCACTGGGGCATAACGGGGGTCACGGCGAGCTTTAGTTAAAAAGATATCAATGGCAATACCACGATTAAAGCAGTCCTTGGTGCAGTCCTGGTCAGGCTTACCGTATTCGGGCAAGTTTTTACCACCCCCCCTACCGTGAATGGCAATCAGTTCCCCCCTAGAGTTGAAAACGGGCCCACCACTCATCCCCCGCCTGGTGGGGGCGCTGTACTGCATGTTGTAATCTCCATCCTCCGCCTTGCTCAAAATTGTGCTTAGCATTCCCGAAGTCAAGCGGAAAGTGCGACTGGGAAATTGGGGACCAGGATCGGGCCAGCCACTGACAAATACGGGTTCGAATTGGATTTTTTGGGGATTGACAGTCACGATCGGATAATTTTTCCCTGGAGCTTGGAATCTGACAATTGCCAAATCCGTACCTTCCACGACATTTTGTCCAATTTTGCCTAGGGGTAGGATATTGTCATTAGTGTCGAGGTCATCGACAAAGTGTACGACCCCATCCGCTGTGCGTACCCCATAGTCTGTACCCCTGGCGCTCACCACATGGGCATTGGTTAGGACATAGTAGTAATCTCCCTGCTTGCCAATCAATACCCCTGAACCAGGGCGGAAGGCTTCCCGCAATGCTTGGTTATCCCCCTGTTTTAAGTCCTGGGCAACTACCACTGTTGTCTGTCGCGCTACTCCTGCTACTAGTGGCAAATCTAGGGCCTGGGAACTGCGCCCCACTATGAGACAAACACACAGCCCCACTAGCCATAGACCAATTAACTGCCACCAGCTTCTCTTCATTGCTCGATCCCTCTGGGAATTAAAAAGTCTGGTATGGGTACACCCCAGCTCAGCGATTCCATCATTTCGTATTCTGCCTTGCTCGGCTTGCTGCCGTCAGTAAAGGTAAAAGCATCGATCCCCTGGATCGGGTACTTTAACCTGCCATTGACTGCCACAACTTTGCCATAGGCATCAATCACGGGTCCCCCACTCATCCCCTGCTCTACTTCGTTGGTATAGCCCAAAGCATACCCACCCTGCAGAAACTTATCCTCTAACTGCATGGCAAAATTGCCCTGGGTAAAGTGAAATGCCTTTGTGCCCCAGGTACGGGTGTCTTCCATGCGATCGGGGGAAACAGTGCGATAGTTGGGAAACCCAGCGGCATAGAGTTTGTCGTGGGGCTTGAGTTTGCGGGCAACGAGGGGAGCAACTATATACTTCTTAGGGGCAGCAAAACTGACCAAGGCAAGGTCTAGACCATCCAGGCGTGCTTCTGTTACTTTCTGCCCTGGGTGTGTTTGTCCATCCCCCGTCATCACTGCAAACTTGTCCCCCAGCATTTCCACCACATGTCTATTGGTCAAAACCTTGTAGTTACTGCCATCGAAGGCAATCAAGACCCCCGAACCTAAACCCGACTCCCCAATTAACCGCACTGTAACAGCCTGGGCTAAATCCCTAGCTTCTGCCACCGTGAGGGGCTGTTGCCGAAACTGGAAGTAAGGTAATCGGGTTGCTACCAAATAAACAGCAGGCGTACCCACCAGCAATACTGCCAGCCCCAGAAACGCCCCTCTCACTTTCACTGCATTTTCCTATATACCCTGCGCTGTGTCACCACTACTGAGTATATCTTCAACCGCATCTCCTAAGAGAGCATAATCTTGCCCAGCACTCTGTTGCACTCGATTCCCCGTACCCGTGAGACTAAATTGCACGATCGTTTGCAAAATCTCTCTCTCTTTGCCAATGTCCTCAGGGCGTAAGGTAAACAGTAGGTTTCTTTCATTGCAGGCGTTTACAGGAGTACTAGCATCGATATAGCAAATCACTCGCCGCCCCTTCACGGAACCATAGGTCAATTGCAGATTGCGTAACTTGCCCCCTGACGCTGCTACTGCCCTGGTGAGACGCTGACTGACTTCCTGGCAGCGCCGTTGGGGTGTCCATTCTCCTCCCAACGTAGTAGTCCATTCAATCATCGGTGGCGTTACCCGATCGCCCCGCCGCGCGATCGTGGCGTATTTGCCATTGAAGGGGACACACTCAAATACTGTCACTGTGGCATTGGATGGGGGTTGGGGTTTGGGCTTAGTGCCTTTGATAGGGTCTTGGGCAGAGAGTTGCCCCGCTACAGTCAACAGGAGAATAGCTACTGTTAGCTTGTCCATAGGTTTTATCTCCCTGATAATTGGTTTTCCACTGCTTCCCCCAGGGGGGCATAGAATTGGGGAGCGCTCTGGACTACCGCCGTGCCGCTGCCTCTGACCCCAAAACTGACTAACTGTTCCAGGATGGCTTGCTCCCGTCCCCGATCGCTGGGTTTGAGGGTAAACAGCAGATTCTTATTGTTGCAGGCACCCTCGGTAGAGTTGACATAGCAGATCACAGATTGCTGATTGACACTGCCGTAGGTGAGAAACAGGTTGCGAAAACTACCACCCTGGCTGGCAACTGCCTCCGTCAAGCGCTGACTCACCACCCGACACCGCTCCCAGGCACTCCATAGACCCAAGTCCGTGCGCCAGATAATCATGGGGGGAGTAACCCGACTACCGCGGCGAGCGATCGTAGCAAAATTCTCTCCCGATCGGATACAGCTAAATGTAGTCACAGGGGGTTGTTTTACCCCTGTAGTCATTGCCACCAGCAGAGCCAGTGTGGGCATCATTCCTGTTCACCTAGATACCAGAAGAAGTAGAGGTGCTGGCTGCAGTAGTTTCTAGCATTTTCTCCGCTTCTTCCCCAAAGGCAGCATAGAATTGTTCCCCACTCTGTTGTACGGCACTGCCCGTACCTGTGACGCTAAAGCTGACCATCTGTTCCAGAATTTTCTTTTCATTGCCTTTGTCCTGGGGACGGAGGGTAAACAGCATGTTACGGCGATTGCAAGCCCCATTCTTGTCAGGTACATGGCAAATCACAGGTTCCCCATCCACACGCCCGTAGGTGAGGTAGAGATTGCTCAATTTACCGTTGTTTTGCGCTACTACTTCCGTCAACCGATCGCTGACCACCTTGCACCGTTCCTGGGGGGTAAACCTACCGAGGGTTGTCCGCCAGAGAATCATGGGCGGAGTCTGACGATTACCCCTGCGTGCCACTGTCGCAAAGACATTTTCTTCCTTGGCATTGCTTGACTGTACCTTGGTAGAAATACAATGGAAAGTAGTAACAGTTTGTGCTTGGGCATTGAGAGTACTAATTGTCAATGCAGCTACAGCTAGACTAGCCCATTTCATAACTTGCCCTCCTAAAACTCTACTCTCCTATATCTTAGCTATTACCACCTGAGAATTATGTGACTTTTACTGTTTACAACAAGTGATCTGGATCAAGTAGTCTCTACAGTGGCAGGGGGAAACCTAAAATCTAAATTACCGACCCTTTGACACGACTCTTGCTCAAAGCCTGGCAACCAGGAAAACCCCTCATAGATAACTTGGCAAATACGCTGCTATTCCATGGAAAAATTTTGTGATTGTCATCTGGCAGTGGGCAACACTTGGTACAATAATTTACAAACCCGAGGGTGCTGGTCTACAAATCTTGTTAGAATTGTTGCGGGTGGGGGGAAGAAAAATTCTGGTTGTTGCTGCGGTAGTTCTGGTAAATTAGCAATTTAATCTCATCCCAAAGCACTATGGCACCTGAATTTACGCCTTTACCTACTTACAAGAAGTTTGCTACTTTACCTACTAATCTCGACCCTGCTAAGCTCCCCCGTCATGTGGCGGTAATCATGGACGGCAATGGCAGATGGGCAAGGCAACGGGGGTTACCCAGAGTGATGGGACATAGACAGGGAACGGAAACACTAAAGGAGTTACTGCGCTGTTGTAAAGATTGGGGAATTCCTGCCCTGACGGTCTATGCTTTTTCTACCGAGAATTGGCAACGCCCTAAAGAAGAAGTCAATTTTTTAATGCTCCTGTTTGAACATGTTCTAGGGCAGGAATTGGCAGAGTTGATGCGGGAAGATGTCCGCCTGCAATTCATCGGTAACTTGGCAGATTTGCCTACTTCTTTGTCCGAACAAATCCAACGATCGATGACTTTGACGCAAAACAATAGGGGAGTGGTTTTTACGGTAGCGACTAACTATGGGGGCAGACAGGAGATTGTCCAGGCTTGTCAGAGGATTGCTATGGAAGTGCAGTGTGGGCATTTTAGTGTCGATCAGATCACAGCGGAACTGCTAGAAAGGTACCTCTATACCAGTGGTTTACCTGACCCTGACCTACTCATTCGTACGAGCGGAGAAATGCGGGTTAGTAATTTTCTCCTGTGGCAATTAGCCTACAGTGAAATCTATGTCACTCCTACTCTGTGGCCGGATTTCGATCGGGAGGAATTCTATCGCGCTCTCCTAGCCTATCAACAACGGGAAAGACGCTTTGGTAAGATTTAAGCAGGCTTTTCCCCACTCAAAATAAACAGGGGATTAGTAGCAGCAAATAACTGTTGCTTCCCCCGCACTTCTAAACGGTTGATGCCCGATTGGACGGCTTCTAGGTTTTTGATGGGAATTTGATTGAAAGTATGCCAGGTTTGATAGAGGTCTTGCAAAGTGGAAGCTACCACCACTAAACGACCCGAGGGCACAAGTTTTTCCCAAGCAGTGAGAATAATCCGATCGAGGGGTTGTCCGCCTTCAACGCAAATCCGATCGGGGAGGGGAGTCAGGTCGTGCAAACAGCTGGGGGCAGCCCCCGCCTTGACCAGCACATTTTTCACCTGGAACTTTTGACAGTTTCTCTCCACTAGTCCTACTACCTCTTCATCCCGCTCGATCGCTAACACCTGCCCCTGGGGCATTAGTAACCCTGCTTCCACTGCTATTGTCCCTGTCCCTGCCCCCACATCCCAGAGAATAGATGCCCCTTGCAGTCGCAGTTGGGCAAGAATCAGCACTCGCACTTCTACAGGGCTCAGGGGAATGCCAGGTAAACGTTCAAATTGTTGGTCTGGGATACCAGGGGTGACGTAGTTCCAAGTCATTGGCAATTGCTAGTTGGCTGTCCCGCATTTTTAGAGCAGATTTATCCCCAGGATATTACCATAGATTGCCGTTGTCCCCCAGCACAAGTTAAGGGATTGGTTTGTCAATATCCCCCACTTTGCAGTTAGTCCCAGAGATAATAATGCTATCAGGCAGCTACCTCTCAGGAGGTCTCTCCAATGATTCTGGCATAGTTGCAACAGCATAACTGACCGGTAACTGAGACTGCTCTTTGATAGCATGGGCAAAGTCTTCTAAATATTCCACAGACAAGGGCTTCAGCCATGCGCTGTTTTCTACGGCAGTCAAATTTTCTCGCCCCTGCAGCAGACGACGCAGCGGTTTGGGACGGCGGGGAATGTTGAGATAAACCCGATCGGGGCGCAGTTCTTGTAGACACTCAATATAAATCTGTTTTTCTACCTCTGACCATGCAGATAGGAGCATGGTTTGAATGGTTAACCTGCCCGCAAATTGGGCACGAAATGATAATAGACTCTGCCAAAATATTTGTCCATCCCAAGCAAAGCCAGGACGATTAACCCGCTTGACTCCCTCAGGGGTAACAGCATCCAACTTGACCGAGACTTCATCGGCCAGGCATAAATCCGATCGGACACTCTCCGAATCCAACAGCGTACCATTAGTCAAGACAACGATCGGTACAATTGTTTTTGCCTTCACCTGGGCAATGATTTCCCCTAAATTGAGGGCAAGGGTAGGCTCCCCACTGCCGCTCAGGGTAATTACGTCCAGGTCTTTTTCTAGTTTTTGGTCAAGGGCAGCCAGAATTGCACCGGTAGGAATAAAAGTCTGACGCTGGGAAGACAACCGCTCTATCTGTCCCAATTGGCAGTAAACACAGTTAAAGGAACAAGTAGAGACAAGCCCAATAGGATCGATACCTAAGGAATGTCCGTAGCGCCAAGATTGTACAGGACCATAGACAGGACTAAATTCACTCATTTTTCCCCTAGTGTCTTTTCTGATTCAGGAATAATTCTGTCAATCCCCTAGAAAATTGTAGGGTGTGTCTTGGAGGTATCTGGTTTGCCCAAAACTCGGTTGGCTGTCTTTTATCCTACGCCAGACTGAACACACTCCTTTCATCTTTGGATGTGGGTAGTAAATGCGACTGTTCCCCTCTCTGGGATAGGTAATTGTAGGGGCTTGGACAAGTTAGCTAGGATTAACCCTCTCATGGCGCTGATTTCCCCTTAACAAGCAGTGACTTATGCAATTCCGATAATTGCTCAAAATCAGGGTGAGGGGGCATTTTTTTAACAGAAATTGGCATAACTTTACATTGAGATAACTACTGGCAGAGGGTCAGGCAGGCATAGGCAACTTTCCCCACTGGGGTAATCCGCAAACTAGAGGTATTTTGACAAACCAGCACCATAGAGACATAGCTAAACAATTCTTTAACCAAGGCTCCGTCGGGAATCCTATCTTAGTTAAGCTTTGGATAATCGTCATCCCTAGGTAGCATTTGCCATATTGCTAACTGATGACAAAGGAGGCTAATGTTTTCCTGCAAGCATGAGAGGGGGAAGATGAAAGAAGAGGAAGAAATAGCACCAGAGCCAGAGAATCCTAGTTTGGTGGAGATGACCTGGTTGTTTTTGCAGCTGGGTTCCATCGGGTTTGGTGGTGGCATTGCCATGATTGCCTTGATGGAGGAGGAATTTGTCAAACGGCGGCATTATATAGATAAAGAAGAGTTTTTACATGGGGTAGCTCTTAGTCAGATTTTGGGGTCTTTCCCTGTTAATACAGCTTTATTTGTTGGTTATCACCTGCACGGATTTCTAGGAGGCTTGTTGGGCAGTACCGTTTTTCTCTTTCCTTCCTTTGCCGCTGTGATTTTACTGTCTTGGTTATATTTCACCTACAGTAAGATTCCTTCCCTGCAGAGTGTTTTAGATGGTCTAGCCCCTGTGGTAATTGGGGTGATTTTAACCGCTGCCTGGTCGATGGGACAAAAAGCGATCGGGTCTTACGTGGCTGTCGGTATCGTCCTTGGGGGCTGTATTGGCACTTTGATCAAGATCAGTCCTGTTATCATCCTAGGCGTGGGGGGAATTATTGGCTTATTGTTAAAAATGACTCCCCGCAAACCACAACAAAAACAGCCCCAGGCAGTGATTGCTTTGCCCTTGGCAATGGAAGTTTTACCCCACAAAGTTGCCCAATTGACGGAGCCTGCTAGTCAACCTGCTGCTGTTAACTTAGCTACCTTGGGATGGACTTTCCTTAAAGTAGGTTTTGTCTTTTTTGGTGGGGGGGTTGTGTTAATTCCTGTCTTGAAACAATTGTTGATTGATAATTTGCACTGGCTGACCCCAAAGGAATTTATTGACGGGGTAGCAATCAGTCAGTTGACACCGGGTCCCATCGCTGTCATTGCCACTTTTGCCGGCTTTAGAATGGGGGGATTAGCAGGGGCAATTGTGGCAACGGTGGGTTTATTTTTGCCCTCGATCGTGTTGATGTTCTTTCTGGCTATGTACTACCAAAAAATCAAACACCTGCAACCTGTCAAGCATTTTCTTTCTGGAGTCAACCCTGCTGTAGTGGGGATGGTGGTTTCCGCTGCCATTAACCTAGCCCCCTCTGTGTTTCCCCTTGATCAACCAGTAAAAATTACCGTCAATGCCATCTTGTTAGCCATCTCTTTATTGGTTATTGGCAAGTTAAAATGGCATCCTGCCATCGGATTAGCGATCGGGGCAGCTGTTGGTGTTGTGTTGACATACTCCCAGCCCTAAAGGTCTGGGATTCTTGACACCTCAATGGGGATTTCTCCCCTCTGTGTCCGTTTTAACGTCAGGCAATGCCCCATCCCGACGGCTTCAATATTGCGCGAATAACCGTTATACTCCGTTGTCCTGTATTTATACGGGTTTTCGGTACTCAAGTCATACCCCCTCCCGCAGTCGGTCTAAAACCGATCGGTCTTCCAAGGTGGAAGTATCACTAGTAATTTCCTGTTTGGCAGCTAAACTGCGCAGCAGCCGGCGCATAATTTTCCCCGATCGGGTCTTAGGCAGAGCATCAGTAAAGCGAATTTCCGCCGGGCGGGCAATTGCCCCGATTTCTTTGGCGACGTGTTGTTTTAGCTCCTGGGCTAATTCTTCCGACCCCGTCTGCAAGCCCTCCAAAATGACAAAGGCACAGATTTCTTCCCCCTTGATTTCATCAGGACGACCGACCACCGCCGCTTCTGCCACCGCAGGATGGGATACCAAAGCAGATTCAATCTCCATCGTCCCCAGGCGATGACCCGCTACATTGATCACATCATCTACCCTGCCCATCACCCAGAAGTAGCCGTCCCTGTCCTTGCGTGCCCCATCCCCGGCGAAATAAAAATACTGCCCATCTTTGGGGGGAATATGCTCCCAGTAGCTGCGGCGGAACCGATCGGGGTCGTTGTAGACTGTGCGCATCATGGAGGGCCAAGGATGTTTAATGACTAGGTACCCCCCTTCATTCTCCCCGACGGGATTGCCCTCTAAATCCACCACATCCGCTATGATACCTGGGAAAGGCAGTGTCGCAGAGCCAGGCTTAGTGGGAATCGCCCCCGGCAGAGCACTGATCATAATTCCCCCTGTTTCCGTCTGCCACCAGGTGTCCACGATCGGGCAACGCTCCTGCCCAATAATGCGGTAGTACCACATCCAGGCTGCAGGATTAATTGGTTCTCCGACAGTACCCAGTAGGCGCAGAGAAGAAAGGTCACGGGATTTAGGCAAATGCTCCCCCTGCTTAATGAACGATCGGATAGCAGTTGGGGCGGTGTAGAAGATAGTGACCCCATACTTTTCAATAATTTCCCACATACAGCCAGGATTAGAGGGACGGGGTGCTCCTTCGTAGATGAGAACAGTAGCCCCATTGGACAGAGGACCATAGACAATATAGCTGTGCCCCGTAATCCAGCCTACATCAGCAGTACACCAGTAAACATCGGTATCCTGGAGGTCAAAAATCCACTTAGTAGTGATGTGAGTGTAGAGGTTGTAGCCCCCCGTGGTATGGACAACTCCCTTGGGCTTACCCGTACTGCCACTGGTATAGAGAATAAAGAGAATATCCTCGGCATCCATGGGTTCTGCAGGGCAATGGGGACTAGCAGACTGCTTGAGGTCATGCCACCAGTGGTCTCGCCCTGGCTCCATGTGAATTTTTTGCCCTGTCCTCTGCACAACTAGCACATTTTCCACGGTGGGCACTTGGGGTAAAGCAGCATCCACCTGGTCTTTCAATGGCACGATCGCATCTTTGCGCCACCCCCCGTCCGCTGTCACCACCAATTTCGCCTTACCGTCATTTAGTCTTTCCCGCAAGGCCTCTCCGCTAAAGCCGCCGAATACCACTGTATGGGGAGCACCAATGCGGGCGCAGGCAAGCATGGCAATCACTGCCTCCGGGATCATGGGCAGATAAATCCCCACTACATCCCCTTTCCTCACCCCTAGTTCCTTGAGGACATTGGCAAACAGACACACTTCGCGGTGGAGTTGAGCGTAGGTATAGGTGCGACTATCCCCCGGTTCTCCCTCCCAAACCAGCGCTGCCTTGTGCCGCCGCCAGGTAGACAAGTGCCGATCGAGACAGTTATAGGAAATGTTGAGTTTACCCCCGGCAAACCATTGCACCTGAGGCGGTTGCCAGATAAGAGGAGTATGCCACCGATCGAACCAATGCAGTTCTTGGCTAGCTAGCTCTTCCCAAAACGCAGCGGGGTTAGCCTGAGCACGGGCATATAGCTCCTGGTATTCCGCCATGCTTTTAATGCGAGCCCCCTGGGAGAACTGGGCGGGAGGGGGAAATAAACGTTGTTCCTGCAAAACAGACTCGATCGGGGCTGCCATAGACACACGTGATAGTGATAACACACCCGCCGAGAAGGGGGGTACCCATCGCCCCGTGCCCTATCCTGGCGGTAATTTGGTATACTGTATCAATGTAGCACAAACACTTTCTAAAGGAAGAAGTGTTAAACCCAATTTATCAATCCCTAGGATGAGTCCTATGTTCACAGTCGGTGCAACGGTGCGGGGTGGTTCCACTTCCCCTTTAGCAGCAGAATTGAGTGCTCAAGTGCGTCCTCTGCCCGTAGTTAGTGCGAGTGCCAGTGTCCAGGTCACAACCCAGGGGGATAGCAGTGCTACCTTGACGGCGGATACAGGTTTACCGGGGGTAGGAAGGGTGGGCGGTGGTTTTAATTTTCGGGGCTTGCAGCTGCAAAATTCCTTTATATTCGGTCGCCTTTCCCCCCTGGAGTTTTTTACTCTGCAGGCAAAGTTACTCCTAGGATTAGAAGCTCCTACCCTAGTTTTGGCAGGGGCAATTACTCCCCTAGGGTTTATCAGTGATGCTGTTAGTTTGGGAACAACCTTAACGATTTCCAGCCAGGATTTCCGTCCCACCGTGAGTGTGTTTGGGCGCATTGCGGGGGTTGACTTTATCTACACTGATGGTAGCAAACCAGATATAAATGTAGGCATATCGATCGTTTTCGGTGTATGAGCCTCCCCCCCCTAGTGCAGGCAATGTTACAGCCTGATTTTTATGACCACCCCGTGACAGCGGTAGAGCTAGTACAAACCCATATTTCCTATGTATTTCTTACAGGGGAATACGCCTACAAAGTTAAAAAACCAGTTAATTTTGGTTTCTTAGATTTTTCTACCCTGGAGAAACGCCATTTTTTTTGTCAGGAGGAATTACGGCTCAATGCTCGCCTTGCCCCCGATTTGTACCTAGGGGTATCGCCGATTTACCAGGCAGGAAATAGTTATTCTTTCGCGGCTAAGGGCACGCCCCCTGTAGAGTATGCAGTCAAAATGCGTCAATTTCCCCAAGAGAATTTGCTGATCAATGTGTTTGCCCAGGGGAAACTTACTTACAATCATGTGACAATGATTGCCCAGCAGCTAGCCCAATTTCACCGCCAGGCAGCCACGGGGGAATACATCAACCAATTTGGCACCGCCCAAGCCCTAGCGCAAGTGGCTAATGATAACTATGAATATACTAGAACCTACATTGGCAGAGGACAAACCCAAGCTCAATTTGAGGCTACCAAAAAGTTTACTGATGAGTTTTTCCAGGAAAATCAAAAAATATTCCAGCAGAGAATTGAAGGTGGGAAAATTAGGGAATGCCACGGCGATCTGCACCTTAAAAATATTTGTCTATGGCAAGACCGCATTCAAATTTTTGACTGCATAGAATTTAACGAATCCTTCCGCAATACAGATGTGCTCTACGATGTGGCTTTCCTGTTCATGGATTTAGAGTTTCGCGGACGATCGGATTTAGCCAATCGCTTTTTGAATATCTATTTAGAAGAGACCAATGACTATGAGGGTCTGCCTTTGTTTCCCCTGTTTTGTAGTCTGCGGGCTTATATTCGTGCCAAGGTAACTTCTTTTCTCTTGGATGACCCCAGTGTACCAGGGGCACAAAAAGAGCAAGCCCAAAGGGAAGCTGCTGCCTACTACAAACTTGCCCATGATTACACCCAGCTTGGTAGGCAAAAATCCCCCCTCGTAATTCTCATGTGTGGGTTGTCAGGAACAGGCAAAACTACAGTGGCACGGGAATTGGCAGGGCGCTTGGGGGCGATTCATATCCGATCGGATGCGGTGCGCAAACACCTGGGGGGGATAGATTTACGGGTGCGGGGAGATAGTAGCCTTTACACAGGGGAGATGACCCACAGGACTTATAGTCGTTTATTAGAATTAGCTCAGCTACTAACAGGGGTAGGGTTTGCGGTGATTTTGGATGCCAAATACGATCGTGTAGAATTACGGCAGCAGGTGCAGACTCAGTTGCGGGGAGTACCTATCAAAATCGTTCACTGTGTAGCTGACTGGGATGTAATGGTGCAAAGACTAGAACAGAGGGCACTGGAAAAAACCGATATTGCTGATGCCACAGTGGATTTACTTGCCCAGCAACAAAGGGAGTTTGAAACTTTTTTAGCAGAGGAGATGCACCAAGTTATTCCTGTCCATACTGATAATGATGTTGATTACCAAAGGTTGACGGCAGCCGTTCTGACTAACTAGTGTTAGACTGGGGCAGGTGGTTTAGACAAAAGCAATGGCAAGAATTGCTACCTTTCTGACTTTGCTATTTCTATCTCTACCCGTTTATTCCCAGCCTTGGACACAGCCCTATCAAACTGGTTTAACCCAATACCGTACAGTCAATATACCGCGACCAAAGGGGACCATCACCCGTGCAGAATACGCCATCCTCATCGAGAGAACCTTTCTTATTCTGCCCAAAGTCCGTCATAGTCGGCAGTTCGTTGATTTACCTCTTTCCCACTGGGCTTATCGCCCTTTGCTCAATGCCTACGAAGCAGGTTTTTTCACAGGCAACGATGACCGCATTTTCCCCGATCGTCCTCTGACTCGCTTGGAAGTAATGGTCTCCCTTGCCAATGGCTTGCAAATACCTCTACTAGACTCCCGTACTGATCGGTTACGCTTCCTGCGGTCTTTGTATACTGATGCAGAACGTCTGCCTCCCCATGCCATTGATCCCCTGGCTGCCTTGGCGCAACACAAAGTTTGGTTAGCTACTCCTGATAACCCCTACTCTTTAGCAGCCGATCGCCATATCACAGGGGGAGAAGTGGCAGTCCTACTCTACGAAGTATTGGCAGCGCAAAAACAAGTCCCACCTATATCCCGCCGAGCATTGCCCAAAGTTACCCGCCTAGAAGTGAGCCTCTCCCGCCGCCAAGTGACTGCTTTCCAAGGCAATACCAAGTTCAAAACCTACCCCATCGCTGTAGGCAGAGCGGGCTGGGAAACCCCCCAAGGCACCTTCAAAGTGCAACAAATGATTGCCAAACCCGCCTGGAAAAATCCCTTTACGGGGGACGTGATCAAATCCGGTGACCCCGATAACCCCCTAGGGGAATACTGGATTGGCTTCTGGACAAATGGCAAAGACTGGTCAGGATTTCATGGTACACCCCATCGCCATAGTGTCGGTCAGGCGATCTCCCATGGTTGCCTGCGCATGTACAATGAACACATCAAGGAACTGTTTAGTTTGATTTCCGCCGACACGATCGTGAAGGTTACAAATTAGGGGACTGAGTGTCTAAAATTCCCACTAAAAATTTGGGGCAACTTGGTTAATCTTGTATTTGTGATCTGACCTCTGCTAAAGCAACTTACCCCGATCGGTAAGACCTTGCCGAATTAGAAGAAATACTTTGTCAAACCCTCCCTTTTACTTTTAGCTAGACGATCGAGTTATGGTCCTCTGTCGCAGGGAACAAACAATTGTTTGACCATAGCATACCACCCTCTGTTGTTACCTTAAGGGGATAGGGAGTCTCGACGTGCCGTTCTTGAATTCTAAGCTTGCCGATGAGGGCTGAGCTTGCCGATGAGGGCTGAGCTTGCCGATGAGGGCTGAGCTTGCCGATGAGGGCTGAGCTTGCCGATGAGGGCTGAGCTTGCCGAAGCCCGACTTACACAAAACGCTCCCTTCGACAGGCTCCCTTCGACAGGCTCCCTTCGACAGGCTCCCTTCGACAGGCTCCCTTCGACAGGCTCAGGGAGCAGGTAGGGATAGGCTCGGGAGGCATACTACCTTTGTTTATGGTTTTCCTTACTACCTATCTGAATCGGCTTGATTAGCTCTAGACTTTGACAGGCTTTTTAACAGATTTAAGTCGTTTTTAATAAGTGCTTCCTTCTTTCTATGGCTCCAACCCTGCACCTGTTTTTCTCGTCGGTAAGCGTCAGCAACCCGATCGTAATATTCGCAATACACCAACTTTACTGGTAACCTTTTGGCTGTGTAATTTGCTCCTTCTCCCCTTTGGTGTTGGGCTAGTCGCCTCTCTAGATCAATCGTACTACCTGTGTAGTAGCTACCGTCACAGCATTCCAAGATGTACATGTGAGGCATATCAATTTCCCAAATCATGTTGTAGTAATCATACTTCTAGCACTTTATGTAGCACTGAGGGCTGAGCTTGTCGCTGTGGGCTGAGCTTGTCGCTGTGGGCTGAGCTTGTCGCTGTGGGCTGAGCTTGTCGCTGTGGGCTGAGCTTGTCGCTGTGGGCTGAGCTTGTCGAAGCCCGACTTACACAAAACGCTCCCTTCGACAGGCTCAGGGAGCAGGTAACCACAGGCTCAGGGAGCAGGTAACCACAGGCTCAGGGAGCAGGTAACCACAGGCTCAGGGAGCAGGTAACCACAGGCTCAGGGAGCAGGTAACTACAGGCTCAGGGAGCAGGTAACTACAGGCTCAGGGAGCAGGTAACCACAGGCTCAGAGAGCAGGTGGGGAGAAACTTAAAAATTGCAGTTTTCGGCAAGGAAAGTTCCGAAAAATATCACTAAAGCCACTGTTTTATGCCTACTGCGGGCTGAAACGCTCTGTTATGGTATATTCCATTAGGCGGCAAGTTATGCCTAGGGCGTTCTTGCTATTTAAGTTAGCTGAGGAGTAAACACACAATGGCATTAGTAATTGGTAAAGATACTGGCGACTTCCTCATTGCTGGGAACGAAGGCGATGAGATCAGAGGTCTAGGGGGTAATGACACTATTATCGGTGGTGAAGGGGTAGACACCCTTAATGGCAATGCAGATCAAGACTTGGTCATCGGTCGGTTCGGTGCCGATCGGGTTTACGGCGGTCAAGGTAACGACACCGTAGTTGCCACTGGTGCTGGCATGATCCTCAACGGTAACAAGGGTGAGGACTTAGTAATTGGTTTTGGCAACTCCACTGTATACGGTGGTCAAGCGAACGATACGATTTACGGGGCAGAAGGGACTGCCAATGGTGACCTGGGTGCTGACCTGATTTATGGTGGTGCGACCATGCTGGGTGGTGCAGACCCGGATGTAGATAGTGGTGTACCTGCAGGCAATGACACCCTAGTTGGCAGCAGCGGTAGCAATACCATGACGGGTGGACGGGGTGATGACCAATTTGTCTTCCAGCCCGCTGTGGTTAGAACTTTCAACCTCACATTTGAGCGTCCTCTGTTTACTAATATCGCTGGCGCCAATCAAGTGACCGTAACCTCTGGTGGCTACGGTGGTACTGACGTAATTACTGACTTCTCTGCTGGTCCTGGCACTGGGGACATTGTTAAGCTGGTTGCTTTGGACTTGGGTTCTACTGTAACGATCGAGCAGGTAGGTGCTAATGTTCGCATCGTAGTTGCTGGTACCACTTCTCCTGATGGTTTGGGGGCAAATGCTGGTACAACGGCAGGTACTCCTGGTGCAGCGGCTCCTACTAACCAATCTGCTGCTCAGACAATCATCATTAACAACGTCAACGTCCTTGACTTCCTAGCAGTTGGCAGCGAAGACTTGGAAGTTAACGGACAGATCATTAACACTGCTACACCTGGTTTGGCAGTACTCAACCCCAACCGCAATGATGCCTTCCGCTTTACTGTAACCTCTCGTCAAGGGCGTAACATTGATCTCTCTCGTACTGGCATCATTGGCACTCGCTTAGATGCTGATTTTGCTCCTGATGGTATTCCTTTCCCCTCTGTAAACAACGACACAATCAACGGTACTGCAGGTAATGATTCCATTGCCGGCTTAGCTGGTAACGATGTGATTACTGCTGGCTCTGGTAATGATTCTGTTCGGGGTGGCACAGGGGATGACACGATTTGGGGTCAAGGAAATAGCGCCCCAGATCCAAACAAAATAGTTGTGACCAGTGACACACGTACTATTACCATCACAGTAACTGACATTCTCTACGGTGATGAAGGTAATGATTCAATCCTAGGTGATGGCCCTGGCTCTTCCAATGAAGGCCCAGACTTCATTGATGGTGGTGCCGGTGACGACTCTCTGTTTGGTAACTCTGACTCAGATACTGTGTTCGGTGGTGCCGGCAATGACTCCATCCAAGGTGGTACTGGTGGTGACTCCCTCTACGGTGGTGCTGGCAATGACACTATCAACGGCGGTCCTTTTGACACCAGCGCTGATACTATCTTTGGTGAAGACGGCAATGACGTACTGTTTGGGGACGGCGGTAACGACTCTATCTATGGGGGTGCTGGCACTGACCTGATATTTGGTGAGGATGACAATGACACCCTACTGGGTGAAGCTGGTAACGATACAATCTACGGTGGTGCAGGCCGTGACTCCATACTTGGCGGTGATGGTGATGATACCCTCGATGGTGAAGGGGATAACGATACCATTCGTGGTGGTGCTGGTAACGATTCCCTGTTTGGCGATCAAAGCAATGATTTGTTAGAGGGCGGTCCTGGTAATGACTCGATCGATGGTGGTACTGAAAACGCCCTCACCTCCTTGGCTACTATCCCCACTAACTTACTCAGCCCTGCTGGTCAGAACAACCTTATTGATGTGCCTGGTGCTGATCCTGCTGTTACGGCTTTCCCCAATGGAGTAATTGGAGACGTAGTCAGTTATGCTGGAAACACAACCGCTGGGGTAACCGTTAGCTTGTTGACTGGCGTTGCTACTAGCGCTGACAGTGGTACTGATGGCATCAAGGATGTTGAGCACGTAGTTGGTTCTAACTTTGCAGATAGCATTACTGGTGATAACTTTGCTAACCTGCTGGTAGGTCTAGCTGGTAATGATGTCATCAGTGGTTTGGCCGGCACTGACTTTATCAGCGGTGGCGACGGTGATGACTCTCTACTCGGCGGCGATGGAGATGACACTATCAATGCTGGTGCTGGTAATGACACTCTGGTAGGTGGAGCAGGTGCAGATGTGCTAACAGGTGGAACTGGCGCCGATCGGTTTGTGTTCCTTGCTCGCACTGAGGGTCCAGACCGCATTACTGACTTCTCTATTGCTGCTGGTGGCGCAGCCATTACAGAGGTTGATTTGATTGTTTTAGACACTAATGGTACATTGCCTGTACCAAATGCGCCCCAAGGATTTGGTGGCACTGCAGGCTTGACTCTGAACCAAGCAGCTACTAACCCGTTCCCCACTGCCGCATTCATTCTAGGGAATGGTAACATTCCAGCAGCAGGTCTCGACATTGGTATCGGCTTCCTCGATCCTAACGGCGTTCCGCTACCTGTATACTTCTACGACCTGCCCTCTGGGAGATTTGGGTTCGATCCAGATGGTGTTGGTCCTCAAACCATCATCGACCTTGCGATCCTCCCAGCGAACTTGGTTCCCGCCACTCCTACGGGGGCAGAAGCATTTGCAAGCGCAGTGGTGTTTGTATAAGTCTATCATTACAGTGGGGGTGTTAAGTCACCCCTATCCATTGGTTTAGTTTGGTGATTCATGAAGGAGAACGGCAATGGCAATTGGAATTTTTACTGGTAATACTCTCCGCATTGTGACAAACAATGCATCTCCCCTAACGGTTCAAGTTGCTCCAGGTTCTGGAGTTTCCGTAATCGATAATCAGACCTTGACAGCTAACGTCATACTTGGTAGTAACGTAAACGCTATCATTCGGGGAACTAGTTCTCCTGACACGCTGGTAGGTGGTCCTGGTAATGATACCTTCTATGGTGGTACTGGCGGTGACCAGATTACAGGTGGAGCAGGTGCAGATGTTTTCTTCTTTACGACTCTTGCTGATGGAGATGATACCCTCCAGGGTTTTCAAGATGGTGGTGCAGGTGGAACAGTCGATCGGATTGGGGCATCCAAGGCAGGTTTACAGATTGCTGCTACTGTTCCTACGGGAGTTTTGGCGGCTACCTTGTTTGCCACATTCCCCTTCAGCGGCATTACTGGTACTGGTACAGCTTCAGTTACTGCGACTTTCTTCTCTGCTTCAACCTTTACTAGAAGCTTGACTGTATCGGAAGTTGGAGCTAACACTCTCTCTACCAGCTTTTCCGCAACTGGGCTAAGTCAGGCAGGTATTGCTACCGTTTCTTCTAGCCAAGTATTGGTAACTACTGGTAGTGTTCCCTTTACCCTAACTGGAACTGGTACATTCACTATCTCTGTTTCCTCTTTTACTTTTAATCTGACTGGTTCAGTAACTGCAACTGGTAGTGGCACTGTGGCAGTGGGAAGTGCTAGTTTTGCTAGTGGTAGTGGCACGTTTTCAGGTAGTTTGTCAAGTCCAACTGGCACTTTTTCTTCTAGTGCTAGTGGTTCATTCCCCTCTGGAACATCTAATGTTACTACCAATTTCAGTGTTACTACTACCGGTACTTTCACAATCTCTGGCACTTTCCCTGGAGCTACCTTGACTGGTTCGGTAACCATTACTATCTCTGGTACCGCTAATGTTGTTAACACTGGTTCTGCTAGCTTCTCAGTATCTACCCCTCTATTTGCTACCTTTAGTACTTCTCAATCTCAAATCATCGCTACAACTTTTGCTCAAAGTGTTTCCGCTAGTGAAGTTGCTGCTAGTACATTTATAGTTACTCAGACTGTGACTGGTACCACGGTTGTGTTTACAGCCAATAACGCTATCTTCTACTACAACAGCGTGGATGGTCAGTTGTTCCTCGATCCCGATGGGTTTGCTGGACCTCTCAATCCTGTTTTGTTGGTACAGTTTAATAATCCGATTCCTCCTTCTCCTGGTTTTGGGGCAGAGGATATCTTTATTGTTTAGTTCTCAACCTAACTTAAGTATTTCTCGCTCCATTCTTGGAGCGATTTTTTCTTTTTTATGCTACAATACCACAAACCTAAGTCTAAATGTATATGGAATACTTGAAGTTAGCGCTTGAGTACATTGCAGCGGCTAAATGGCAAGAAGCACTATCTAACCTGACTAAGGTTATGGGAATAGGGGAGGATAACAATGCTTACTTCAAGATTTTAATGAACCCGCAACTTTACAGCTCTGCTCTAGATTTACTGAGGCAAAGTCGTCGAGAATTGATTACCGCTCTCCTTCAAGCTTCTATATCCGACGTAGAGGAAAACTTTGAAAATTATATTCGTCCATTGCATCAACTAATAGCCCTTGCTGTTCAGCCAATTGATCAGGATCAAATTTTACCAGCGATTGATCAAGAGTTTCTGCATCAATGTGAAAGTATTATTTCGGTGCGACCGGTGGTTGCTCTGTTAGGTATAACTCTGTATCAACCACTGAATCAAAGCTCTGCTTTTCGTAACAGTCAAAATGTGGAATTGCCCCACTGGTTTATTCCCTACTATGCTGTAAGGTTAGTGGGTAAAGACCGCCAATTAGGTCTCGATCGCGCCAGAGAGCTTGTTTTAGCCGATAATGTGCCCGCAGCTTTATCAGCTCTTTGGGGTTGTTTATATCCACTACCTCTTACAACACCCTGTAAAATTGCCTTTGAAGCTTTTGAGTTGCTGTATACAGTTTACATCAAAGCCGAAACAGGAGCAGATGGAGAGACTTGCCACAGAGTGTTACAGATGGTTAGGGATATTCGCAACTTTGTGGTTGAGTATCTGCTACAGCTCTCTAACGACACTCTATCTAAAGTTTTTCCAACAGCAATTGAGCACTACTACACCCATATTCTTCGATTCATCGATTTAAGTCAATGTCGTCTTAGTGACTCTGAAAAGGAAGCAGTCAAGAAATTGCAGAGCGAGTTTTATGCCCAAGGGGAATTAGAGGGGAAGCAAATACAAATCATGCTGGCTCTGGGACTTTATGATTTGCCCCACAGGGTAGTTCCTTTCGTCAGTATCCCTCTAAGTGACTGGTTTATGAACTTCTACTGGAACAAGTTTATCGATCGGTTGTTTCTGTGGTTTAGGGATGATGATGTGGAAGAATATGTTAACTACAAGACCAAAGTATTAACCGTATTTCGTAACTTATTCTTCGCTTCTAGAAATAATCCTCAGTGGCTAAAAATTGCACGGGAGAAATTGTCATCCTGTAATTTCCCACCGATATTGATGGGTGAACAAAATTTAAAGCCATTAATGAGTTTATGGGCGGAAATTACAGAAGAGACCATCAGATTGCAAGGTATTCCTGTTGAGCATTTAATCTCTCCCCGTCAGTCGGACAGAACAAAAATTAGGATTGGAGTAATTGGAGTTTGGCTTAATCGAAATGAAATAACTACAGCCTTTCCGTTCTTTGGTTACTTACCAAGGGAGGAATTTGAGATTTTCTTTTACTTAGTACTTCCTGCTCAACCCGAAGTTTATGAGAGACTCGTCAGTAGAGTAGATAGAGTTACATTACTGGAGGGAGAGCTGTTGGATCGGGTTAGGACTATACGTAGCGATGATCTAGATATTATTTTGATTGCTAGGAATATTGTAGGCACTGGTGATATTACATACCAACTTTGTTGCCATCGCCTAGCTCGTGTTCAGATTGTTCTATCTCAATCTCCCTGTACAACTGGTTGTAAATACGCTGACTACTACTTCTTAGGAGAACTAGATGCGGAGCTAGACATTGCACAAAATTTCTACAAAGAGGAATTAGTAATTTTACCTGGCGCTATTCATAGATTTGCTACTAGAGAGATACCTCCAGCTCCTGCTAGTATTAGTTTTAATCGATCGGATTTAGGTTTCTCCTCTGATGCAATTATCTTTGCTTCTGGGACAGCTTTTGTCAAGTTTACCCCTAAATTGGTCAGAACATGGGCAGAAATTCTTGCTGAAGTTCCTAATAGTTATTTGATTCTTTATCCGTTTGGAGGTAGTTGGTGTGATTTTAATCCTGTTGTTAGTTTTAATGACTTTGTTGTCAGTATTTTGTCTGAATATGGTGTAAATTCCGATCGGGTTTTGATTATAGGCGACAAACTACCTTCCCCTGCTGACTGTGTTGAGTTATTAAAAATCTGTGATATTTACTTAGACTCTTTCCCAATGAGCGGGACCCACAGTATGGCGGATGCGCTTGAAGCTAACATCCCGATCGTGGAGTTAGAAGGCAAACAGCTTCGTACTCGCCAGGGGGCTGCTATTCTGAGGTACTTACAGCTTGATGAAATGGTAACAACAACAGTTGGTGAATACAAAGAGTTAGCTATAAAACTTGCTCAAAGTAAAGAACTACGGCAAGAATGGGGGCAAAAAATTGCCAAGATCATGGCGGATGACCCCTTCTCTCCCCAAAGCCTCACGGAGTATCTAGTGCCTATCTACAAAGAACTTTTACACCGCTGGGACACAGAAGGGTATATCATGCAGTTCAAAGAGGTGGGTGATCAGTGCCTAATCCACGGTGACTTGGCGATGGCGGAGCGTTGCTATAGAAAACTACTGGAACTTAAGCCTGATGAAGCTAGTGTAATCGCTAACTTGGCTACAATTCATGTGTGTGCAGAGCAACTAGAGGTAGCAGAAGCACTTTATAGAAAAGCGATCGAAATTGATCCAAAGCTAGCAAAAGCCTACTGGATGCTGGGAAATCTACTGAAGAAAAAGGGAGAGGTAGAGGAAGCAGAAAAATACAAAGACCAAGCTCTAGAGTTACAGCCAGACTTACTCGGTGCTAAAAATTACCTTGACCTTGGTGCGGTTGAGAGTGGACGGGGGGATTATGAAAAGGCACTCAAATTTCTTAACCGCGCAGTAGAAATGCAGCCCGACAATAAGGTTGTGCTAATGCAGTTAGCTCGGACACTGCTTCAATTAGAACGGCATCAAGAGGCGATTCAAACCCTAGAAAAACTAGTGCAAATACAACCCGATAACCCGGAATTTGAACTGGAGCTAGGTAAAACCTTAGTTGAATTGAACATGGTTGATGAAGGGATTGCACATCTAGAAAAAGCTCTCAAGCTCAGTCCCTATTACGTAGCGGCTCATAGTCAGTTATGCAATGCCTACAATAAACTCGCCAATCACTTTGGTCGTGATGATGCTTGGCTAAAGTGGCGGCAGTCTGCCTGGGAATTCGCTCGCCTATGTAAAGATCGTGCTTTAGTAGAAACAACTATGGCATTAATGAGTGCTCTGCTTCATGCAGGCTTAAATCAGGATGAACGTCTTCTGAACCAGGTTAGGGAATTAGAGGAGCTGATGGAAGATGAAGAGAGAGTAAATAAGCTACCCCCTTCGGAAATTGCCTGGCTTTATACCAGTATTATCTTCAATATGCAGGATATTCGGGATGACAGGCGGTTAAACTGCAACTTGGCGAAGAAAATTGGTAAACTTTACACAGAAAAGATGGTTTTGCCGGCAATCGATCGAGAAGGTTGCAAGCAGAGATTGCAAGTGCGTATAGATAAGCAAAGAGAGAGTAAAACCCTCGATCGCAACCTCACCATAGGTATTGTTTCCCCTTACTTCCGTAGGCATTCGGTAGGATGGTGTAGCTTTGATGCCATCGCAGAACTGGCTACTCTAACCACTGTTAATCTTTATTCCACAGATAAAATAAAAGATAAAGATAGTCGTACGCAACAATTTGAGGCAGTGGCAGCTAAATTTTTTAACCCCTCCACCAAAGCAAGAGCTATTCATGATGTATGTGAAGAGATACTGAAGGATGAAATAGATGTGTTGATTGAACTTGATTCTGTCACAGCTCCCCACCATCTACATTTGCTAAATTCTTATCTTGCCCCTGTGCGGTGTAGCTGGCTGGGCTTTGATGCTCCTTTTACTTCTGAGGAAAATTATTTTATTGGCGATTGGTATACTCATCCTGAAGGTGTAGAAGACTGCTATACCGAAAAACTCGTCCGCATGCCAGACTCCCATATGTCGATCGGTTATCTTGCTCATGTACGTCTCGATCGGGAAGCCATTAGACGTAGCTTGGGAATTAGTGAAGACCAAGTAGTTTACCTGTACACGCCTTCTGCCCGCAAGTTCAATGTAGCGACAGCTAAAGCTCATGTTAGTATTCTCAAGAGAGTAGAGAACTCGATTCTGTACCGCAAAGGGACTGGGGACGTGGCAGCAGTAAGGGCTATCTATCAGAGGGAATGCGAGGAACAAGGAGTTGACCCCAGGCGAGTGCTAGTAGTAGCTAAAACTAGAACAGAAGAAGAGCATAGGGGGATTTATCGTGTGGCAGATGTATTTCTTGACTCCTACCCCTATAACGGTGGCACCCAGAACATGGAAGCCCTCTACGCATGTTTACCAGCTGTTACCCATGTGGGAGATACTGCTTTCGCTAGGATGGGTCTTTCTTTCCTCTCCACACTGGGTATAGAGACAGGGATTGGTTACTCTTGGGAGGAATACATTGAATGGGGTGTCAGGTACGGCACCGATCGGGATTTGCGCCTGTCAGTCCATGAACATCTAAAAAAAGCTAGAGACCCTGATAATCTTTCTCCTCTATGGAATCCGAGGAAGTTTGCCCAAGACCTACTCAAATTAGTCACCGACCTTTACATTAAGGAAGTCTATGGGGAGGCAAAAGTATGAAGCTGCATATTGGAGGGAGAGAAAAACATCCTGACTGGAAAATACTCGATGTTGAGCCAAGACCAGAGGTTGATTTTGTAGCAGATGCCACTAATCTTAGTCAATTTCCTAGTAATAGTTGTGATGCCATCTATGCTAGCCATGTACTTGAACACTTTCACCATGGCATAAGTGGGGAAGTGTTGAATGTGTTAAAAGAGTGGTATAGAGTTCTTAAGCCTGGTGGAATAATTTACCTGAGTGTTCCTGACTTGGATAAGCTTTGCTGGCTTTATACTAGACCGGGTATATCTTTTGAGGAAAAGCTGCGGATAATGGCTATTCTATATGGTACTCAGACGAATATATATGACGTTCACAAAGTAGGCTTTGATTACCAAATTCTTTACTACTACTTGAGTATGGCCGGATTTATAAACATACAACAGGTTGAAAGATTTAACATTTTTAATGATTGCTCTAATTTTTGTATTAGAGGAGAATTAATTAGTCTCAATGTGGTAGCCACTAAGAAACAAGGATGGAGTATAGAATATGTTTGATATCAGGGAGATTCTAGGTTCTAACACTCCTCTAGTCAAGGTTGTTGCAGTTGGTGCTTCTTGGACAGGAGGAGATGAAAGATTTTATACCTTACTTGACCAGAGACTAGCAACTCTAGTAGGTTTTGAGCCAAATAATGAAGAGTATATTAAGCTACAACAGTTAGCAGATGATCGAAACAAAACTTTGGGATTTGAATGCTACAAGTATCTTCCCTACGCGATCGGAGATGGTAAGCTTAGGGCTTTTCATATCTTACAAGATTCCTATAATTCTTCAATTTTAGTACCCAATTATGCTATTCACCATTATATAGAGACTGTGCCTAATGAATTTGCCATCAGAAATGTTGAAACAGTGCAAACAATTAGACTTGATGATATCCAAGATATTACGGATATTGACTATCTTCATCTAGATACTCAAGGGTTCGAGCTAAATATTTTGGAGGGGCTGCGAAAGAAGCTAAAGCAAATTGTCGTTTTACACACTGAAGTTTGCTTCATTGATCTTTATCAAAACCAGCCTTTGTTTGGTGATGTTGACATTTATCTTAGGCAAAATGGGTTTTATTTTCATCACTTGGAAAGGATCAGTGGACGCACTTGTCTACCTTTCAGTTTTGGGGAACTAGGTACTTACAGTCAGCAGGCATGGGCTGATTTTGTTTACGTTCCAGCTTACGATCGGATTTATAGTCTGCCATCACAGAAATTACTCGCCTTAGCAGTGATTGCCCACGCAGCATATAATCACTGGGACTTGGCTGGTCATGCTTTACTAGTCCACGATCGGGTCTTTGGTACTGACTATGCCCCGAAATATAAAGAAAGAGTGTTAGCTGCTATTAAACCTAGAGAACCTGAAGTAAGTCTTAGTGTAGAAGACAAAAAACGGGCAGAGCTTTCTGCTTTTATCAATGATGTAATCCATAACAATCGAGTAGAGCAATATCTAGAGGCTACGGGAAGATTAGCTGAATTTGCTGACCTTTTAGATGTTAGTGATCCAAATCATCAATACGCTTGGGTAAGTTGCTTAGCAGTCAGTATTGTAAATCTATTCTATAAGTGCTCTGTAGCTAAAAATGAAGTTGTGTATGACAGGTTATTGGAAGTGTACCGATCGGTAAGAAAGCGGTCAGCCCAGTTTATTATCAAGCTAGATGACGAATCACTAGTGAATTTGTTTGCCAGTTTTCTAGAACCATTAGTAGATTCTTTGTCATTGTGTCAGCGTAACTACAGGTTTCCACTAGAAGAAGATGAGGAAGGAGCAGTTAAAAAGATGACACAAAGATGCAATCAAATGTTAGAAAATTCGCAACAAAGTGGTGTGATGCAACTTTTATTAGCTTTGCGTCTCTACAAAATGCCCCATCAATTAGAAATTCCTTTCCATCGCTTTAATCTTACAGGATGCTTTCTCAACTACTATGTCTGCACATACCTGAACTACAGTTTTATATTTTCAACTTATCCTAAAGAATATGAGGAATACTACAATCTGATAGAAGCGAGACTAAATATATTTACTAACTGCCTAGATGAAAATAAGGCAGATTGGGTGGCTATTTTACCTAAATTCATCTCTAATTTTTACTATTTCAACCTTTATCTATCTGCCAAAGCATCAACCAATCTACGTTCTAATATATCAAAGTTGGTGATGAGATTGTTGCAGCTGAGTAATCCAAGTACAAACTTGGATCATACTTTTACCACAATAGGAGACAGAAATAGGTACCGAGTTGGAATACTCGTTAATAATACAGGAGGTGCAGACATCAATGCTGGTTTACCTTATATCCAAAATTTAGACGATGATAGGTTTCAAACTTACCTCTACTCCTTCGCGATTCATGATGCTATGCCCCAAGTAGCACACTTACACAGACTTCTCCCCGCAGATCTCAATGAAGCCGTAAGTCTAATCCGATCGGATGATCTTGATTTGTTAATAATTGGAACAAATATTACCTTTAATTTTGGCTATCTTACCAGCACTCTGTCACACTACAGATTAGCAAGGGTACAGATTGCTACACCTTTGTGCCCGATTACTACAGGAATTGCCAATGTTGACTACTTTCTTTCGGGAACATACTCAGAGGCAAACTCGGAGCCTGAAGCATACACAGAGAAACTAGTGACTGTAGATGGCTCAGGACTATGTTTTAGTTCACTTTTTGCCGAAACATCTACTTCTCTTCAATCTTTTTCTAGGGCTGATTTTGGTATTCCGATCGGGGCTACAGTCTACACTTCTGGTGCTAATCCTGTCAAATCTTCTCCTGAGGTTTGTCGAGCATGGATAACTATCCTCAAGAACTGCCCTAATTCATACCTCCTTATCTATCCATTTTATTCAGGGTGGATACTCCTTGAAGGACTAAAAATTTCTTATAAGAGATACTTTTTGGAGTTGGCAAGGCTTCATGGTATTGAAGATAATAGAGTGATTGTATTGCAAGACAGATTCCCTAGTAGAAATGACCTTGTATCTTTCTTGGGTAGTATTACAGATGTCTATTTAGACTCTTTCCCTTTCACAGGAGCTTTTTCCATCCTCGACCCTCTCGATGCAGGAGTTCCAGTTGTTACTCTCAAAGGCAAGTATTTACGTCAAGCTCAGGCTGGGGCCCTGCTACAAGAAATTGATTTGGAAGAATTGGTGACAAGGAGTGTGGAGGACTACATCAGTCTTGCGGTTCGTTTAGGTACAGACAACTCTCTCAGGGAAAGTTATAGGCAGAAAATAAGGACTGCCATGCTTGCCCCACCCTTTAGGAACACAAAACTTTTTGCTCAAAAGTTGAGTAATGTTTACCTACAGCTTGTGGAAGAGTGGCGGCAGAAAAGAAAGGATGTAGGCTAAGCTTATAGCCACTTATGGTTTAGTCTTGTCTTCGTGAGTTACATCTGCTAAAGTTGCGGTTAGTCAGTTGTAGAGGAGAAAGGAGGTTAGGAAGTGGCAAGCAATTCTCCATACCGGTTACAGAAGGTAGACTTTTTCCCCATAGTGTCTCCACTGCTCAATTTTGCATCGAATGTCACTTCTCAGTTTGGCGAAGATGGTATCATCCAGAGAATATTCGAGATCATACCTCCTAGCCACAAGTATTGTGTTGAGTTTGGTGCATGGGACGGTAAATATTTTTCTAACTGCTATAATCTAATAGTAAACAAGGGCTGGTCAGGTGCTTTCATAGAAGCAAATTAAGATAGCTACAGGGAGCTGCTGAAAAATCATGGTCAAAATCAGAAGGTTGCATGTATTAATCGGTTTATTGAGTTTGAGGGAGAAAACAGCTTAGACAATGTACTTAAATCAATTGATGCTCCACAAGACTTTGATTTGCTTTCAATTGATGTGGATGGAATTGACTACTTCATTTGGGAGAGCCTCAGAGAGTTTCAGCCAAAGTTAGTGGTCATAGAATTCAATCCAACCATTCCGAATGATGTGATGTTTATTCAAGCCAAGGACTCTTCAATAAAGCAAGGTTGTTCCTTGTTAGCGCTAACCCACTTAGCAGCCGCAAAGGGTTACAAGCTAGTTTGTTGTACTGTCTGCAATGCTTTCTTTGTCAGACAAGAATTCTTTAATCAACTGGGAATCCCTAGTGATTTTATTTACTATCTCTATCGACCTGTTTTGGATGGACGTATATTTCAGGGGCAAGATTCTACGATTTACGTTACTGGTATGGAAAAACTGCTCTGGCTGAACATTCCCTTGTCTAGTGATGATTTTCAAGTCATACCCAGTTCAATGCGAAGGTTTCCTGATACCAAAGAGTAGTAGGGTGAAATAGTTTTAAACTTTTAACGCTGTGACAGCAAAACTTTGAGCGAAACTTTGCAATGATTAAATTGATTGAAAGTGAGTATTCAGAAGTTTATGCGGCAAAGCCAGTAAGGAGATAACTTGATTTGATGTACTAGCAGAGACCAAAGAACTAGCTCACAGCAGAAGCTTTTCGGTCAGTTCTGGCTCACTTGGACAGTTGTAGCTATAAAATCTGGTTTGCTTGCCAATCTACCAAGTATCTAAGAGTTACTGTCCTTATTTAAAATTAATCACCTAAGCTGTGGATGAAGTTTGCCAACGATCGAGGTCATTCCATAGTGTCAAATGATAAAAGATGAAAAAAGCTTAATACCAGTAGATGTCTGGTTTTACCTCAACCCAGAAGCTAACTGTACATGCTCATTCCAAGCACAAGCAATAGGACAAAAATATCACTTGCGAACTAGCTCAATTTACAGCTAGCCTAAATCACTCTATCAGCGGAAAATATTAAAAACTGTAAAAGAACTGGCAAATGTATTCTACAACACATAAAAGTCTAGTGCCCTGTACTAGCCTTTAGCAATCTCAATAAGGCGGACAAAAACGTTAGAAGCAGGTTAGGTTAGTCGGTAGGGCTAAGAGTTTTCTTGGCACGGAAGACTGATCACTGTTATCTGCAGACAGGACTTTTGTGTCTTTTGGGGTTTCGATTCTTGCTAAGATAAGGGCTGTTTTCCGATGAAAAGAAGGGATTTTTTAATCAGAGTTGCTGCAGCAGGTGGTTCTACTTATGCAGCCATGCGTGCTCTGGATTTAATTGCCAATCCTGCTAAAGCCCAGACTGGACCAGTTCGCCTCACACGACCGAAGGAAAGACGGCGAGTGATCATCATTGGGGCAGGAGTGGCAGGGCTAACTGCTGCCTATGAATTGGGCAAGGTTGGTTATGACACAGTCATCCTGGAAGCCCGCAACCGACCAGGGGGCAGGTGTTGGACTCTGCGGGACGGAGATTCTTTTGAGGAGATAGCAGTGGCTGCTACAGGTTCTGCAGGCGCAGGTACTACCCCTAACCAGATCATCACTGCCAACTTCAGTCGCGGACAATATTTCAATCCGGGTCCAGCTCGGATTCCGCAACACCATGTCACACTGGATTACTGTCGCGAACTGGGAGTTGCCCTAGAAGTCTTTTCTAACCTCAACCGCCAGCAATACTACTTCAATGAGGCGGGAGCCACAATCTCTATCAGTGGCAACAATGCGCCGGTGGGAGGCAGGCTGGCAGGTAAAAAGATCAGAGTAAGAGCTGCTCTGGCGGATACAAGGGGTTACTTATCCGAACTGTTGGCAAAGGCGGTGGACAAAGGTGCCCTAGACCAGGAATTGAGCGGTGTGGATAAAGAAAGGTTGTTAGAATTTCTCCGTACTTATGGTGCTCTAGGTACTAGGGAAACGGGGTTTGCCTACACAGGTGGTTCGCGGCGAGGCTGGTCCAACTTTGATGTAGATACAAATGTGGAGACGGGGGAAGCCCCAGGAGCAGTCGGTAGGCGGGGTAATTCTGGCAAACCCTATACCCTGGCAGATTTACTAGCACTGCGATTTGCCAACTATGAAGCCTTCGAATCAGGCTCGGAGCAGCAGATGTTGATGTACGAACCCGTAGGGGGAATAGACGCGATCGTGCAGGGGTTTATCCGTCAGCCTAGTGTTGGTCCAAGAGTCCGTTACAATGCAGAAGTGACAGAGATTCGCAAGACTAGTAGTGGTGTAAGAGTTGTCACTACCCAGGGTACTTTTGAGGGAGATTACTGTATTTGTACTATCCCGCTCTCTGTCCTGCGGTTACTGGCAAATGCGGGCAAAACCGATTTCAGTGCGGCTATGGTCAGTGCCATCGACCAAGTTGGTCGCAACTATGCTGTGACAGGTAAAGCTGCTTTTGAAACCAATCGCCGTTTTTGGGAAGAGGACGAGGACATCTATGGGGGCATTACTAACTGTAGCTTTAATACTTCTGTCCCAGGGGCTAACTTTATCCCCCAACTCAGTACAATTTGGTACCCCTCCAGTGGTTTTGGTTCCGATCGGGGGGTATTGGTAGGGTATTACAATTTCGGGGTCAATGCGGCTAACTTCGGTCTGCTGCGCGATAGCGATCGTATCAGAATTGCTGTTGCCCAGGCAGCTAAAATTCACCCGCAGTTGAATCAAACTTTTGTATCGGGTGTGTCAGTTTATTGGCCCGCTGTTAAGTACAGTTTGGGGGGCTGGTCAAGCAGTGGCATTGATACCTATCCTGCTAGCGTTGTCTCCACCCTCAGTAGTAGGGATGGCAATATTTGGCTAGCGGGGGAACACATGAGTAATCTCACCGGTTGGTTAGCTGGTGCTATAGAGTCGGCGAAGTTAGTTGTGCAACAAATCAATCAGTTAGGATAAGTCATGAACATGAAAGAGAGAATGTTAAAGCAGTGGAAGTGGGCAGTTAGTCTGTGTACTGTGGCGCTCCTTTTGGTGGGAGTATTTAGCTATGTTCGTGCCCAGGGGGTGACATTTCCTACAGCGGTTACTTTCTTTGGCAGCGCAGGGGAAGGAGCAAGAATTTCTGGTGCCCTGCCTTTCAGACTCGATCGTTTAGTTTCCACTTTGCCTGGTAGGAGTGTTCCTGTACCTGCCACAAGCACTATTGCCAGTGGGGTAGCAATTCCGGCGGGGCGGGCGTTGTACTTTTCTAGTGGTACTGTCCCCCCTACTTTGGATAGTCTGCTGCCAGCGGGTGTTCCTCCTGAAACTGCCTTTGCCGGACAGGATGCTTCTCCTAATCAGCCTGGGGTTGTACCAGTATTCTTTGACGGTGAAGGAGTTCCCCCTACCTCTGACCCCCGCCGCTATGGCACGACGGAGGAGCAGGCAGTTAATACCCTCAGACGAATTCAGGCGTTGCTGACCGCCCAGGGTTTGACCTTTGATAATGTTGTCTATCTAACTGCTTTTTTGGTGCCCGATCCCTACCTGCGTACTCGTTTTGTCACGGACTCCAGAGGGAATAGAATCTTACAAGCTGTACCCAGGGCGGAAATTGACCAGGCGCTTGCCAATGGGCTACGTCCTACAGACAAAGACTTTCCCGGTGAACCTACCTACGACTACCAGGGTTGGTTTCGTGCCTATGCCCGCTTTTTCGATAAGGATAACCCTAACCGCGCTGCCACCTTTACCAGTGCTACAGCAATTACCCGTAGTCCCCGCTTGACGGCTGCCCCCCCGCCCGAACCTGGTGCCACTACTGTCAAGACTGCTCGATCGACTGTCGGTCTACCTGGTCTAGTGGTTCCTGGCTGGTTGATTGAGATTGAAGCCATTGCGGTCTATCCCGAACGTTAACATTGCCTGGGGGGATAGTTGGCTATGGAACCAAATGACAGTATTGCTTTGGCTAGTTTTACGGGGTTACTAGCGGGGAGCACGTTTAGGGTTAGAGAGGAGATTGGCAACTTAGCCTTCCGCAACTTGGCGGAGACAGCCCCTGCCCTTGATGTGGATTTTTACCGCGTGGAGATGGAGAGGGGAGACATTTTATCCCTCAGTTTGTTACCTGGTGGCTCTCTCCGTACCGCTGTACAAATTTTTGACTCCCTGGGCGTGCCTGTGGTCAGTGAATTGAGGTTAACTAGGTTTGATTTTATTGCCCCTGCCTCTGGTGCCTATTTTGTTGCAATCAGTAGCAGAGACAACATCAGCTATGACCCAGCTAGGATTCTCAGTGGTACACCCCTGGTGGCGGGGAGTAGGGGAACGTATACTTTGGAATTGACTAGACATGCTGGGGACTTTCTTCTAGAGCCGAATGATACAATTGCTACAGCAATCCCTACAGGCTTGAGCACGCAACAACCGGGGGCTTTTGTCAAGAGCGGGTTTATCACTGCAGGGGATGTGGATGTCTTCGCGGTGACCCTGGAAGCAGGGGACAAACTCAAGGTCAAAACCCAAACCCTCAGGGAAAGTAATCTAGACTCGTTTTTAAGGTTGTTTGATGCCCAGGGGAATTTGCTAGCTAGCAATGATGATGCCAGACCTGATACTAGGGATGCCTACTTGGAATTTGTCGCTCCCAACACTGGTGTTTATTTTTTAGGCTTGAGCGATCGGACTAACGCTACCTACAACCCCTTAGTCAGTCAACCCAGTCCCAGCCAGTTGGGGGGCGGCTACATTATTGCCATCGCGGTGGATGGTGCTCCCCCAGAGCAGGTTCTAGATGATGTGCCAGCAACGGCTATACCAACGGGTCTGAGTTCAGCTCTGCCAGGACAAAGAGTCTTTAATAGCGCGATCGGCAATAATGCCCAGGGCGGGCGCGATCGGGATTTATACAGCCTAGAGATGAGTGCCGGGGATCGCTTAGTTCTGCGCATCGATACACCGCCTTTGAGTGATTTAGACAGTGTTTTGCGGGTATTTGATGCAGGAGGCAGGGAGTTGGCATTCAATGATGATGACCCTGGTCGCAATAGTCAGGACTCCTTATTAGAATTTGTTGCGCCTGTTTCCGGCCGCTTTTTTGTGGGAGTGAGTGATTTTGCCAACAATGCCTATGACCCTCTCGTACTAGGCAGTGGTCGACCTGGTAATACAGGCAGCTACCGCTTGACAGTAACACTAGAGGGCAGACCAGGGCAAGAACCTAATGATAGCCTCCCCCAAGCCACTCCCCTCAGTATCAGTGGTCGCACCCCCTCTGTCCAAGTCGATGGCTACATTGGCAATAATCCTTTTCTGCCAGCAGCACTAGATGTAGATATTTATAGGTTGGATTTATTACCTGGTATGGGCATTACAGCCAGTGTGTCCATCCTCGCTTTGAGTAGTGGCTTGATTCCAGGGCTGAAGATTTTTGACAGTGCTGGGGCAGTTATAGCAGAAGACCGATCGGCGGCAGTGCCTGCCTTGGCTACTCAGTTTAAGACATCCGTCATAGAATTTCGCCAAACGACAGGAGGGACTTACTTTATTGGTGTGAGTGATGTTGATAACTTCGACTACAGTCCTTTGCGACCAGCAAGCGGCAACTTTAATGGTTTAATTGGCAATTACCAACTGACCGTCACCCTAACGTCTTAGAGCCAGCTCTGCTTTTTTGCCCAGTAAACCCTGGGGTCGCCACACCATTACAGCTATCAACGTAAGACCAATTAAAATTACCTGGATTGCCTCAATTCTGCCACCCCCTAATGCTTGCTTGATTGCCTCAGGGAGAAAGCGGGGAATAGTAGTATAGAACTGATAGAAAATTGCCCCTAGCAGTACTCCTATGTTGTTCCCTGCGCCTCCGATCGCCACGATCGTCCATGCCTCAAAGGTCATCAGGGCAGTAAAGGTAGTAGGGTAAACAGCTTTCAAATACCAGGCAAAAAAGGCTCCCGCTATAGCAGCAATGACACCGCCAAAGATAAAGGCTTGTAATTTGTAGGCAAAAACATTTTTGCCAAGGGCAGTGGCTACTGTTTCGTCCTCCCGAATTGCTTTGAGGACTCTCCCCCAGGGGGATCGGATTAACCACTCTAACTGCCAAAAAATAAAGGCGATCGTGACCACCAAACCGAGGGCAAATAAAAAGTTATATTGCTGGGGAGCAACCGCGGTAAGAAAAGGAATCTGATAGCCAAATACCCCCCTTGTCCCCTGGGTAAGCCACTCTTCATTGTTAGTGATTAAACGTACGATTTCGGCAATACCGATCGTGACTATAGCTAAATAATCCTCCCGTAATCTCAAAGTAGTAAAGCCCACCAGCAAAGCTAACACAATCCCTAGCCCCACCCCCACCAACACCGCTACCGACCAAGGTAACCCCCCTGTGCGGGTTAGGAGAGCAACGGCATAGCCACCAATGGTGACAAAAGCCACATGACCAAAGTTGACTAGACCGGCTATACCCCACTGCAAATTTAAGCCCAAACTAAACAAAGCGTAGATTGCCGCCTGAATAAAAACTGTAATCAGGTAGTTAATCATCTTGCCCAAGGGAACATATTCCCTTTAGTTTAGTCCGTTGTGGTGCCTAGGCAATCAACTTCTGACTGATTAAGACAAATTATGACACCTATGGTAAGCTAAGCCCAGAGGCGACAGAAAAGAGTATGAAGGGTATCTACATTGGCAGTTGGGCAATTCTAGCAGTGCAGTTATGTGCCTATGCCCAGGTCATGGATAGTCAGTACTTGGTCTACCTCAACAGTGACGACCCCTTTGTCATTCAGCAGGCTAAAACTATTGCTCCCGATGCCTTTACTGGGAGTTTGGATTCAGGTAGACGGGTACTTCAACTGGGACGCTACACTAATTTGAATTTGGCACAAAAGCGATCGGATGAACTGCGTGCCTTGGGATTACCTGTAGAAATTGCCCGTGTCACTGGCAGATTACCTAGCTCCGCCTTACCTGGCCCTAATGGTTTTAATCCAGCCCCTACTACGGTTGTATCTACGGTGCCTGGTCAGCCTGCTTCTAACCCGGAACCTGTGCTCCTTCCAAATGTACCGAGTACAGTGGAACCCACTCCCCCGCCAGGAGCAATCGAAATTACCCGCCCCGCTCCTAACGGCAATAACATAGTTACCCCCCCTCCATCCCCTTTGCCAACTACTACCAGTACCGTGGGACAGGAATTGCAAGCCTTTGCCCAACGCAACCGCTACTTTGTCATTATCCCCACGGTGTCAGAGGATATTTTGGCTAGAGTAAAACAAATCGTACCCACTGCCAAACTTTCTGCCTCTGAACGGGGGGCTTATATTGAAATCAAGGGCTACCCCGATCGGGGTAGTGCAGAGGAACTAAATCGCGACATGCGTAATCGGGGTTTTGACTCCAGAGTGATCTTTTTCTAGGGCTTCTCGGAGGGCACGCACTGCTGCTACCATGGCTACCATATCCTTGAGTTGGCGTACTGCTGAACCCACGCCTACTCCCGCTGCCCCCGCCGCAATCGCCAAAGGTGCAGTGACATTGGTAATCCCCGAAGCACAAAGGACTGGTACCTTCACCGCTCGACTGATTTCATAGGCAGCAGCGAGGGTAGGGACTGCTTTTTCCATCATGCCTAGAGTACCGCTGTGGATGGGATTAGCGCTCTTGCCCCCTTCGGTTTGGATAATGTTTGCCCCTAAACGTACCAACTCTTCCGCTAAATGTACCTGTTCACTCAGGGGGAGGGTGTGGGGTACAGTGACAGAGAGGGGGGTGTAGGGTAGCTGGGTACGTACCGATCGAGTCAGGTTTATTACTTCCTCGGCGGTAAATCTCCTGCCCGATCGATAAAAACAGTCGTAATTGCCAATTTCCACAAGGTCTGCCCCTGCGTTTACCCCTTCTACCAATTGGTGGACTTCCACAGCGGAAACACAAATAGGTAGATCAGTATGTTCCTTGGCTACCTGGACGAGACCCCGATCGGCAGCAATATCGACAAAAGTCGCCCCCCCCTCATGGGCAGCTTGGACGATTTGTTTGACAGACACAGCATCGAAGTTATTCAGCCCTGCAATAATCTTGAGGGCACGTCTTTGGGAAAAGGCAGTCTGCAGAGGAGCAGGTAAACCACGAACTTCTAGCATTGTTAACTTTACCAATATGTCTTTTTGCATATTGTACATTTTCGGCTATATTGCCTTAGTGGTCAGCAAAATCTAATGCTATGTGGGATAAATTACAGCGGGTCTACATTCTACTGTTGATGGTGGTTTTGGCAGTAGTCCTCTCTGCCTGTGGGAGTAAGGTGGCTAAATCCAGTCGTGTCAATACCTTGAGCATCAGTGAAGTCTCTCCCCCTGACATCATTCAACGCCTCAGCCGTACCCTCGATCGTTATATGCCCCAGGTGACAATTGTCAGTCCCCGTAGCGACGAAGTTTTATCTGATACCACCGTCAAAGTAGCAGTCGAGGTAAAGGATTTGCCTATTTTCCAGAGTGCGATGGGGCTGGGTCCCCACCTGGATGTGGTGTTGGATGAACGGGAAGCACGGCAGATTTATGACCCCACTACTCCCGCTGTATTCGAGAATGTCACCCCTGGTACCCACACTATACGGGTGTTTGCCTCCCGTCCCTGGGATGAAAGTTTCAAAAATGAAGGGGCCTATGCCCAGACTACTTTTCATGTCCTCACCCGTACAGGAGAACATGTTCTCCGCCCCGATACCCCTGTTTTGACTTACCATAGCCCCATTGGCACTGTTGGCAGTGATACTGTCCTCTTGGATTTTTACTTGCACAATGCCCCTGTCCCCGCTTCTTTGCTAGATAGTAAAGAGCCCCCGAGTTGGCAAGTG
Source organism: Pseudanabaenaceae cyanobacterium SKYG29 (assembly GCA_025055675.1). Lineage (NCBI taxonomy): Bacteria > Bacillati > Cyanobacteriota > Cyanophyceae > Pseudanabaenales > Pseudanabaenaceae > Pseudanabaenaceae cyanobacterium SKYG29. The sequence continues at coordinate 913,738 of JANWWT010000001.1, forward strand.
CGGGCAACGGTCAATGGCGATAGTTTCACGATCGAGGATTGGCACCCTCTCTATTTGAAGGGGCTAAAACCAGGCAGAAATTGGATCAAACTAGAATTCCTTGATCCCGTGGGTAATCCTCTGCCTAACCTCTCTAACTCCATTGCCCAGATTGTTACCTACGATCCCCAACAACGTGACCCCCTTTCCCTTATCCTCCAGGGGCAAGTTCCTGCCAATGTAGAGCAAATTGTCGACCCTAACTACTCACCTACTCCTATCACCCCCTCGCCAGAAGTGACCACGCCCCCCCTGGAGTCTGTTTCCCCAACGCCAGCCGCCCCTGTTTCTCCCACCTCGGAAGTAACCACCCCTCCACAGGAGTCTGCTCCCCCAACGCCAGCTGCCCCTGTTCCTCCCCCGCCAGAAGTAACTACACCCCCACTGGAGGCTCCCCCACCAGTTAAGCAACCTCGCTTCCAGCTCTTTAGGAAGAAAGCCAAGGTGGAACAGCCACCTGCTCCTACGGAAGAAATGATGGAGGTACAGCCCCAGGAAAAAGCTACCCCTATTCCTACAGAGGAAGCGATCAAGGCTCAGGAAATCCCTGCTGCCCCATCCAATAGCGAGAAAGCGGAGGAGCAGCCTCAGGGAGTATCTATGGAAGAAGTAACCCCCTCTCCTGCACCACAACCCCAATCCCCTGCTCAGGAACCCCAAGCAGAACCAAAGGTAGGAAGATTTCAATCCCTGAAAGCTCGCTATCAAAAGCTAGAAGAGTCCACTCCACCGGCTATCCCAGAACAACTGGGGGAATAAGCAAGGTACTATGGAGCAAGAACACCTTAAATCTATGTCGGAAGAAGTCACCCGCCTGGAACAGACTGTAACCAACCTGTTAACTCTCATTAAAGTTGTCTCCCAGAAGTATGAGTTACGTACTTTCCTGAGTTTAGTGCTGCGTAAGGCGAGACTTTTGACTCAAAGTGATGCCGGTAGTATTTACTTAATCGATCGGGAAGATGCTATCCCCTACATTTGTTTTGCTGTCTCCCAGAATAGCTCTCACCCCGAAAAATCCCTGGAATATTTTGCTGTTCCCCTCGATCGCAGCAGTCTGGTTGGCTATGTCGCTGTGACAGGGGAAACCCTTAACATCCCTGATGTGCAGGCACTGCCGCCCGACGCCCCCTACAGCCATAAGAAAACAATCGAGGCGGAACTTGACTACATCTCCCGCTCGATTCTCACCCTCCCTGTTGTCACCTCTCAAGGGGAAGTAGCTGCGGTGATCCAGTTGATCAATCGTAAAGTTAGTCCAGAGGTAGTAGTGAAACCTGATAACTTAGCAGAGGTGGTAGTACCATTTACCGACTGGGATGTAGAATTATTGCGGGGTTTATCCAGTTTGGTCGGTATAGCGATCGAGCGGCAGGAATTGATGAACAAAATCTATGAATGACAGAGACCCCCAAATTTTACTGGATATAGCCACTCTCGCGGCAATGGCAGGGGGGCAAGTTTTGAAAAAGTATTGGGGCAAATTGCGGCGCATTGAGGAAAAAGCACCTGGCGACCTGGTAACAGTTGCCGATCACGAATCAGAAACTGCCATCCTAGAGGTGCTCAACCGCTATTTCCCTGGGCATGCAATTTTGGCAGAGGAGTCGGGCATCCAGGGCAACAAGGACAGTGCTATTTTATGGGTGATCGATCCCCTAGACGGAACAACCAATTTTGCCCACCAGTACCCTATGTCTTCTGTCTCCATTGGTGTTTTGGTAGAGGGAGTCCCCACAGTCGGAGCTATCTATGACCCCTTTCGGGATGAACTGTTTGTGGGGGGACTGGGCTTAGGCGCGTTCGTGGAATACCAGGGAGAGCGCTGCCCAATTCATGTTTCCAATTGTCGGGAACTCAAACACAGCCTCCTAGTCACAGGATTTGCCTACGACCGCACCAGAACGATCGATAACAACTATGCCGAATTTTGCCACTTTACCCATATCAGTCACGGGGTGAGGCGGGGCGGTTCCGCTGCTCTTGATTTAGCCTACATTGCGGCAGGCAGATTAGATGGTTACTGGGAGCGGGGTTTATCCCCCTGGGACATGGCAGCAGGTGTTGCCCTAGTTAGGAGTGCTGGTGGCATAGTGACTGCCTACGATGGTTCCCCCTACGACCTTTACTCAGGCAGGATTTTGGCAGCCAATCCCTACCTCCATCCCCAGATGGTAGAAGAACTTGCTAAAGTCAAGCCCCTAACCCAGTCATTTCCCTTTAGTTAAACCTTCTTCCTGGTGAGTCTTACGCTTAGCAAACCCCCAGATAAAAAATACTCCAATAAACATCAACATCAACCATTCGGGAGGCACGTAGGCAGGGGCAACTACCTTAAGCAGTAGACGTATCCCCACCAAAGCCACAATTAGATAACCCGCTGCTTCCAAGTTGGTAAAAATATCCAACCACTTGATAAACAAATCTGCCAAAAATCGCAGTGCCACAATCCCCATGATACCGCCCAAAAGTACCAGCCAAGTTTCTTCCGCCACTGCTACTGCCGCTGTCACACTATCCAAAGAAAACGCTAAATCCGTTAGAGAAACTAACAAAATGACTTCCCAAAAACTACTAGCTACAGGGATAAACTTTTCTTCATCATGCTCTCTAGCACTAGCAATAAAAAACTTACCGGCCAGCCACAGTAAATAAATAGCGCCAGCCAACTCGAACTGCCAGTAATTGATCACCCAAGTTGCCGTTAAAATTAACACCACCCGCAGAACAAATGCCCCCACCAAACCATACCGCAACGCCCACTTTTCCTGTTCAGGGTCAGGCAGACTGCGCACGATCGAAGCCAACGCCACCGCATTGTCCGCCGACAAGATGGCTTCTAACATCACCAAAACCACCACGATCGGCAATACATCGAGGCGCAACACATCAGGGAACCGATGAAACAGATCAACTACAGTAGACATAGGGCAAATACAGATTAAGTAACATCAAAACAGACAAATTACAAGACCAGACGAGAGTGGGCAATTCCCCTAAATTAGGATAAGCTACAAAGCAGGGATTAGCTCGATCGATTCGGGCTATTTGGATTGTTAAGTGAGGATGTATGAAAGGAAAAACCGTAACCGTTGTAATAGCGGCATTAATTGGCGCTGCCCCCCATGTACCAGCCCAGAATGCGGAGCACCTACGCTACTTTTTAACCCATCGGGAGTGCCAGCGCTGCGAACTGAGCAAGATCGATGTCAGTGGAGCCGACCTGAAGGGAGCATTTCTCAATGGCACAAACTTGAGCATGAGCCGTCTTAGCAATGTTAACCTATTCAACGCCGAACTGACAGATGTCGACCTGAGAATGTCCACCCTCCAGGATGCCAATCTCCGCAACTCTGTCCTGGTGGGAGCTGACCTACTGAGCGCCAATCTGGTCAATGCCAATATCCGCAATAGCCGCTTGAAGTACGCCAACATGGCCCGCGCGCGCCTAGACAATGCCAATCTTATGGAGGCAGAATTGGTCTATGCTAACTTGAGCAACGCCGAGCTACCCAAGGCAAACCTACGCAATTCTATCCTCTACCGTGCCAAACTAGTGGGAGCCAACCTAGAGGGAGCTGACCTGTACAGTGCCAATCTGGAAGAAGCTGACCTACGGGGTGCCAACCTGCAGGATGCCGATCTCTCCCGCGCTAACCTCAGTAATGCCAATCTCGATGGCGCTAACCTCAAGGGGGCAAACCTCTGTAACGCCACGCTGCCAGGAGGTGAGCTATCTAAACAAGGCTGCCCCCTAGGGGGATAACTTGCTACTTTTGGGGAAGGCGGTATCCCATCCCAGCCTCTGGGCTACTACCTCCCCTACCCAGAAAAGATTGTTCATAGAAATAAATCTATTGATACAAATAGATATGTCTATAGCAGTTTACAAAAATTTAATCATAGAATGTAGGCTATAGAAAAATAATAAATCCTAGTTTTTTAGTTATGCAAGGTTGGATAGATACAATTTGGTTAGTGCCCATTTATTCTTTGGTGGGGGCAGGGTTATCCCTGATATGGTCTCCTGCCGTTACGCGGCGGACGGGCCCTCGACCGGCGGGGTATGTCAATATACTGATGACACTTTTGGCTTGGTTGCACAGCACGATCGCTCTCGTTGGTATTTGGGGCAAGCCCAGTCAATTTTTTGCTTTTCCTTGGTTTTCCGTAGCGGGTTTGGATTTTACGTTTGATATTGAAGTCTCGCCTGTAACTATAGGAGCGATGGTGGTGGTTACAGGGATTAACCTGCTTGCTCAGATTTATGCTGTTGGCTACATGGAGATGGACTGGGCTTGGGCAAGGTTTTACGCCCTCCTAGCTTTTTTTGAGGCGGGGATGTGCGCTTTATCTTTGTGCGACTCCCTCTTCTTTAGTTACGTCATCCTGGAGATTCTCACATTAGGCACCTATCTTTTGGTCGGAATGTGGTACAACCAAAGCCTAGTGGTGACAGGGGCAAGGGATGCTTTTCTCACCAAGCGGGTAGGGGATTTATTGCTATTGATGGGAGTGGTAAGTTTGTTTCCCCTGACTGGGACATGGAACTTTCACTTATTGGCTGATTGGGCGGCGAAAGCCCAGGTGAATCCCGTTTTAATTACTTTGGTTTTACTGGGGCTAATAGCAGGGCCAATGGGTAAGTGCGCCCAGTTTCCCCTGCATTTGTGGTTGGATGAGGCGATGGAAGGCCCTCTGCCCAGCACGATTTTGCGTAATGGCGTAGTTGTACTGACAGGGGCTTGGGTGTTAGCGAAAATTCACCCTTTGTTGGAGCTTTCGGTGGTGGCGCAGCAGGTGACGATCGCTGTTGGTGCGGCTACGGCTTTGGGGACGGTTTTGATTGAGATTGGTCAGATTGATGCTAAGCGTGCTCTTTCTTACCTGGTCAGCACCTACATGGGGCTGATTTTTATTGCTGTGGGCACAGGTTCAATGGAGAGTGCCTATTTGTTGATGCTATCCAACTCTCTGGGCGCTAGCTTATTGGTGATGGCATTGGGTAGCATAATCTCTAATAACATTACCCAAGATTTGACCCTACTGGGTGGTCTCTGGACCCGTCGTCCTATCTCAGGTCTGTCATTTTTGGTGGGCATTGTGGGCTTAGGTGCTTTACCACCGTTCTGTGGGTTTTGGGGTCTTGCTTCTCTGTTTCAGTCTTTGCAGGCAATTCGTCCTGGCCTGGCAACTCTGGTATTGGTGATCAATGGTCTTTTAGTTTTTGGTCTGGTAAGGGTATTTGGTCTAGTTTGGGGTGGTAAACCAAAACAGATGACGGAACGATCGGTGGAACCTCTGTGGCTAATGGTTTTACCTATGACCGTGGGGGCAGGGATTGTCTTGCATACACCCCAATTATTGACTGTTATGGGTTTAATCAAATGGACAGAGCTACCTACTAGTTGGCCGCTGATCCTGTCTTCCTTGGTAGGTGTATTGGCTGGTAGTTATATTTACCTCAACGATGGCATTAGCAAACCGATCGTTTTACCAAACAGAACCGTACAAGACTTTTTCACCTACGATTTTTACACACCTCAGTTATACAAGCTAACAATTGTAGGGCTAGTCGATATTTTTTCACGGCTGATGTATTGGTTCGATCGGTTCTTCGTTGATGGTCTGGGCAATTTATTTGGCATAGCGACAATCCTCAGCGGCGAAAGCTTGAAATATAGTACGTTTGGTCAATTCCAGTTGTATGTACTGACAATGCTGGTGGGAGTTGCTCTGCTGGTGTTTCTCGTCTTTAATAGTTAAGCTTAGGGAGGGACAGGTGTGTTAAGCGCTCTAATTTGGCTGCCAACAATTGGTGCTCTCATTACTGGTTTGTGCCAGGTCAAATGGGCAAGAGTGAGTGCTATTATCGTCAGCTCGATCGTCCTGTTTTTGGATATATTACTCCTCAGGCAGTTTAATCTGGGGGATGGTGGGTTCCAGTTCAGTGAAAATCTGCCCTGGTTGGCGAACATAGGTTTGAATTACACCCTGGGCATGGACGGTCTATCTTTGCCCCTAGTAGTGCTCAATGGGCTGTTGACCTGGCTAGTGCTCTGTTTCGATCGGGAGGTAAAAGAACGATCGCGGTTATTCTACACATTAATTCTTTTGATTCACGCTGGCATTAGCGGTGCTATCTTGTCTTTGAACACTCTATTATTCTCTCTCTTCTACGAGCTGGAGTTGGTTCCTCTCTATCTTGTCATAGCAATTTGGGGCGGCAAGCAAAAGAATTATGCTGCCATTAAGTTTTTGATTTTTACAGCGGTATCAGGCATTCTAATTCTGGCAGGATTTCTGGCTCTAGCTTGGATAGCGCCAAGTCCTGAACCTGTATTTGACTATCAAGACTTGCAATCCCTATCTCTGCCTCTTTCTACCCAGATTATTCTACTGCTGTTTTTGTTAGTTGGTTTTGCGATCAAAGCTCCGTTTGTGCCTTTTCACACCTGGCTACCTGACAGCTATGTGGAATCTGCTACCCCTGTGGTAATGATGTTGGGGGGCGTGGTGGCTAAGCTGGGCACCTATGGTCTCTTTCGGTTTTGCGTCGGTCTGTTTCCTGATGCCTGGTCGTTGTTATCTCCCTGGATCGCCCTATGGGCAGGTTTAGGTATCTTGTACGGTGCGGTTACAGCGATCGCCCAGAAGGACATCAAGAGGATGGTTGCCTACAGTTCGATCGGGCACATGAGTTATGTGCTACTAGCAGCAGCAGCGACAACGCCTTTGAGTCTGGTAGGTGGTATTGCTCAGATGGTCAGCCATGGTTTGATTTTGTCCCTTTTGTTTAACTTAGTGGGCATAATTGAGAAGAAAGTGGGGACAAGAGAGTTAGACGTATTGAATGGTTTGTTAAATCCGCTGCGGGGTTTTCCTACCGTCAGTGCTCTCCTGATTCTGGGGGGTATGGCAAGTGCTGGCATTCCTGGCATGATGGGCTTCATTGCGGAATTTCTTGTCTTTCAAGGCAGTTTCAGCAAGTTTCCTTTACCGACTTTACTAGCAATTTTAGGCACGGGTTTAACAGCTGTTTATTTCGTCATCCTCCTGAACCGCACCTGTTTTGGCAAGTTAGATAACAAGACAGCTTACTATCCCAAAGTTTTGGGCAGCGAAAGAATACCAGCTTTCGTTTTAGCGTTTCTGATTGTCTTTTTAGGTGTCCAACCAAAGTGGTTAGTAACTTGGAGTGAAACTACAGCAGCCCAAATCAGTCAGGAAATGCCCACTGTTAAGTTGGCAGAGGTTACTAATTTTTTACAATAAGGAGGAAAACCATGCCTAGCACTTTAATTGAACCTGTAACTAAGCTACCCCCTGCTAATCATCCCTTTGCCGACATTATTCATCGCTTGGAGCGGGGAGGATCGATGTTGCCCGACACAGAAGAAAACCTGATGCAAATTATTGGCCTGTACAAAGCCTATGCTATCCCCATGGATTTCTACTGGCGGGATTTACTCTACATTGCGGAAAGGGTTTTCCTCGATCCTCTACCTGCTTTTAAGTACTTTCTGCCCAAGGAATATTTGGAATTGGCTAATCACTACGCAGGCGACAATGCTGATCTGCGTATCTGGCGGGGCTATGCGACAGCGCACCAGGAACTACTAGAGTTTATGGACAAGGGGGAATTAAAAGCCAGAATCCCTAAACTCTTCCATCACCTCTATCACGATCGCATCAACATGGAATTTGCGGAAGAGTGTATGCGGGCAATGTTCTGGCATCGCAACATGGGGGGATTACTGGAACCCTACATGGACTCGGAGGAATACAAACAGAATGCCGATCGGGCGATTAGGGCTTATTTCCGCGACAATCCGATTATGCTGGGGCTATATAAGTTGTTCCCAGATATGTTTATAGAGCAATGTCGCCAGGCGACTATGTATTCAGTTTTAGGGCTATTCTGGGAAGTAATGTGCCCTGTATTTTTGGAGATGTCCGATATTTACGATGAGGGTGGATTTAAGGGCGTACCTGATGCTATGAATTTCCTGGTCAATGGTATTTTTGCTATTGCTGGTCGTCCTATTTATCATCGTGTCTATATCAGGGGTGAATGGTATGATATTGTGCCCAAATCAAAGGGATTTACCTGGCTCTATGAAGCTGCCTTTCCCTATGTAGAAGCAGTGTTCTATCGCACTTCTCCTTTCCGAGGAACGAAGTCCTACAATGCCCAAGCGAGGGAAGTCCCTGATGATCAAAATGATTTCCACTATGGCATTTTATATGCCGATAAATTCCCTGTTGCCTCTGCTGGGATTCCCCCTACACTTCTACACCAGGATATGTATCACTTCCTACCTAAATACCTGGTGGATTACTATCAAAAATTCTGCCGTGGTGCTGATGATATGCTAATTCAATTGGGAGTTAGCTTTCAGCGATCGATGTATAATGTAACCTCAGCAGTAATTCAGGCAGGGCGGGCAGCATTTCTCTATCCCCTGGACGACCCCAATCCTCGGCACTTGTGGGCAAATCGCTACTATTTCCAGGGACAATTGAATCGCTTTGCTAATCCTAAGTATGGCATGGACAAGGCGGCAAGATTATTAGCAGTGCAATCCCAAGATTATCGTTAGGAGAAAGGAAATGGCAACGATCGTGGATATTGCGGTTGGTAACCCTGATTTTAGTACCCTAGTTACGGCAGTTTCGGCAGCTAACTTAGTAGATGCTCTTAATAGTCCGGGTCCCTTTACTGTATTTGCGCCCATCAATAAAGCCTTTGAAAAATTGCCCCCTGGTACTATCACAACTCTAGTGCAAAACATTCCCCAGCTTAGTCGTATTCTCACCTATCATGTGGCTGCAGGTAGATATACAAAAAATGATTTGCGGGGGCGAGAGTCTATCCCTTCCCTAGAGGGCACACCGATCGATCTTTACATCACAGAGGATGAGTTTGAGGTAAATAATGCTACTGTGATTGCGGCGGATATTGTCGCAGATAATGGGGTGATTCATGTGATCGATACGGTGATTTTAATGCGTCCCCACTGGTTCCATCCGATTATGCGCTGGGGCAAGGAAGGTATCAAATTTGATGCTGTTGTGTCATAGGGGCAACTTTTGGTCTGGTCAATCATGAACTTTGCTGTGTGGCAGAGTGCCTTCACCCTGTTTTTAAGTCTATTGGTGGAGTCTTTCCCTTTTTTACTCCTGGGGGTGTTATTGTCTAGCACCCTCTTGTTATTTATTGATGAAGGGAAGTTAACTCGTATCCTACCCAAACATCCTCTGTGGGGCGCGATCGTTGGCAGTTTAATTGGTTTTCTCTTTCCTGTCTGCGAGTGCGGCAATGTGCCTGTAGCTAGGCGGTTAATTATGCAAGGAATTCCTCCCTCTGTCTGCATTGCTTTTTTGTTGGCTGCTCCTACCCTCAATCCTGTGGTAATCTGGGCAACGTGGACAGCTTTCCGTGACCAACCAGAGGTAGTACTATGGCGAGTCGGTCTGTCTTTTGGCATTGCTACTGCCATCGCCTGGATTTTCAGTGTGCAACAGGATTTGCGTCCGTTTTTACATCCTGCGGTCAGCCGGTCCCTATTCATTCCTGCTCCTGATGGTTTGAGTGGCACTTATTTTTTAGGGGAATCACAGCCTTTGGCACTGACGGACTGGGGTGTGAGGAGAAGACAGAACAGGTGGGCTTTGTTTTGGGATAACACAGTAGGAGAACTGCGAGAACTGGGGGGAGTTTTGGTATTGGGCAGTGCTCTAGCTGCCATAATTCAAGTAATCGTGCCCAGGGAGATAATCTTGGAGCTGGGTCAGGGTCCTGTCAGTTCCATCGTGGCAATGATGACTTTGGCAGGTGTAGTGTCTATCTGTTCCACGGTAGATGCTTTCTTTGCTCTGTCTTTTGCTTCTACATTTACGACAGGTTCTCTATTGGCATTTTTGGTATTTGGCCCCATGATTGATCTGAAGGCTATTGGCTTATTGTTAACTCTCTTTCGCAGACGAGCTATTATTTATCTTTTCTTGCTAGCAGGACAGATGACTTTCCTAGCTGCTATGTTTATTAATCTTAGATTGAGCTAGGGGAAATTATTTCTTACTAACTGACCTGTGGTTGGCAATATACCAGCGCCAAGGGATGTCTACTCCCTTTGTGATGCCAATGCGAGTAGTTTGCACGATCGTTTCTATCTCTACCTGTTTTATCGGTGGTTCCAACCAGAGATGATGGTCAGGATGCAGCAAAACACCGTCCAAGGCACGATCGATCTTTAGGGCACGGCAGAGTTTTCCGGGCCCGGCCCCCACGCGATGGGGTTTGTCATCTTGGCACCAGGGGGGAATCCGATCGAGTGCGATCGCGCGCACCAAAACCGCACTGCAGATACCCTCTTGGTCAGTGACGATATTCAAGCAGTGATAAATGCCGTAAATAAGATAAACATAGACAGAACCAGGAACACCAAAGATAGCTTGATTTCGTTCCGTCTTTTTTTGGTAGCCATGACAAGCGGGGTCGTTAGCCTCATAAGCTTCCACCTCCACGATCGTGCCGTAGTAGATTTCACCCCCGATTGCCCGCCCTAAACGCCACCCTAACAGTTCAGGGGCAACGACAGAAGCAGGACGACAGAGAAAGTCCGTTATTTTTTCGTCCACTCCGTATGGAAGACACCCTCTCGATCGATACGTTCGTAGGTGTGAGCACCAAAGTAATCCCGCTGGGCTTGGGTGAGGTTTTGTGGTAACCGATCGCGGCGATAGCTGTCAAAGTAATCCAAAGAGGCGCTAAAAGCAGGCACGGGAATACCAATTTGGGCAGCCGTCATCACTACCTGCCGCCAAGCTTTTTCCTTACTCAAAATAGAATCCTTAAAGTGTTCATCTAGGAGCAAATTGGGCAGATTGGGATTACGTTGGAATGCCTCCTTAATCAAATTCAAAAAGCCTGCCCGAATGATACAACCACCCTTCCAAATGCGGGCAATTTCACTGAGATTGAAGTTATAGTGCATCTCCCGCGAAGCAGTAGCTAACAGTGCCATCCCTTGAGCATAGGAGCAAATTTTAGAACAGTATAGAGCATCCCGAACAGCATTGATAAATTCCTGCCGATCGCCTGTGTATTTGCCTGTGGTGTAAGAAGTGAGAACCTTACTAGCAGCAACTCTGTCTTCTTTGTAGGAAGAAATCACCCGCGCTGTCACCGCCGCAATCATTGTAGGAATAGGCACACCCAAATCAAAAGCACTCTCTACTGTCCATTTGCCTGTGCCTTTTTGTCCGGCTTTGTCTAATATTTTTTCCACCAGCGGTGTCCCATCTTCATCCATTTTAGTAAAGATGTCCGCTGTAATTTCAATCAAGAAAGAAGATAGCTCCGTTTGGTTCCAGGCAGCAAAAGTATCGTGGAGTTCACTTGCTCCCATGCCCAAACCCGTCTTTAGTAGGTCATAGGCTTCGGCAATCAGTTGCATGTCCCCGTACTCAATGCCATTGTGCACCATCTTTACGTAATGACCGGCACTCCCTGGACCAATGTAGGTGACACAGGGACCGTCATCCACTTGGGCAGCTATTTTCGTCACGATCGGTGCGATTGCTTCATAGGCAGTTTTTTGTCCTCCAGGCATCAAACTGGGACCGTTGAGGGCACCTTCTTCCCCGCCACTGACTCCCATGCCAATAAATTGCAATCCAGCTGCCTCTAGTTCCGCTGTGCGGCGGTCAGTATCTGTATAGAGAGAATTACCCCCATCAATCAAAATATCCCCTGGCTCTAACAGCGGTTTTAATTCATTGATAACAGCATCGACAGGAGCACCAGCCTTCACCATAATTAGAATTTTGCGGGGGCGTTCCAGACTATCTACCAGTTCCTGCAATGAGTAGGTGGGTTTGACATTTTTTCCCTGGGCGCGGGTAGCTAGGAAGGTATCGGTTTTCTCCCGACTACGGTTATAGACAGCGATAGGGAAGCCGTTGCGCTCAATGTTGAGGGCGAGATTTTCCCCCATCACCGCTAGCCCAATTAAGCCAAAACTCTGCTTGCTCATGCCTACTCACCTAACACTGGCTCTATTGTTGACCAGGTTGCCCCCCTTCCCCCTAATCCTTACAATCTTTTTAGCTTGTCGAGGAGTTGGTCAGCAGTCATTGCCCCTTCAAAACGCTCGATCGGTTTGCCATCTCTGAAAATAATAAAAGTAGGCAGTGCTCGCACATGGTATTGGGAGGCAATATCTGGGTATTGGTCGGTATTAATTTTAACAATTTGTACCTTGTCGCGCACCTGTGCCCCCACCTTTTCCAAAATTGGTGCCATTAACTGACAGGGCCCACACCAGGGAGCATAAAAATCCACCAAAATTGGTAGGGGAGAAGATTGTAGTAGTTCCGCAAAGCTGCTGAATTGTTTTTTTATGGCCATGATCTATTTGGGAAAGCGGGAAATCTAAGTATACGATACTAATTTAGTTTTAGTCATTGCGCTTGGGGCGGTAGGGATTGAGGAAATTAATCAAGTTAGACAGTTCACGGGACTGAATCCAGGCGCGTCCCTGCCCACGAAAGCGACAGACTAGACCTTCTCCCCCGAAAATAGCAACACCCAGACCGCGTAGAGATAAACCCCCTAGCACCTCTACCCTGTAGTCTAGGGTATCTTCAAAGGCAACGATATAACCTGTGTCAATGATATAGCCACCTTCGATGGGAATTTCTACAATGGCACCGTAGGAACTAAACCAGATGTCTCCTTGCCCTACGGCTTTCACCAGAAAGAAGGATTCGCCACTAAAAAAACCCTTGGCTAAGCCCTGGAACTTCGTCTGTAATTCTACAGTGGGAGCACAGGCGACAAAGCCCGCTGATTGCATGAATAAAGCTCTACCAGGTTCAAGGTAGTAGTGTTGAATATCACCAGGTACGCCAGGGGAAATGTACAACTGCCCTGCCCGCTGTTGAGCCGTAAACTCGCTGAGGAAGAGGGACTCCCCTGCCACCATACGCATTAGGCTCCGCCCCAGCCCGCCCCGCAGCTTAGATTGCAGCTTGATGTGTTGGTCCATTGCCGCCATTGCCCCCGCTTCCACAATGATTTTCTGGTTGGCTTTGAGGTTAACTATCAGACTGGCATAGGCAGGGGAATGCTCAATCCTAAACTCGTAGTCAGCCCGTTCATCGGTGGTAAAAACCATACAAGGATTGGTTAGCTCTATGGGCTTACTGTACCACTAAAGTTAACTGCTTGGGCGCGTAAAGTTTCTTGAAAAAGAGTGAATCCTGGGGTAATCTAGTTGTTTATCATTTAGGCTAAACTTATCCATAGTTGCGGTTAGCCGCTGATATTTATGATTGATACAGTCATTATCGTTTCCTTTATTTTGGCAGGAGCAGGGACGGGCTTTCATGGCGTGGACCTGTTGCCCTGGCAGTTACTGGTGGATGTCAATGTGCAGGGGTTGCGCTGGGTAGCCCTGGGCTTTGGTTCCTTTATCGGTCTTGTGGTAGGGCTGTTTACCCAGACTGGTTACCGCCGCCTGGAGGCAGAAATCCGCGCAATGCCCGTCGATGTGTTGATTAGCCGTGCCATTGGCTTGGTCGTGGGTCTACTGCTGGCTAATTTGATGCTAGCCCCTCTTTTCCTAGTACCGATTCCTGAAGGGTTTGAGTTCTTTAAGCCCCTAGCGGCAATCTTGGTGAGCATTGTCTTTGCCTATACAGGCATGACGCTCTCCGATGCCCATGGACGATCGTTACTACGCCTGATCAATCCTGGGAGTCTGGAAAGTACACTGCTGGCGGAAGGTACCCTTAAGTCCGCAACCAGTAAAATCCTAGACACTAGCTGTGTAATTGATGGCAGAATTGAGGGCTTAGTCAGCACAGGTTTCTTGGAAGGACAATTGTTGGTACCCCAGTTTGTTATTCAAGAGCTGCAGACAATTGCTGACAGTGCCAATGACCAGAAGCGGTTGCGGGGACGCAGGGGCTTGGACATTCTCAACAATCTGCGGGCGATGTATCGCGATCGGGTGGTGATTCACCCTGCCAATTATGAGGAAATCCCCACGGTGGATGCTAAATTGGTGCGGTTGGCGCAGGAGTTGAATGCCACTTTGATTACTACTGACTTTAATCTCAACAAGGTGGCTTGTCTGCACCAGGTGAATGTCCTCAATATCAACGACCTTGCCCAGTGTCTGCGTCCTAGCTATCTGCCAGGGGATAGTCTGCATTTGAAAATCATTCGTGAAGGCAAGGAAGCTAGTCAGGGTGTAGGCTACTTGGAAGATGGCACGATGGTAGTAGTAGAAGACGGTCGGGGTTATGTGGGCAAGCAGTTGGATGTGGTAGTCACCAGTGCTCTACAAACCTCGGCAGGTAAGATGATTTTTGCTCGCCCTGAAGTAATTCCCGTCTAGGATGTCCGCCCTCTCCCGCCGCCTTAGGCTCATGGCTGGGAATGTCATTACTACTGCTGTTTTGATTTTTTTGCTGACCTCTAGTGCCCTGCCCTGGTGGCTGTGGTTTGTCCCCTGCGGAGTGGGTTTACTGGCTAGCAGGTGGGGGAATTTATTTTGGTGCCATTTTTTTACCGATCGCCTATTGCCCCTGGGCTTGCTAGGGTTGACCTTGGGGCTGGTGTTGGCTGTCTGTCAGCTTGACCCCCTATGGTTACAGGTATTTTGGCTAGTGATCGGGGGGGGCTTATTGGGTTTAGGGATTGCTCTGCCCCGATCGGGTATTACTTGGGAGAGAGCTAGGGATATTATTACCCCCGATCCTGTTTTCCACTATCCTGTGCGGGTAAGTCGGCTGTTGACGGTGGTGTGGGGTTGGCTGGTCTGGTCTTTAGCAGACATTCCCCTGGGTTGGCGCGCACCCCTGGCAGTTTTGTTTACTACGATCGGTTTGGCTGGTGTGGGGAATTGGCGGGTGGAGGTAGTGGGCAAAGAGTTGACGATCGAGTTTGCTGGCATCATCAACAGTTGTTATCGCTTTAATCTCGATCGGTTCCAGCGCTTACTTTTGGTGAAGTTACAGGAGGGGGGAGTTACTTGGTTGCAGTTAGCCAATCCCAGGGAGGAAGTGACATTACCACTCATTTTGCTGGAGATGGCGGCTAATCAAGGGGAAATGTCCGAGGTGTTGAGTCAACGCTATCCCTTTGCGCGGCAAGTGGCAACTCGGGACAGTCTGCAGATGATGGGTATTTTGTTACCCCAGGCAACAGGAATTTTAGCGGGGCTGGGTTGTTTAGTTTTGGGGACGTTTTTGTGGTGGTCACTGGAGGTGAGTGATAGCCAAGCTCATGTGCTGACCTGGCTGTTAGGCGCTAGTTTTCTGCTTAGCCCCCTCCTGGCAAGTTGGCTATTTTTAGTGATTGTCCCTGGGAGTATTCCCCCCCAGTCCACCTTTGGTCTGCCCCCCTGGGAATTGGGGATGTTGTTCATACTAATCAATGTCATAACTCAGCCTGACACTCTACTCCTAGCCGCGATCGTGTTTTTGATTTGGGGGGTGGGTATCTACCTGTTGCAGTTAGTCCGCCTGATTCCTATCGAGACTGCCATTGCCCAAAATTAACTCGCCACTCAGGTTGACAGCCAAGGAAAGTACCAGGAGCACCAGCGCGGCATACATCAGGGCAGGGATTTCCTGCTCCCCCGCTTCGGCAAAGTTGTTAGCAAGGAGAGAGGCGATCGTGTCTGCTGGCGCTAGCCAAGACAGAGAGAGGGTATTGCTATTACCAATCAACATTGTCACTGCCATGGTTTCCCCCAGTGCCCGTCCTAGAGCCAGCAAAATAGCAGCTATAATGCCCGACCGACTGTAGGGCAGAGCCACAGCGAGGAGAACTTCCCAGGGAGTAGCCCCCAACGCCAGCGCCCCCCAGATTAATTCCCCAGGCACATTGCTAATAGCTACTCGACTGAGGGCAACAATCGTTGGTAAAATCATCACCGCCAACACCAAAGCTGCCACTAGTAAGCTGCGTCCAGGGAAAGGAGTGGCAAAAAAAGGCAACCAGCCCCCATGGCGGTGTAGCCACTGCAGGTGGGGAGTTAACCAGGGAATCAATACAAAAATGCCCCACAGTCCATACACCACACTGGGAATTGCTGCCAACAATTCAATACCGCTGTTAATAACAGCCCCCAACCAACCAGAGGGAGCAACGGAGAGCCAAAGAGCTGTAGCTAAACCAACGGGAGCAGCCATTACCAATGCTAGGAGAGAAGTAACGATCGTGCCATAGAGGCGGGGCAGGATACCAAACTCCCCCCTAACAGGATTCCAAGCAGACTGGAGAAGGAACTGCCAGCCGTAGTGCCACATCGCGCTCCGTCCCGACCACAGCAGTTGGATGACCACCCCCCCCAACAGAATGACAATCCCGAAGGCACAAATTTTTGTCCACAACTTCATCAGCTTACCTGGGCTAAAGCCGCTTGTACTCTGGGCACTAACTCGGGACTGAGAGGCACAAACCCCAACTCCTCAGCAAATTTTTGTCCCTCGGTAATACACCAGTTGACTACTTCCCTGAGGGCACGACTCTGGGCAGGATTGCTATAACTCTTGTACAGTAACAGCCAGGAATAGGTCACGATCGGATAGGCATTTGCTCCCTCTGGGTCTGGCACAAACCCCAGTAAATTTTCTGGTAACTGTAGGGTGCTGATAGCCTCCCGCACTGTAGCTGTATTCGCCATCACATAATTGCCCGCCTTGTTTTGCAACCGCGCCATGGGTAGTCTGTTTTGCTTAGCATAGGTCAATTCCAGGTAACCAATCGCTCCTACCTGCTGTGCTACTTGGGCTGTGACCCCCTCATTACCCCGACTGCCGATCGTGCCTTCCACCCACTGTACTGCTGTCCCACTACCTACTGTATCCCGCCATTCCTGACTAATAGCGCTCAAGTGTTGCGTAAAAATCCCCGTTGTGCCACTGGCATCCGAGCGGCGAATCACAAACACCTCCTGGTCAGGCAACGACAAGTCTGGGTTATCCTGCCGGATCAGGGGATCATTCCACCGTTTAATCTTGCCTAAAAATAAATCCACATAGGTTGCCCGCGATAGTTTCAACTCCACAATCCCAGGCAAATTGTAGGCAAGGACAATACTGCCGATCGTGACTGGCAACATCACCACCCCCCGTGCCACTTGCTGCATTTCCTCTGGGGTCATGCCCACATCACTAGCGCCAAAATCTACTGTCTGGGCTTGAAACTGTTTGACCCCTGCCACACTGCCAATCGGTTGATAGCTCACTTGCACATTGGGAAACAGACGGTTATACTCCTGAAACCACTTCAGGTAGAGAGGAGCGGGTAAGGTTGCCCCTGCCCCATTAATCGATATTGTCTCGGCCGGAGGTCGCTGGGCGCAACCGTACAGAGTTGTCAGAGCCAAAGCACCAAGGATGAAATCACGCCGTGAACTCATATCCTTCTCCTCCCACTGCGCCCTCAGTGTAGCAAAATTAACTGTTTTCTTCCACAGCCTTAATTCTCTGCCAGTCCAAATTGCCAGTGAGACGTAGGCGATCGATGGCTTCCAAAATTACAGCGTAGCTATTTTCCCAATTGATATCCTTTCGTTTGAGCATCCAATTGAGCCGTGCCATCGCTTCTTGGCGTTCCTGGCGGATATTTTGAAAAATCAGTATCGGTATACTGAAACTTTTACTAGCTTCCTGACCTAATGTAATGACCGCTTTTGTGACAATTTCTGCCAATTGAGAGCCAATGTGTATCTTACTATAGTAGCGCAGCCGCTTCAATCCTTCCTGTGTGGTGGCGTACATAGGTGGTAAACAATTCAAGGCTACTGCCATCACTTCATCTACAGGAATCAAGCGAGCATAGGCAGACAATTTAGGGGGCAAAGTATCCAAGCGATGAACTGCTAAGCGATAAATAAGTTGCTCAATACTGTTAACCACACCTATTGTTGCCGGTAGAGTATAGTCATCATAATCAGCTTTGCTAGGGATTAGGGAGGTATCTTCTTTTCTTTTACTAACATACTTATTAATGGGTATACTGCCAGACTGGGGATTAATCTGCAGCAAGTACTCTTCTAGGCATTGGGGCAGCTCTAGCCAAGTCATCTGCGGTTTTTTTAACAGTTCCCGTAGGCGCAAAAGTGTGTACATTGGTGTGGCTAATTCCGTAGCAGTTAGAGGTGTTACCGATTGGAGACGTGGCTTGCGCACTTGTAAAATGGCTTGGTGAACTACTTCAGAAATTCGACCCCTCAAAGTATTCTGTAGGAGTGGTATTTGCTTCTGCCATTCATCCTGACGAGCAATAAAAAGCGGAGAGAGACGGTTAAGACTGTAGGCAACCACATCAGCAATGGCAATGTTACTTTTAGTACCCGCTCGTTGCAGTTGTTGCCTAGCTTCTGCATAAACTAGAGGTAACATTACGTTGCGACAGGATTCCATGGTCAGGACAGAGGGAGCTATGTTTTGAATATAGCACTAAGGGACACAGATTTTGCTTTTAGCTTTTCGCTAATTTTCCGCTAACTTGTCTAGGCGTTCTTTCCAACTGAGAGTAAATAACAAGCGTAGAAATGTCAGTGTGCAAAAAGCGCCCACACTAAATAGCAAAATTACCCAGCCCTGATACTGACCCTGTCCAAATAGTAATAACAACACCCCGATCGCTAGTGTAAATCCTGCTAGACCTAAATAAACTAATACTTTCAAAGCTAGGTGGACACGTTTTAAGAGCCGTTCTGTTTCCATCGATCGGATTTGAATTTCCAGTTCCCCCCGCTCTAGTCTTTCCTCTAAGCGTAAAACTAACAGTTCTGTCCGCGAAGGCTGATTAAACCTATAGGCAAGAAACGATCGGGCTTGTTGCCACAATTCCCCTAGTAGACTGCTTTTATTTTGGGCAGTAATACTTTGGACAAAGGGTTGGGCAGCGGCAGTGAGATTGTATTCAGGGTCAAGAATACGGGCTAGCCCATCTAATGTAGCTAGGGATTTCAAAATATAAATCATCTTCGCTGGTAGGCGAAAGGGTTGTTGTTCAAAGACACTGTAAATTTCCCGTTTGATTGACTCCAATTCTTTGAGGTTAACTGGTCTTTCTGTAAAGCGATCAAGTAAAAACTTAAACAAACGTTTCACAGGAGCCATGTCATTTACAGGCTCTAGCAATCCCATACCTGTTAGGGTGGAAATAACAGTATCTGTATCCTTTTTGAGGACAGCAAAAAATGTTTTAACCATCTGTTCCTTACTGAGGGCAGGCACCTCTACCATCATGCCAAAATCATAGAAAATTAACTCACCCCTAGGGCTAACAGCAATATTCCCTGGATGGGGGTCAGCATGGAAAAAACCATCCTGCAACAATTGACGGAGGTAACAATAAATACCTAATTGATTGATTTCTGTGGGGTCAATGCCACAGGCTTCTAGGGCAGCCCGATCGGCTACTTTAATACCTGGTAAATACTCTAGGGTCAGCACCTTAGCAGTGGAATATTGCCAATACACCTTAGGGACAAGTATACGGGGCATATCTTGAAAATTTTGCCGAAATCGATCGGCATTGTTCCCCTCATGGATGTAGTCAATTTCCTGATATAGAACAGTAAAGAATTCCTGGGATATTTCCTCTAGTTGCCACTGTTTGAACCAGCCAAGTTTACGAAAAACAGCCAGTAGTTTTTGAATAGCTAGATAATCTAAATCAAACAATCTCTTTAAGCCAGGGCGTTGCACTTTAACTACTACTTCTTCCCCTGTGTGTAGGCGCGCTCTATGGACTTGCCCCAAACTAGCAGAGGCTAAAGGCTCAGGGTTAAAATCACGATAGATGGCAAATAAAGGCTTACCTAATTCTAGTTCAATAACTGTGGCAGCTTCCTCGGCAGAAAAGGGGGGAACACAGTCTTGTAGCTCGGCAAATGCTTCGATATATTCCTTTGGTAACAAATCAAGGCGGGTAGATAGAGATTGTCCGATCTTGATAAAGACAGGACCTAAATCCAGCATCTGTTGCACCAACCAGGCAGAACGACGGCGACGACATTGACTAGAAGTATCCCCCCGCCAACTGTCCCACCAGAGGAGAAACAAAAATGTAAAAACTGCTGTAAAAACCTCAATCTGCCGTGAAATGGCGCTATATTTTTGTCTTTGCCACTTGAGGGTTAGTTGCCGCTGGGGACGCTTTGTTAACATATCTACAACAGTGCCACCTTGACTAATTTAACTTAAAATCGCTGTATGGCTGTAAGAACAGGTTATACCCTACCAGTATTTGCTATTGCCAGTGGGAAGGCAGCTCTACTCTATTTATTAGGACGAAAAGTAGAGGTAGTGGAGTTAGACTTATTGACAGACGGTAGGGGCAATATTCCTATTGCCCAAGTTATTCCTATAGATGAATTTACCTGTCTCGCTACAACAATTAGTGACCCTGGGGACAATTTAGATTTAACAGCAGGGATGACCGTAGCAGCTTGGGTGAAAATTCTGCCGCGAACTAATAACTATCCGCCGATTAGATTAGAAGGGGGGGAAGGTATTGGCAAAACTAAAGAAGGTGCAGCTGCTATCTATCGCTTAACCTATCAATTAGCTGATGCTAATTTATTGCCCCTAGTACCAGAGGAACGATCGGTGATTGTGCGCTTTATCCTACCAGAAGGGAGAGAGATTGCTAAACGTACTTCTAATCAAGCATTTGGTATTTTGGAGGGATTATCGTTGTTGGGTACTACAGCAATCGCCCAACCTCTATCGGTGGAGGATAAGTTAGAAGAATTACGGGCAGATTTACGTCAAAAAGCACAGGATAACAAGGCAATTGTATTTTACATTGGCGCTAACAGCTATGGGGTGGCACAGCGCTTGGGTTATCAATCATCTCAGCTAGTGCAAACAGCTAATTGGCTAGGGGTCATGTTAGTAGAAGCGGCATTGTTAGGAGTAGAATCTATTACGCTAATTGGTTACCACGGCAAGCTAATTAAATTAGCAGGGGGTATATTTAATACCTCTAGTCATATTGCCGATGGTCGTATTGATATTCTTGTCCGTGCCGCCGTGCGCCATCAATTACCCTTTGATGTAATTACTAGAATAGAAAGCCTACCCACGGCCGATGCTGTACACCAATATTTGCAAGAGCAGGGTTACGATCGGTTAGTATTTAGCGATTTAGCCCAGCGCATCAGTGAAAGGGCAAAAGCATATATCCATAAGTATGCAGACCGTCATGTTACAGTTACTGCTATTCTCTGCGATCGGTTAGGTAATTTAATTGGGGAGACATGAAACCTGTTTACTTTGTGGGGGCGGGTCCGGGTGACCCTGAATTAATTACAATCAAGGGCAAGCATCTCCTCAGTCAAGCGGATGTGGTAATTTACACTAATTCCCTAATTCCTGCTCCCATTTTGCAGTATTGCCGATCGAATGCCCAGGTTATCCCTAGCCTTGAGTTGAGCTTGGAGGAAATTACAAATTTCATGATTAACTGTGCCACGAGCAACCAATTGGTAGTGCGTTTACATGATGGTGACCCCTCTATATTCAGCACGATTGGCGAACAAATCGATCGGTTATTAGCTGCCAGTATCCCCGTGGAAGTCGTACCAGGAGTTAGTGCTTTTCAGTTAGCCGCCGCCCGCTTGCAAGTGGAATTAACCATACCTGAGTTGGTGCAAACAATTATTCTCACACGTGTCAGTGCCAAAAATAAGGTACCCGATCGGGAAGCATTAAGGGAGTTAGCCAAACACCAGGCCACAATCTGCCTGTATTTGAGTGCCAAACAAATTGAAATTGCTACCGCTGAATTACTAACCGCCTATCCCCCTAGTACTCCCGTAGCCATTTGTTATCACTTGGGCTGGCAGGATGAAAAAATTGTTACCACCAAGTTAGAAAATATGGCAGTAGTTAGTCGTACAATGCAGCTAGAACGATCGGCTCTTTATGTCATCAGCCCTGCCCTTCATTACCGCGGTAATCGATCAGCTTTGTACCAAAAATCTACATTTTTACCTCAGCAATTTCAATAATTCTACCTTGACTATCCTTCACCCAAAAAACCAGGGGTGTTTCACTTTTGACCTTGTGTTTTAATCCCAGTCTTTGCACACGGCGGAGGAGTTTCTTTATACAATCTCGATCGAAACAAATATGACGGTCACGATTTTCTAGGGCATGGGCCCCTGCTACTACGTGAATTTGGGTATTTTTCTGCAATTGGTACCATACCCCCTCCGATAATTTCTTACTGAAATTGTTGGGGATATAGACAGGATCAAGGGAGGGAATACCCTGGTCATAACCATAGTATTGGAGGGGAATTTTAGCAATCGATAAGTGTAAAATACCTTCGTAAAGCTCCTTCGCCTGCTCCAAATTTGACACCATAATTGTATAGACCTGGGGGGCACTGCTTAAAAATAACCACATCGCTACCCCATAGGTAATTAGGAGCATAACCATGATACCTTGGGTAGAAAATAATCCCTCCATCCCGCTAATTTCCTGTCGTTTCTATGTAGGGTCTATGATAGCATTACTGTTAAATGGCTGCCTTGACTATGCTGGCTTTCCTAGATGACATCTACGGTACGTTGTTTTTGCCCCACCAAACGCTGACAGCCCTCAAGGAACAATCAACCGTCTGGCGCGGGGCACTCGTGGTGGCTTTGGTCAACTTGTTAGAAGGTCTGCGCAGTGGCGGCGGAACTATACTGTTACAGCTTGTAACGGGTCTAGGGGGCTGGTACGGTCTCTGCTGGCTCCTGGAACGCTTGGGTCACAGCCTGGGGAAAGAGGTCAATCTCGATCGGGTACTCACCCTCACAGGCTTTGCCAGTCTGCCCTGGTTATTTTTTGCCCCTGCTTTGAACTTGGGCGGTGGGATCGGCGTAGTCTGTGGTTTGGCAGTAGTGCTCTGGTTTGTTTTATGGCAGCTGAAAGCGGTAGCGATTGCCCTGGAGTTACAAATCGGCAGAGTTTTTGCTCTTATCCCTTTGGCGTTTGCAGGAACAGTGGTAGCGTTTAGTTTACTGTTCAATGGCGTTGGGCTGTTGTTGACGATCGGTGATCTTTTCTAATTCCCGCAGGTACGCTTCTAGGTCGGTAAATTTGCCCATGTAGGCAGTCAGGGGTTCGTCGTAGTTCTTGGCAGGGACACGGTGCCGTTCAAAATTTAGTAGGTGGGAGCGGGGTACGTTTTTGAAGGTCTCTTCTCCGATGGCAATATCCACACCAATCTCCTTAGTGGAGGACTCCAGGCGAAAAGCAGCATTGACCGAATCCCCTAGGGCAGTGTACTCTGGTCTTCCTCCTGCACTCATTTGCCCCACGATCGCTGACCCTGTATTGATCCCCGCCCCAATGCGTAGACGGAAGGGCAAGGTAAATTTATCGTTCAAACCATCGCTTACCCGATAGAGGTCATAGAGTGCCTGCAGAACTTTGAGAATTTCTTTGGAATCAACAGTATCTCCCTCATTTTGGCTATTTTCATGGATCCACACCGCCATAATGGCATCGCCAATGTATTTATCCGCGCCACTGCCATACTGCTGCAGGATTTTCCACGCCTCACTGAACCACTTGCCAATCACCTGGGACAGCGTTTGCTCAGGGAGCATCTGGGTTAGCTTGGTGTAGTTACGAATATCAATCACCAGGACTGTAATTAACCGCTTTTTCTGCAACATCACTGTGGAATTTTCCCCTGGTTGGCGAAATACATCTCCCACTCTTGATTCATGGGGACTCTGGGCGGGACAGATTAAGCGCATTTGCGTCATCCCCAAGGTAATTTGATCATTGTGCTTGAGTTGCACAGGAATACTGATGCGCTTGCCGTTGACAAAGGAGCCATTCATGCTACCCAAATCAATCAGGTAGAAGCTGTTTTCCATGTTTTGAATAATGGCATGATTGGAGGAACAGTAGCGGTCTTTCATCACAATGTCGTTGCTGTCCGCTCTGCCAATCTTCCAGGAGGATGCATTCGCCAGGTAGACTATTTTCTCCTGCCCCTCTTGCTGAATAATGAGGTGAGGTACTTGTTGCTCCATAGGATGGGAATGACTGGCGATGGATTTATACTACCACGATGCCGCTTTACTCCGAAGTCAGCATAAATACTCCTGCAGCAAATATAAGGTCAGTAACTAGGGTAAATAAAACAGCACCAGCAAACACAGCCCGATCTACAGTCCTTTGACGCAAAACATTCTGGGCTAGCCAAAGCAAACTAGCCGTCAGTAGGACAGCTGTACCTAACCCCCAAGGACTCTGTAGCTGTTGCCCTACTTGATAAAGAACTGTGCCTATGGAGGTGGAATCGCAGTTGACAAAGACACGCCAGGCAGGCAGGAGGTCATTGAGCCAGAAGTAGAGGTCAGTTACGATCGTGCCCCACAGAGACCCCAGGTAAAAACAACTGCCTACCCGATAGCGGGGTTGGCCCAAGCCCCAGACTGCCCAGGGAAGTGCCAAACCTTCCATTGGTAGGTGCCAGAGGGGGTCACTGCGATACCAGCCCCAGTAAAGAGAACCACAGAACCATGTCCAGGCAAAACCCCAGAGTAAACTTGCCCAAGGTTGTCGTAATTGCTGTCCCCAGGTAAACCAACCTAAACTCAGGAGTAAACTCAGCCAAGGATGGGAGCGTACCAGGGGGGCTTGCCCAAATACAGGTAGGGTGACTAGAAAGCCCGCTGCTAAAAAGAAGGGTAGAGAGTGGGGTATAGTTATCCTGGTTTTAGTAAACGTGGTCAGCAAGGTATAAAAATCTTAAAAAACGTTACTAAAATTTAACATCTCTGCCACTGTGGCAGCCAGTTAATTTGCTGTGGGGGGAGTGTTAGTTGGCAAAAAGAGTTCTGTTTATTAGTAATGGGCATGGGGAAGACCTCAATGGGAGCACGATTTTACAAGCGTTGTTAGCTCTCCGTCCTGAGGTGCAGGTGTGTGCTCTGCCGATCGTGGGGGAAGGCAAAGCCTATCGTCGTTTGGGTGTGCCCCTGATTGCGCCTACCCAGTCTCTGCCGTCGGGGGGGTTTCTGTATATGGGTTATGACCAGTTGTGGCGGGATGTCCGATCGGGGCTCTTGCCCCTGCTGTGGCAACAGTGCTCAGCCCTCCGTCAGTTTAGGGGAGATTTTGTTTGTGCTGTGGGGGATGTGGTGGTAATTCTGGCAGCACTGCTGACAGGGTGCAGGTTTGCGGTATTTTTGGTGTCGTCTTCAGCATTTTATGAGGGGCGCTTAAAATTACCCTGGTTAGCGCGGTGGGGTCTGTGGCATCCCAGGTGTGAAATTGTCTTCACCCGCGATCGGTTTTCCGCTTTGGATTTGCAGAATCAGGGTTTGGGGAAGGCAGAATTTCATGGCTATCCCATCATGGACTTGGTGCAGGGTGAACAGGGGGCGCAAATTGCCTCCCCTGAGCCGATCGTGGCGCTTTTGCCTGGTAGTCGGCTGCCAGAATGTGGGCACAATTTGGCGTTGCAGTTACAAATCATCGAAATTCTGCAACAGGAAGTGGGGTTTGCCGTACAGGGGTGGGCAGCCTTGGTACCCGCTTTGGCGGAAAACTTAGCGCAGTTTGTAGAGCCGATAGGATGGTCTCTTGTCCAGCCTGGGGTATTGCGCAAGGGGGGAATTGATGTGTGTTACTCTAGCTCTGCCTTTGGCGAAATTTTACGCAAGTGCCACATAGTCATAGGCATGGCAGGGACAGCGGTGGAACAGGCAGTAGGTTTAGGGAAGCCCGTTATTCAAGTACCAGGTGAGGGTCCCCAGTTCAATTACCGCTTTGCAGAAGCCCAAAATCGTCTTCTGGGTTTGTCAGTGCGCACGATCGGCACTCAACCTGCTACCCTGGACACTCTACGCCAGGCAGCAAGGGCAATACCGCAAATTCTGCAGGACCAGGAATATCTGCAAGCCTGTCAGCGCAACGGCAAAATTAGAGTAGGGGAAGCGGGGGGGGCAGCGGGCATTGCCAGACGGTTGCTAGATTTCCTCTAAGCCCATAGTCCCTAGGTCTAGGTTAGCCACAATTTGCTTTAGTTCCCCAGGAGTGGGACGGGTCTCTAGGGCAGGGACAAAGCCCAGAATTGGTACACGGGTCAACAGAGGTAAACGATCGGGGGCGACAAAGTCATAGATTTCTTCTTCTGTATAGGGTTGCACGCAGTTAAAAATAATCCCCCGTACATCTACCTTAGCTTCCCTGGCGAGGGCACAGGCGGCGATCGATTGGGTCATGCTCCCCAACTTCACAGGTACCACAATCACCGTGGGTAACTGCCACTCCCTCGCCATATCTGCCACTGTCCATTCCCATGTCACAGGGGAACCAATCCCCCCCGCTCCCTCTACTAAAACAATCTGGTATTTCTGCACTAACCGCTGATACCCCTGCCACAGCAATTGCCAATCCACCTGCTTTCCTTCCCGCTCCGCCGCTAGAGGGATGGCTAAAGGGAGGGCGAATTTTTGGGCGCAAATTTCCTCTCTAGGTTGATGCTTAGCAATTTGTTCAGCGTAGTATTCCCAGTCCCCCCGCCCTGATTGGACGGGTTTGTAGAGAGCCACTTGCTGGGGGTAACGATCGAGTAAATAGCTGGCAAGAAGAGTAGTGACGATCGTTTTGCCCACACTAGTATCCGAACCTGTAATCAATAAACTAGGCATGGGGGCGGGAGATAGCTAAAAAAATATCAAACAACAACAGCAGGAAAGAAAAAGTGAGCAGGATCACGTACATCCAGGGCTGAGCTAGGGGACGCACATCCCTTGTATCGATACCTGTCTTCTGTTCTACCCAACGGACAAAGCGCGTAAAGCCCGCCATGCGCATCGGCAACAAATACCCATTCCCTGCTTTATCCACCAAGTAGTACACCAACCCCCCCTGTCCTGTCGTGCGGGGACGCAGGGCTACAATCTCTTGCCAGGGCAATACCCACCCCGATCGCAGCCACCTGAGCCACCAGGGATACCGTAACTCAATCACTGCTTCCGTGATAAGCACCTGTTCTCCTAGGGCACCCCAGAGCAATACTCCCCCTGCCAATAGGGCTACCCCCATCCAAGTCGGTGATTGCGGTAAGAAAGTCAAAGGCAATAGAAGGGCAACATACAATAACAGAAGAGTCAAACGAATGAGAGGCGAAACAGAAAAACGATCGAGGGGCATAGTACCTCACCAAGAGCATTATCAAACTCTTACACTAACACTGCTACAGGTAAGCCTGCCATAGAATGGATAACAGGGCTGTGCCAGAAGGTTATGCTTTTACCCCTAAGTCGTCAACAATTAAATGAGCTACTCCCCCTCATTCCCACCAGGGAGCAATATGAGTACTACTGGGGTACAGGACAAGACCTATTTCGCCGTATCATGGTCTCCGTGGCTATTGCCACAATTGCTTGGGTGCTGCATTTTCGCGTAGTAAATACCCCCTGGGAACTAGTAGTGTTTATCGTGGGGGCAGTGGGAGCTTTTTACTGGTTGCTGGGACCTGTTCCCTTGGCCATGGGTCGCAATGCCCAGTTGCGCAAGTACCCCTACAGTGCTCTCTGGTGGGCGGTGATTGACGATTGCTATCTCTCGGAAGAGGTCTCCACTAAACAGGAGAAGGTGGATGAACGAGGGCGCTTAGATGTCAGCTATGCCACTGAGAGTTTTATCAATTTAGAACTGGGGGACGACGACACTGATATAGTCTTAACCTACCGCTCCCCCATGCAAAGGATTTACAAACGTATTGAACCAGGGGAGGAGATTTGCTTAATTATTTTTGCCGCCGATCGGCATTTTACCCGCCTGAGCCGTTGCACTAGT
Source organism: Pseudanabaenaceae cyanobacterium SKYG29 (assembly GCA_025055675.1). Taxonomy (NCBI): domain Bacteria; kingdom Bacillati; phylum Cyanobacteriota; class Cyanophyceae; order Pseudanabaenales; family Pseudanabaenaceae; species Pseudanabaenaceae cyanobacterium SKYG29. The sequence continues at coordinate 941,641 of JANWWT010000001.1, forward strand.
GATGCCTATATCCCTAGTTTGCGACTGTGGGTGAGTGACTACCCCTATCTCCGCCGCGACAGTTTCAAACAACTGGTTAGACAAATCCGTCTGAGGAAATAAATCGGTAAATTTCTTAAAAGGGTGTTACATTATACCGAACCTTTGCTCCCCTCTCCTATAGATTTATACTCATAGCAAGCGCCCTATACTATGAACAGCTTAGTACCCTGCACTTATCGCAATTTGGCTAATCATCCCCAAATTCTGCGTATTAGCGATGCTCGTGCCTACTTTGAGCGGACTGTATTTCCCAACCAGTGTATTGTCTTTGATGCTCCCGTTGGTTCTATTGTAGAAATTCACGAAGATGTGACCGCTCTTCCCAGTGATACGATTTGCTGTGAGGAGTTACGGGCGGTCAGCGCTGATCTCCTGCTACAGTATCAACCAGCGGAAATTGCTTGATTTATTTACTGTCCTGCACCGATCGCCCCTAGTGGCGGTCATTCGTACTTCTACTCCCTCTGTGGCAATTGCCTGTGGGCGGTGTGCTGTGGAGGGAGGTATTACTTGTGTAGAAATTAGTTGGCAAACACCCCAAATCGATGTGGTCATCCGTACATTGCGCCGCGACTTTCCTGAGTTAATCCTAGGGGCGGGAACACTCACAACCAGAGAGATGGTGCAAAAAGCGATTAGTTGGGGCAGTCAGTTTCTGTTTTCCCCCGTTCATACTGTCGAGGTGATTGAGGCGGCAAGGGCAGAGGAAGTACCGATCGTGGCAGGAGCAACCACTCCCACCGAAATTTTTACCGCCTGGCAGAGGGGAGCCACAGCAGTCAAAGTTTTTCCTGTGGCTAACTTGGGGGGAGTTAGTTACATCAAAGCCCTCAAGCCTGTTTTTCCTGATATTCCCCTCATCCCCACAGGGGGAGTAACGATCGAGAATGCCAAATCTTTCCTACAAGCAGGGGCTGTGGCTGTGGGGCTAGCTACGGATTTGTTTCCCCCCCATTTGGTGGCGCAGGAGGACTGGGCAAAAATTACCGATCGGATTCGTCGTTTAACCCAAAGTTAATTTACCCCTATCAACCAGACTAGTAAGGTAAGGTGATGGACAAAAATAGCTTTTTAGCTGCACTGCAGGCAGAAGTAGCCATATTCAATAAAGCAGTTTCTACCCCTAGTGGTGACTGGATCATTAAGGGCTTCATAGATATAGCCAAGAATATTTATACGCTGTCGCCAGACACAAAAGTTATCTCCAAAATTATGGAACTGCTGTTGCTGCCAGAGCTAGCAAGCTTTGCTGAAAGAAATGGCTTAAAAACAGTCTTATCAGAACAACAAAATTTTTACCCAGATATAAGTTTTGTAGGTAGTGATGGTCAATGCTTTGCTCTTGGATTTGAAGACTACTTATAGAGTTAGCAATACCGCGTAAATGGTATGACACTTGGAGCTTTTACTGGTTATTTTCGAGAAAGAAGTAGTACAAAGAATGTAACCTTCCCCTAGGACTCTTATAGTGGTCATTTTGTTCTTGGTGTAATTTACTCAAAAACAAGTCAGTTAATCAATCAGGAAAGAAAATACACCCTTGATGAACTCGAACAGATTACTTCTGTTATCAAAGACATACAGTTTTTCGTCCAGGAAAAGTATCGTATTGCTTCTGATTGTCCAGGCAGTGGAAATACTAAGAGCATCGGTTCGGTTACAGAAATTGATAAAGAAATTGATAAACTTGTCAGTGGCTCTGGTCCATTTGCTGGTCTAGGAGAAGAAATATTTGATGATTACTGGATGTATTACCTTACCAAGGATATGGATAGGGCGGCGGAACTACAACAACCGCCTTACACTAACTTATCTGATTATTTGCATTACAGGGGCTTGGTGAAATGATGACTCAGAAGCTACCACTTAAAGTAAAGCAGATTGTTATCCCCCCGATAAAGTGTCAGGGTATTAAAACTAAGCTCGTCAAATTCATCCTAAGCAGTATTTCATGGCATGGCCGAGGGCGATGGATAGAGCCATTTCTGGGTTCAGGTGTAGTTCTATTCAATGTTCAACCAGAGCATGCTTTAGTTAATGATATTAATCCCCATATCATCCATCTATATTAGATGATTTGTAATGGTAGTTTGCTACCTGAAGAAGTAAGAGACTACTTGACAGCAGAGGGTAAAAAATTGCAAGCAAAAGGTGCAGATTATTACTATGCAGTCAGGGAAAGGTTCAACAAAAGTGGTGATCCGCTAGACTTTATCTTCCTAAACAGGTCATGTTTCAACGGAGTAGTACGGTTTAATAACAAAGGGGAGTTTAATGTTCCATTTTGTCATAAGCCGAATCGCTTTCGTCAAGGCTATGTGACCAAAATAGTTAATCAAATTATACGGATACGTCAAATAGTTCGGGGGAAAGACTGGGAGTTTCGTATTGGAGATTGGCGAAACATTCTGGAAAATGTGACGGAAAATGATTTTGTCTATCTTGACCCACCCTATATTGGCAGGCACACAGATTATTATCAGCAGTGGTCTGTGCAGGATGCAGCAGATTTGGCAAAAACGGTTCTCAACCTGCCCTGTGGTTTTGCCTTGTCTACATGGAAAGCAAATAAATATCGCACAAACTTGCATATTACTTACTATTGGCATGGGCTGATAGAAAGAACTTGCTCTCACTTTTATCATGTCGGCTCCACTGAAAATCTTAGAAATTATATGGAGGAAGCCCTGTTGATAAAACCTGGATATGAAGCAGTAAATTTGGAACCAGTTCATTCTCTTGACTCCCTGCAACTAGAACTTGCTTTGCCCAGCAAAGTAGATTGATGGATCTCTTGCCTAAGACTTAAACTATTAATTAATAATCGATTCAAAGCGAGATACTATCCACTCGATCGGGTTTTGCATGTCATTTCTTTGCATATTCTGGATATAGGTGTCTTTTTGTTGCCACAGACGATCGAGGGCAAGGAGCAGACTAGACACACTCAAATCTTCCTCTGGCAAAACAGCACTATAACCCGCTTGGGCAAAGGACTGGGCATTGAGAATTTGGTCACCACGGCTGGCTTGAGTTGAAAGAGGAATCAACAAATGAGGTTTGCGCAGTGCTAGCAGTTCAAACAGCGAATTAGCCCCCGCCCGCGATACCACCAAGTCCGCTGCTGCCAGACAGTCCTTCAACTCCGCGGTGAGATAGGCGAATTGCCGATAATGGGGGACATCTCCTAACTCTGGTCTTGTATTCCCTTGACCGCAGAGATGAATAACCTGATAGCGATCGGTCAACTGGGGCAGTCCCTGCCAAATTACCTGATTGATCCGCTGCGCTCCCGAACTACCCCCCATCACCAACAGGACAGGTTTATGGGCATCAAAGCGACAGAAATCTAAGCCTTGGTGTTTGTCCCCCCTGAGTAAGTCCGATCGGATGGGTAACCCTACTACCTTTGCCCTGGGTATATACATGCGAGTTTCAGGGAACGTAACCCACACCTCTCTAGCAAAGGGAACAGACAGCTTGTTTGCTAGTCCAGGGGAATAGTCCGACTCATGGATAACGACAGGAATCCCTCGCAGCCAGGCTGCCACTACCACAGGTACTGTGACAAAACCCCCCTTGGAAAAAACCAGTTGCGGTTGACATTGCCCCAAAATTTTGTGAGCTTGGGCTAAGCCCTGTAGAACTCTGAAAGGGTCAGTAAAATTGCGCCAATCAAAGTAACGCCGCAGCTTACCGCTACTGATGCCATAAAAGGGCAAATCTTTGACTAATTCTGCTTCTATGCCCCCTTGGGAACCAATGTAACTTATTTCCCAGCCCGCCTGCCGCAAAGCATCCACCAAAGCCAAGTTGGGGTTTACATGTCCTGCCGTTCCTCCCCCTGTCAAAACAATTCGCTTGCTCATGGGTAAACTAGGTCACAATAGCCCCGTTCGTATTCAAAACTGCCCAACATCTGCAAGCCCCACTCATCCCCAATCCGCCGCAGGGCAATAGAGGCATCTGACTGCACCCCCAAATCCTCATCCTGGAGTGCATCCACCAACAACTCTACCCCCTCCTCCCGATCCTCGTAATGGGGCAACAACTTCCCCAATGCCCACACACAATTACTGCGGATTACGGCTACCTCCTCACGGCGATAGGCGGCGATTAGATGGGGCACAGCTTCACCCAACCCCAACTGTCCCAGGGCACTAGCCGCCCACAAACGCACTGCCGTAATATCATTCTGTAAACTCCAGATTAAAGGCTCTAATGCTCTGGGGTCGCGGGAATTCCCCAATGCCCACACTACCCCCTTACGCACATAGCCATTCCAATCCTCCAATTGCTGAATCAAAGGGGGAACTGCCGATCGATCGGGATTCCTGCCCAGGGCATAGGCAGCACTTACCCGTACAAGGGGGCATTCATCCTGGAGTAACCGAATCAAGTGGGGTATTGCCCTGGCATCCTCCAGTTCACAAAATGCCCGGGCGGCTGTCATCCGCTCCAGGGGTACCGCCGAACACAGCAAAGGTAACATCTCCTCTGGGTCAGGGGGCGGTGGTAATTCAGGGTACTCGTTTTGGCAGTCCAGTTCATCCATGGGATATAGTCTAGCGGCAATTGTACCCCTAGGAAACTAGACACAACCTCAGTTGCTCCTTAATTTTGTCCCCGTCAAGGTTCCTGCCAATCAGCACCAGCTGTACGCCAGTGGGAGGCTTACTATCATCGGTTTTCAGTTCATAGCGCTTACCGCTCAGTTGAAAAATATAACGGGGAGCCAATTTCTCAAACCATAAAATCCCTTTGGCGCGGAACACATCCACAGGCAACTGTTTGTCCAAAAAATGCTGGAACCGATCGAGATTAAAGGGACGATCGGCAGTAAAGGAAACCGCCATAAAGCCATCATTTTCTAGGTGATGGGAGTGGTGATGATGATCATGGTCATGATTGTGGTGGTGGTCATGCTTTGGCTTGATCTCTTTGAGGTCGGGATTAGCCAGGTTGACATCTAAAATCAGGGGCAGTGGTACCTCTCCTCTAACTGCTCGGAGTATACGTGCTCCTTTCTTTTCCTGTCTAATATATTCCTCCAACTGGGTCAGTTTCTCCTCCGTTACTAGGTCGGTCTTATTCAAGATAATGATGTCACTGTAGATTACCTGATTATAAGCCGCTTCACTGTCAAAATGCTCAGGTGTAAAGGCTTCACTGTCAATTACTGTCAGAATCGAATCCAATCTAGTTAGGAACTGTAACTCCGTCCCCAAAAAGGTCAAAGCGATCGGTAGGGGGTCAGCTATCCCCGTTGTTTCTAGCACCATGTAGTCAATCCGATCGTTGCGTTCCAGCACGTTGTAAACCGCATCGACTAAGTTGTCATTGATCGTGCAACAGACACAGCCATTACTGAGTTCTACCATATCTTCTTCTACTGCTACCAGTAATTGGCTATCAATGTTAATGTCACCGAATTCATTCACTAAAACTGCTACCTTCAACCCCTGCTGATTTTGTAAAATATGATTGAGTAAAGTAGTTTTACCACTACCCAGAAAGCCAGTGATAATAGTGACGGGCATTCCCCGTTTTGGTATATCTAAATTAGCGACCATAAACCACCCTAGGAATCTCCCTCCATTATAGGGGATACGCCCACTGCCAAGTTAAGGTAGAATCATAGGCAGCAATCTATGGGAGCAAAATCTATGGAAGGACTAGAAGTCAACTACTGGGGTCTGGTAGCTACGATACTGGCAGTCTTTGTGCCCTGTGTGTTCCTGATCGTGTTGTACCTGCAAACTTCCAGTCGTGAAGAAGCAGGGGGTCGCCGTTAAACTTTATTTTTTTTAGTTATACGGGGTGCTTTGCAGGAGAGGAGTGGACGCTCCTCTTTTTTTACGTGTTTTTTGTAGTTTTTTGTTACTTCCTTGACGGAATTAACCAGTTACTGTTACTATAATATACCGTAGTCTTAGCTAATGTCCCAGTTTAGCTGTGCTTCAAACCCATTTCCTTGTGTTTTGTGAGTGTTTGTTGCTATATTTGTAAAAAATTATGTATACAAGCTATGACTAAAGTTCTCCTTATCGATGATGAACCTGATATTTGTGACCTAATTAAAGCAGCTCTGGAGGAGTTGGCAAAATGGTCTGTAACTGTGTGCTCTTCTAGTGATAACGTTTTTTTTTCCTCAATTCGGAGCACTTTGATGTGATTTTGCTGGATATATCCATGCCCAGGAAGGATGGTATAACGCTTTACCAGGAAATGAAAGCTCAAAGCCTAATAGAAACAACGCCTGTGATTTTGATCACTGCCAAAGTGCTACCCAGTGAAGTAAGAGAATTCAAAAGTATGGGTATTGCGGGGGTAATTGCCAAACCCTTTGATCCCACTACCTTAGCCCAAGAGATTGCCAAAATTCTCGGGTGGCAATTATGAAAGTGCTACTAGTGGATGACGATCGGGACTTCTGTGATTACATTAGTACTGTTTTAACAGAGCACAGATATGCGGTTGATGTTTTCCACAGGGGGAAATTGGTACTAGACATAGTTTCCTTTGGTTACGATGTGGTTATCCTCGATGTCAATCTGCCAGATATAAACGGGATCGAACTTTGTCAAAGACTCAGGCATAGGGGCATCTCTACACCAATTCTGATGTTAACCGCAAGTCACGATCGTAGTGTACAAGGATTAGACCAAGGTGCAGATGACTACATAGTTAAACCGTGTAAAATAGAGGAACTATTAGCTAGAATGCGTGCCTTGTTAAGGCGGAAAACGGATACATTAACTACTATTCTTCGGTGGGGTCGGCTCAGTCTCAATCCTGTAGAAGGTATAGTCAAGTACGATGAGCAAGTAGTTAATTTACGTCCCAAAGAGTACCAATTACTGGAGTTATTTCTGCGGAATCCGCAGCGTCTTTTGGATAGGGATACCATTATTAGTCATATCTGGAGGATGGATGATGTGCCCACTAATCATGCGGTTACTAACCTCATCAAAGACTTAAGGAAAAGACTACAGGGGGCAGGGATGACAGAAGATTTCATCCAGACTATCTATGGTGTAGGGTATAGGCTAAGGGAACCACCGATCGATTCTCTACAATCTATTCAAGAGAACTTCCTAAAAAATTTAGATCAGCGTCTGCAGGCATTACAAACAGCTATCCAACCTATTATTGACAACACTGCGCAAGCCCATCACTATGGCGAGGCGGAAAAACTTGCCCATCAACTAGCGGGTTCCCTGGGAACATTTGGTTTGCCAGAGGCATCGACCATCAGTCGATCGTTGGAACTTCTCTTAAAACAGCCTAATAATGTCAGTGTTGATAGTTTACGTGAGATGATAGCAAGGCTGAAGCAAGCTATTTCCGTAACACCACAGCCGATGGCAACAGTTCATTTTTTCAACTTAGGTTTAGTTACACGGGACATCAAGTTTGCCGATCAATTTTACCTACACATTCTCAGTAGTAAGCTCAAACTAATTGTTTTAGAACCCCAGGAAATACTCGCCCAGGGTCACAAACTTAACCTAATCATTCTGCGGCTAGAGGAACAGGCAGACCATATCCTAGTTCGTAATTTAAGGACGAAGCATCCTAACGTACCCATTTTCGTCTTAGATACATATCCAGATACAATTGAGCGCCGTGTTGAAGTCAGCAAATTCCAACCTGATCTGTATTTCAGTAGCAATATTCCCTTAACTCAGGTAGTAACAACAGTTTGTCATGCTCTATGCCCTGCAAAGAAACGCCACGTCTTGGTTGTAGATGATGACCCTGACTTTTTACAGCTAGTGACAGACCTTTTGCAACAGCATCACTTCACAGTTACTAGTATAGAAGACTCTAGTCAAATTCTAGCTACCTTAGCAAAGGAAAAATTCGACCTACTACTAATTGATTTCGACATGCCCAAATTCAATGGACTAGAAATCTGCCGATCGCTTAAATATTCCCATACATACAGTGAGCTACCAATTGTGTTTGTTACTGCCCATACATACCTAGCAGAGACGTTATTTAGCGCTGGGGCTAATGATGTTATACCCAAACTTAATGTTAATTACTACCTATTGCCGCGTATAATAAAGCTAATAAGTCAGAATAGGCAATATGAAACTCCGCCATAAGCTATGGTTATCTGTGATCAGTGCCTTATTAGTGAGCAGTGGGGTCATTTGCCCCATTTTTTTCTTTGCTCACAGACATCATACAAAACTGTATCAAGAACGGGATAGAGTAGAGATATACAAAGATCAACACAACTATAGTATCTTCCAACTTATTGTCCTTTCTGCCATAAGTACATCAATTCAGTCAATGTTTATCTTGTTATTGATTGATCACCTAGTCATCAGCAAAATTGGGAAAATAAAAAGCATGGTGCAGGTTTTATCAGAAGTAGTTAAAGACAATAATTTTCTAGATGATCAGTCTGTGGACAGTGACGCTGATGAATTGAATGCAATTCTAAACTATGTAAATGGTGTGATACAGAAATTACAGCAATTACTTATAAAAGATGCAGAGAAAAATCAAACTTTGGAATTACAAAACCAATGTTTATCTTGTCTCTTAGTAGGAGAGTCGATAAAAGCTAGCCTACAGCTGCTTGCTCATCTAATTGAACTTAGGATTCCTGACTCTAAGTGTTTATTCTTGGAGTGCCTGAATGGTAAGTTAAGGGTCTTGACAGCAACAGACTTACCTAAATCTTACCTAGATGCAATTGATGGTATTCCCATAGGAGAGGGTATCGGTTCTTGTGGTACAGCTGCCTTTAGAGGAGAGGTAGTAGTTGTATCTGACATAAGTACCCATCCCTATTTTGCCAATTTTCGCAACCTGCATAGAGAACATGGCCTACGGGCTTGTTGGTCTATACCAATATTGAAACGTAGTGGTCATGAGGCATTGGGTGTAGTGTCTATTTATCATACTCGGAGTGTCAGTCCTACTGAGGAGGAGATAAAGATTATACAATCTGTCGCTTTTGCAGCAGGGCTAGCGATAGAAAAGGAGCGAACAAAACAGACGATAAATGCTCAGATAGCAAAAGAAAGGGAGTTAGCGGAACAGTTAAGACATGAGTTATACGCTCGTCAAAAGGTAGAGAAAAGCTTACGTGATGTTATCCAGGAGTTGAACTATCATATCAATAACTCCCCTTTAGCAACTATAAAATGGGATCGGAACCTAACAATTGTAAGCTGGTCAAAACGTGCAGAAGTCATGTTCGGCTGGACAGCGGCAGAGGTTGTAGGGAAAAATGTATTTGACTCTGACTTTAAGTTTATCCATGAAGATAATATCCGCCAGTTATTTACTCATGTCCAAGAACTGGTGAGGCACAATTTCACCATTACCACCAAGTATAACTATCGTAAGGATGGAACTATTATATACTGTGAGTGGTACAGTTCAGCATTGCTGGATGAGGAAGGAGAGATTATTTCCATTCTTTCCCTTGTGCAAGATATAAGTTTGCGCAAGGAATATGAGGATTTAATCCTGATGAGAACGGAAGAACTCGATCGTTTTTTCTCTGTTGTACCAGACTTTTTGTGCATAGTTGATCTAGACGGTAACATTGTCCGTGTTAACTCCCAGTGGGAGAAGGTGTTAGGGTATAGCTATCAAGAAATAGTGGGTTCCTTGATTATGAACTATGTCCATGCGGAGGATGTAGTTGACCAACAAAAAGTGTTGACAGAACTGAGAAACAATAAATCACTACATAACATAGTAGCTCGTCTTAGGTGTGCTGATGGTAGTTATCGCTGGGTGGAATGGAATGCTAGTCTGCTGGGGGATTATGTCTATGCTGCCGGGAGGGATATTACAGAGAGGTTGGCAATTGAGCGGATGAAAAATGAGTTTGTCTCTGTGGTCAGCCATGAAATTCGTACTCCTTTAACTGGTATTCGTGGTGCTCTGGGTATGTTGGCATCAGGGGCTTATGACCAAAATCCCGACAAGAGAAACAGAATGATGCAGATTGCCACTAATAATTGCGATCGGATCAACAATTTAGTTAAGGATATTTTGGCTTTGGAAAGACTAAACTCAGGTAAGATGGTCTTGCAGAAGACCCACTGCGATTTATGTGAGATTATCAACCGATCGATCGAGGCTGTTATTCATCTGGCGGAGGCAGCAAAAGTTAACATTATCAATCAGTCCCGTGAACAGCGGTTGTATGCAGACCCAGGGGCGTTAGAGCAGGTATTTGTTAATCTCTTGAGCAATGCTATCAAGTTTTCTCCTCCCGACAGTAATGTTACTATCGCTTCTGCCCCCAGGAACAACAATACTGTCCAAGTCACAGTAAATGACCAGGGGCGGGGCATTCCCTCTGATAAGTTGGAAACAATCTTTGACCCATTTCAACAAGTTGACCCCTCTGACGCTAGGGATCGGGGCGGCACAGGTCTGGGGCTTGCCATTTGTAAGAAAATTGTAAAAGAGCATGGAGGCAAGATTTGGGCAGACAGCACACTAGGACAAGGTAGTGTATTTTACATAGTACTGCCTTTGGCATAGGTAATTTTTTATGAGCTATTTGCTCAATTTTTACTTATTTGTTACTTTTTTAGTCTACATTATTTGATTAACCGAGGATTGATTAATCACTATCAGAAGGTTGTAGACATGAAAAGGGGGTGGATATGGTAGCTGCGCCGGCAAACACTGAAGGCAATAGCAAGCCGATAGTCCTGTTGGCAGATTACCGTGACAGTCTTGCCCACAGTCTCAGGCAGAGTTTAGGCTCTGATCAATATGAACTTTATTTCTGCTCCACGTTGGAAGCTATCGATCGCTTTCTGGCGGACACTACTCCCCACTTACTTGTAGTTGGTTCTTTGCTAGATGCTAGCTGTTTAGAGGTACAGCGTCTATATGGCAACAAAACAGGTAATGTCATTATTCTTGTCGATGATACAGAAGTAAACCCCTTTTTCCGAGAGTGGGTGAAGAAGAAGGGAGTATATGAGGTTATCAGTATCACAGCAGGCAAATTCCGTCTTCTACTAGATGTGATTGAAAGGGCTTTATTCGGGACGCAGGGTGTCGCACAAGATAAGGGCAAGGAAACAGAGCTATACTGTACCTATGAAGACGCTTTGCTTTGTCTGCAAGAAATTAGTCAGGTTAGTTTGCAATATTTTGGACCGCTAGCGATCGGTAACTACTGGAAGAAAGCAAAAGCAACAATTGCCGATCGGGAGTGGCAAGATTTGTGGTCAATTGATCACAACGGCAGAATTGGTTTAGTAGGAGGGCAAAAGAGCTTACGCACGAAATTAACAGAGCGAGAATTCGCCCTATTACAGACATTTGTTCGTGGTTTTATGGGTGAGTGCGAACGCATTATTAAAGATTACACCAAGGTAGTGCAGCCAAAACTGTCCCATAAAACTGCAGCTTTATTATCGATTGTTGTTAATCAGTAACCGCCTATGATTCTTTCTGAACCTACTACTATGCAGGATGTTGACGCTGTCCTGACCCTAGAAATCAATGGGGAAATTAAAAATACCCGCAAGGGCACAAGGTTGCTCAGTGCTCTCCTTGCCAACCATGCCAAGCTACTCAAAGCCTGCGGGGGACAAGGTCGATGTGCTACCTGCCACGTATTCATTAACAAGGGGATGGAAAATTTAACACCCCATACGGAGCAAGAGTTAATGACTCTCAGCATTATGAAAATCACGCAGGAGAATGCGCGACTTGCCTGTCAGTGCATGATTCTGGGCAGTGGTATTTCTGTGACTGTACCCAAGGGTAGATATATTGGTGCAGAAGCAGAACTAGAAGCCTTGATTGGTAAGCGAGCAGAACAGACGCTCTTACACCCCATTACAGGGGAAGTTTTGGTAGATGCAGGTAAATTGATCCTGCGATCGGCACTGCAGAAATTGCAAACGGTCAACCAAGAGTTTGATGCAGCAATGCGTTCTCTAGTTACTAAGAAATTCACGAAGGAGAAGTAAACATGGAACCACAAACGACTAGAAAAGTAAGGAGTTATTCTACTCCACCTGCCCCCATGCCTTCCCTGTGGGATGCCTGTCATTACAGCAAGTCAAGTTTCTTTAATTTCGATCGGGAGAAAGGCGAAATTATCGACTACCATGGGCAAAGAAATCTGTTGGTGGGGGAAGATTTTATTGTTTCTCTGTTGAAGGGATTGGAGCACGAGGTAGGAGATTCAGCGGGGTTGCTCTTGTACATGATTGGTGAAAATTGGGGGCGCAGGGATGCCGCTGCGTTTACCCTTTGGTTTCAAAAGTTTTACCACCTTTCCATTAAGGAAGCTAATCTCCCCTTTGTCATGGAGACTTGGTGGTGGCCCTTTACCGCCCAGGGGTGGGGGACTTGGTCTCTGGATTTACATTCTTTGAAAGAAGGATTTATTTTCGTGGACTTGTTTGATTCTGCTGTGGCAAAGACCCTCGGTTATGTGGGCAAACCTGTCTGTCATCTATATGCAGGGATGTTAGCTGGCTTTTTCAGCAGCGTGTTCGATCGGCGTTTGAGTAGCACAGAAATTCAATGTTACGCCACAGGGAATGAGTATTGTCGGTTCCTAATTGGTTCGCAAAAACGGGTTGACGCTACAGAGTTTTGGTTATCGGCAGGTGCTACTCCTCTGGAGATTGAACAAAAGTTTCGTGCTCAAGAAGTACCCAGTGAACCTGGGCTATTAGAAGGAGTTGTTGCCAAGGAGGTGGAACAGGTATGAGGGGTATACTGAGGTGGTTACGGGGTATTTGGACGAGCTTCTGTCGCTGGCTCAATCGTCTGTTGCGCCCTAATCGTCTCAAGTACAAAGACCGTCAACTCCAGGCGCAGTCAGAATTGGACATACCTATAACGGGTATTAGTCACATTGATGGTTACACTAACCTGACTGTCAGCGGTCTGCTTAGTAAGGTGCAATGGCAACTATCTAAACCTAGTGTTAGTCTGGATGACCGTATCAAGTGGGATTAAACATTTATTTAGGAGGAGAAAACTATGATTACTCTGTGGGAAGAAGTGCTAAAAGTTGCTGATGGCAAATATGCCCAGCCCGAGGATTTAAGAATGATCGATCGAGCCGTTTCTACCTGGGAACAACGCAAACAGGTCTATCATCTGTTGGAACAAAAGGAAAACGAGATTGTGCAGATGGCAGCCCAACTGATGCAAAAGACCGATCGGTTCCAGCATCATCCTATGGATAAACTGGGTGTGGAAAGATGTCAAAGGGATATGGTCATGGGTCTGCGGGCTTGTGCATTGGCTATGTTGCTCCAGGATGAGTATCTGCTAAAGGACAGAGTGTTGTATTGGCAACGGAACGTCTTTCTGGCAATGCAACTAAGCTATCAAGGCTACAAGTGCTTGCTGCAGGCGGTAAAAAGTCTCCTGCCAGAGAGTCAAGCTGCTTTTATTGCTCCCTATCTACAAATTGCCCACGAAATGATGAGTGGTAAATAAGGAGGTGGAAGATGGTATTTGCAACGGTTCCTGGTAATCTCTTTTCTCCCCGTTTTTACGTTACTTCCGATCCAAAATCGGGTTTGCTTTCTACCCCTACCCAGCGTCGTTTAATCGCTGTCCCTTCTCTTTTGATTGACAGTATTTACGAAACTCTGCAAGAGGAAGCAGGTCAGGCATCTTTCTTAGCTCTCTACACCTTCGGGCGGGCGTGGGGTAAGTCATTCTGGGAACGGGCACAACGGGAAATAGAGACTTATTATCACTCTCCCATCGCTAATTTCAATGCGATCGAGTTTTTCGCTCTCATGCAGGAACTGTGGGCAGTACATGGTTTGGGTAAAATCACAACGGACTTTTCTCGTATGTCTAAGGGCATGTTGCTAGTCACAGTGCGCAATTCGAGCATTTCCCAAGGTATTGGTTCTGCTAATCCTAAGTCTTACAGTTTGGAAGCAGGCTTCTTGGCGGGTTGGTTCTCGGGTCTGACTGAGAAGCAGTTAGCTGCCTGTGCAGTGGACTGGAAAAATGCTCCTGCCAAGTTGGTTTACGCTGTTGCCAGTGAAGGAGACATAGAAAAGTGGCAATCTAAATCTACTTCTGTCTAGGGACTAATCGGTTCTAATATGGCAGTGATGCCTTGATTAGCCAGTTGTCGCACCTGCTCTTGGGCTAGCTCTAGGCGGTTGAATGCTCCCACCTGCACAACCAGTTGTCCCGATCGGTTTAGGGGAAAGGCTCCAGGCAACATTTGCCGTACGGCTATTTTTTCCGCTTCCGAATTAACGGGCACAACTACGCGAAACCGCAGCGGGACTGTAGGGGACTTGGGTACAACAGGGGTGAGGTCGGCAACAATTCTGCCATCGGCAGGTGGTAGGGCGGTCACAGGGGGCAAGTTAGGGTCAATGGCAGAGTTGACAGCCACAGGACGGGTGGGACTACCAGCTATCCTGACTACCACACTGTTGGGTATAGGTTCAAATTTGGTTGGTGGTTCGCGATTCTCACCGAACGGGGCTGGGGGGGACAGGGGGCTAGTCAGAGAAGGTAGGCGGTCTGAGTTGTCCCAGGACACCGCACCAAAGAAAGCGGCTCGATCGAACTGATTACCCCATGCGATAACGGTGTGGCTGGAATTATTGTGGATAGCCCTGCCATTACTGCGAAAGATATTTTGTCCAGGGTTTTGGCGGTTACCGAGGTCAGGGCTGCTATCGTTAAGGGTAATGATACCTGCCTGGCGATTGTTGTAGATATTGTTTTGCCGTAGGAGGGGGCGGGCACTACCCTGAATGATGATTCCTGTATCATTCTCAGCGATCGTGTTTGCTACTAGTTGGGGGACTGCCTGTTGTCTAATACTGATGCCAAAGCGCGACCTCTCTAGGGAATTTTGTTGCACCAAGGGTTGGGCTGCTCCTTCGATCGTGATGTTACTGGCGTTATTGCCACTAAGACGGTTGTTACTAACGGTGGAGGTAGTATTGCCTGTGAGTAGAATGCCGTCTTGCCGACTATTGATGATCGTGTTGTTGGCGATAATGCTATTTCCCTCTTCCTGCCAGATGCCATAGCCCCTGAGCTGGGGATTACTGATAGTCAGACCCCGCAGTTCTGTGCGGTCTTGGATAATGATGGTGGCATTGGGTTGGGGGAGAAAAACCGATCGGAAAGTGCCGCCCCCTATGACCACTACCCCTTGCCCCTGCTGGGCTTCATTGCCCCGTAGGATAATCCCCGGTCTAACTACCCAGGGAAATCTCTCGCCGGAAGCAGTGTTGTAGATACCTGGTTGTAAAACGATCGTTGTGCCACTGGTTGCTAAGGCGAGGGCGTGACTGACGGTACGAAAAGGTCTTTGCAGGGTACCATTGCCAGTTAAATCGTTCCCCCTTTGGGGATGGACAACCAAGGTAGTAGCAAAACTGGGCAGAGCTAAGGCTAAACCGATCGGGTAGAGGCAGCGCATAATAGTTTAGGTATCCCCACTGATTGAACTTCCCATGAGCCATAGTTTAGCGCAAGCCCAAGTTTATCGCATTCTGGATGCCAATCTCGATCGTGCCCGCGAGGGTGTGAGAGTGATTGAGGAATGGTGCCGCTTGGGGTTAGAAAGCCAGGATTTAGCCAATCAGTGTAAAGCAATACGGCAGGAATTAGGACGCTGGCACACTGATACAATCCGATCGGCTAGGGACACAGCACATGACCCTGGTACAGGTTTGAGCCATGAACGGGAATTGACGAGGACTAATTTACAGGGAATACTAACTGCCAATTTTGCCAGAGTCCAGGAGGCACTGCGGGTACTAGAGGAATACAGCAAACTTTGCGATGGAGAGATGGCAACTGCTATGAAAAATCTGCGCTACCAAGTTTACATGCTCCAATCTGCCCTACCTATGGCGCACAATCGCCATCGCCTGCAGGAAAATTATCTTTACCTGGTGACTATGCCCCATCCCCGTTTGCCAGAAATTGTCGAGCAATGCTTGGCAGGAGGGGTAAGAATGGTGCAATTGCGGGACAAAGAGGGTACCGATCGGGATAAATATCATCTTGCCCAAACTCTCTGTCAACTATGCCGCAAATATGACGCTCTATTTCTAGTCAACGATCGGGTCGATCTTGCCCTGGCTGTGGGTGCGGATGGAGTACACCTAGGTCAGCTGGATTTACCTGTAGGGGTAGCGCGGCAGATTTTAGGTCAAGAGGCGATCATCGGACTTTCCACCACCAAGCCAGAGGAGTTAGCGATCGCTTTGGCGGAACAAGCCGACTACGTGGGAGTAGGTCCCGTGTTTGCCACACCCACCAAGCCAGGTAAACCGGCTATCAAGGATACTTACCTACCCTATGCAGTGCAGAACTGCCCAATCCCTTGGTTTGCCATTGGTGGGATCGATGGGGAAAACTTGGCAGAGGTCATCCAAGGAGGGGCACAAAGGGTAGCAGTGGTAAGGGCATTGATTACTGCTTCTGACCCCAAAGCCACTGCTGAAGCGATGTTAGCCCAACTAAGACCCCAACTTGAACGCCTCTAGGATCATATTGTAGGTTAGACCCACTTTAGTTGTATGGACAAGACTACCTAACCTACTCCTTGACCCTGGGCGGTAAAAATACCAATTTATTACTTCAACTACCCCAATCACCACTGCCGCCGCGGGAAAATCCCACACTGCTCCCTGTCCTGTGTAGGTGGCAATCACAATCCCCAACAAAAAACCCACCAGAAACCCGATCGTGTGCGTCAGTAATCGCCGCCAAGGGTTTTGTAACCACAGCTCTATCTGACCAGTGACAAGATTAGGGATTCCGTTAAGTCTGGTATTCTGCATAATGTGATCTGGATAGTACCATTCCCAGAGACTGTATCATCAGTAGTAGCCAATTTGTTCTAGGCGATAGCGTCTAAGTTCTTCCTCTAATACAGGGTCGTTGGATGCTAGCCGGGCACCTGTTTGCGCTACCCAGCCCTTTAGCATAGTAATTTGTTCAGCAGCAATGCGAGCCAGGGGGACAGTTTCCTCGATCGCCTTGACTATATCTGCCGTGGTGAAATCTTGGCGTTGACCAGGTGTGCCCCTACTGAAAGCGATGTGCATAGCATCGAGAATGACTTGTTCAATCTCTGCCCCGCTGAAGTTAGCTGTCCTTTGAGCTAAGAGAGACAGATCAAATTCTCGCAGACGACTGGGACGGAGACGCTGTATATGCACACGAAATATCTCTTCTCTTTCCGTTGCCGTGGGCAGGCTTAAAAAGAAAATCTCATCAAAGCGTCCTCTGCGCAGTAGTTCCGCTGGTAAGGCACTGACATTATTAGCAGTGGCAACAATAAAGACAGGACTCTGTTTTTCTTGCATCCAAGTCAACAATGTGCCAAGCACCCTTCTACTCGTACCACTGTCTCCGTCAATTCCAGTTGTCACACCACCAAACCCTTTGTCAATCTCATCAATCCACAACACACAGGGAGCAACCGCCTCCGCTAGTTGTATCATTCGTCTTGTGCGTTCTTCACTTTCTCCGACATAACTGCCAAATAGCCGACCGACATCCAAACGTAAAAGGGGTAAACGCCATTCATAGGCGATCGTTTTTGCTGACAGAGATTTGCCCGTACCTTGAATCCCCACTAACAAGAGCCCCTTGGGGTGAGGAATACCATAACTGCGAGCTTCTTCCGTAAAGGCATCGCGGCGTGTGCGTACCCATTGTTTAAGGTTAGCTAAACCCCCTACATTTTTGAGGGACTCCTTGCTACTGTAAAACTCTAAAAATTCCGTTTGGCGAATGGCAGCTTGTTTTTCTGCCAATATCTCATCAATATCTGCTTCATCAATGTGCTGCTTTGCCGCTAAACAACGGGCTAACACGCGCTGAATACGAGTAAGACTCAATCCCTGACAGGCTTTGATCAGCTGTTCCCAGCCTAAACCCCGCAGTTTCAATTTGTCGGGGGCGACTGTTTGGCGAATGAGATAGTCGATCTCCTCAGCTAAAGGCAGCGGATAATAAATGACGTGGGTTTGTTCCTTTAGTTCGTCTGGTAGAACCAGGGTATGGCTGAGTAAAACAATTGTAGAACGGGAGCGCCACAGTGCCCGCGCCAAGTGACGTAATTCCCTGATAATCCCTAAATTAGTAGCTGTGACAGGGGGTTCCAAAAAGGGGTAGACATCTTTCAAGACAAAGACACAATTTTCTTTGCTGTAGGATTGAGCAATTCTGTCTAGGGCATCAGTTATATTCCCCTTGGCGCTACCGTTGTCCTGCCACCCCCGCGCCATATCCCAGTATTTGAGAGAACGGGGGGGACTGCTCTGTTGCGTGACTACATCCAGGAGGGCTTCGATCGGTTCCTCTTCCCCTGCGACGATATAGAGAAGGGGATGTCGTGCCCGCAGCATCAGGTCGACTGTTTGCAGTACCTGACGGTTAATCATGACTTAAAAGAAGGCGTTAATATCAGCCCTACCTGTGGTTTTCAGCCAGTTTTGTGCTTCAATGTAGTTGTTGGGTGCCAGACGAATGGCGCGAATCCAATATTCTGCCGCCAAGGAGAAGTACTCCTCTGCTTTTTCGGGGTCATCTTCCTTATCTCCCAAAAAATGATAGATGACAGCAGTGTTGTTGAGGGCTTGGGGCAAACGGGGATTCAGTTCGATAGCTTGGGCGTACAGTTCAAGAGCTTTTTCATGGTCACCGTTACTCTGATGGATTAATCCCATGTTGTAGAGAATATAGCTGCGGTCGTAGTCGTTTTCCTCTAGTTTGAGGGCTTCTTCATAGTTTTGCAGAGCTTCGGCATAATCCCCATCCGCTTGGGCTGCCATACCATCGCGATAGTAGGCAAAAGCTTCTTTCTCCTTCTTACTGGCAGGGAGCAGTTTGAGAATTGTATCGGCAATAACTGTAAACGTCTGGTCAACAAAGTTGTCATTCCGTTGTGAACGCGCCATAAAATTTAAGCTAAGCTACAAGTTAAGATTATTGTACTCCCATGGATACTCCCGTGCACTATTTGCAAATAGGTCTTCCCCCCGAACTATACCAACGCCTCTGCCAGCGCGCCCAGGCAGCAGGACAATCCCCCGAAGCAGCAGTGATGGAGGCTGTCCAGTCCTGGCTTGACCCCCAGGGAATGGCGAGTTTGGAAAAGCGGCTGGAAAATTTGATCGACCGGCGCATCGCTGCCCTCAGGGCGGAATTTTTGGGCATAACGGAGAGTAAACCCAGTGCTGTGCCCCCCTATCATCCTATCCGTCCTCTGCAGGTGGGGGATATTGTACAAATTCGGGAGGTGGGCAGCCCCTACTACCTAGAAAAGTTGCCAATTACCAAGGTGGGTATCATCCGTGCCTATGTAGCAACCAGGGAAGGGGAACGCAGTTTTTTGAAGCGGGATTTGCGTTTGGTAGAACCACAGGTAGATAACCCATGAAGAAAATTACACCAACTGCGCAGTAAAGGATGGCAGGCTATGTCTTAATCCTAGCGATTTTGGTATTGGGTGGTGTGATTGCCACTGTAGGCGACCGTCTTGGCTCTAAGGTGGGGAAGGCTCGTCTGAGTATATTTAACTTGCGCCCCCGCAATACAGCGACTCTCATTACCATCTTGACGGGCAGTGTGATTTCCTCTGCTACCGTGGCAATTTTATTGGCAACTAACAGTCAACTGCGGGATGGGCTGTTTCGTCTAGGGGAGATTCGCAGGGAGTTAGACCTTACCCAGGGGCAAAAGCGCCAAGTAGAAGCAGAGTTAGACTTAGCAAGAAGGCAAAAACAAATAGCCCAGGGAGAGCTTAATGCTATCAATCGCTCTTTGCAGGAAGCACTCACCCGCCAGGCAGAAACAGAAACTCAGTTGCAACAGGCAGAAGCTGAATTGTCCTCTCTCCAGGCAGAGTTCAAACGGGTGCAAGACCAGGAAGCAGAGTTAAACGATCGAGTGCAACAACTGGCACAGGAGCAAGATGTCCTGGTAGGGGAAAAAAACAAACTCACAGAGGAGCGCAATCAACTGGCAGCAGAACTGCGGAAAATAACAGCAGAGACAAAGACATTAAGAGGACAGGTGCAGGCTTCCCAACAGATTCTCCAAGACCTGACGCAACAACAGGAGCGGCTCAAACAAGAAATCCAAGCGCTGGAGACTACCAGGGACGTTCTGACTAAAAGTATTGGTACGCTGCGCCAGGGAGGGGTACGCATTACTAAAGACCAGGTGTTAGCTGCTGTTGTCATTCCCGCTAATCTGTCGGTGACGGAGCAGAGACAGTCTATATTGCAGCTTTTACAGTTAGCAGACCAAAGCGCTCGCCAGGAGTTGGATTTCCCCGACAATACCCCCGTTATCCTCAGTGTGACACCGACGGACATCGATCGCATTATTGCCCGCCTGCAGGTGGAACAGGAAAAGAATCGGCAACTCCCACCCCCCCAGCGCAGTGACAGTTTTATTGTCCGCATTCGCTCGGCGGGGAATTATCTGCGCAAGGAGACAAATATTGCTATCAGTGCTGACATTGACCACAACCGCCTGATTTTTGCCCAGGGTGCCACGATCGTGTCTTTGCCCTTTAATCCCTCTATGACGGATGCGGAGTTGGAGGAACAATTCAACAAATTATTCCGCCTAGTTAGATTTCGTGTCGTGCAAGAAGGGGTAATCCCCAATCCAGAAACAGGGGAAATTGGTCGGTTTGGCGGTTCCCTCCTGGAATCTAGTACCAATTTAGTGCAGTTGGTCAAGGAAGTAAAACAAAGACAGCAACCCGTGGAAATCCGTGCTATTGCCAAAACTAATATTTTCCGTGCTAGTTCTCTGTCACGGCAGTTGGCACCGATCGAGTTAGTGATTGTAGAAGACGGTAAGGAAGTGGCACGTTTTGGCTAGGGCAGCTCTAGGTGCTCGATCGTTTGTTGCACAAATTTCTGTAAAAGTTCTTCCTTCTGTGCTAGGGCAAATTGTTTCTGCACTACTTCAGTAATGCCCCCGTCTCCCCATTGACCTTGTTGAGCAAAGTAGGTCTGAAAGCTCCTACCAGCAACGCGCGTTAAATAAGCTGCGGCTAATCCCCCCACGGCACTTTTTACCACAACTCCCACAGGATTGACAGTTAATGCAGTGTTCATGATTTGTATGGCAGTTTTTGTCAGTCCCAGCCCCGTCATGGTTTGTATCAGGGATTTGACTAACTTTTGCCCGTCTTCCCAACTGATGTGACAGTCATAAACCTGGGCAATGTCTAACACCATTTGCGTATGCACTGCTGCTGTCGCTAAAAAATCAACTAAGGGGAGGGGATTGGCTACTACTGCCGTCGCTACTAACCATTGATACCGATCAATGATGGCTTGGGTCTGTCTTTCTCTCTGTTGGGTTAAGAGGGATCGGGCTTCTGTGGTCAGGGTTTGGCATTGGAGCAAGACGTTATCAGCTATGAGTTCCTGGCTCTGGGTGGTGAGAATTTGCTCTAGGACAGCCACTAAGGGAGCGAGTTTAGGGGGGGGGTGATAGATTTCCCCTGTAGGGAGAGTAACAGCGGCGGGACGGGCAGCAATAGCTACGGTGGCAATGTCTAGGTTGGCTTGCTGTAGACGGGTTTTGATGTTGGTACAGATCTCTGTCTGTTCTGCCTTTGTATAGCGGTCAACCTTGTTCAAAACGAGGACGATCTTTTTACCTAGTTGGTAGAGTTCCTGCAGGAGCTGGAATTCCGTCTGGCGTAGGTCTTCCTCAATAACGAACAAGAGTAGGTCGGCTCTAGTGGCAATTTTGCGTGCCAATTCTTCCCGCGCCTCTCCCCCTTGCCCCATTTCTAAAATGCCCGGACAATCCACAATACTGACAGTGCAGTTGCCAATCTGGAGAGGACGATACTTTACCCCAATTTCTGTTGTACCCATAGTAGGAGCAACTTGACCCTGCTCCCGCCCCAACAGAGCATTGACCAAAGCGGTTTTGCCCGCTGACCCCACCCCAAACACTACTAGCTGTGGCTCCTGCTCCTCGATCGTTTGCTTTAACTTCTCTGTCCGTTGCCGCAGTGCCCCTTGGCTAACCTGGTCACGAATTTTTTGCAACTGTTCTTCCAGGGCAACTAAGTTTGCCTGGGCTGCTGTCAATTTGTCGCGGAATCTGGGAATAGCAGGGGAGGATGGGCGAGGACGGAGGAACCGCCAACCGAGAATAGTAACTATCCCCACCCCCAGGAGAGCAAGGGGAGAAAAAATGAACAGGCTAACCCCTACTGCCAGGGCAAGTAAGCTCAGCCATAATCTAGCCCCCTTCAACTCCTTGCCCCCCCAACCATCTCTGCCGATAAATTAACTCTAGGGTGTTACCCGATCGGCGAAAGATGTTCACCTGCTCCCAGTGCCATGCCAAAAACAACCGCTGAAAGCCCAGGGTAAAAATGGCAATAATTAACCCCGCTGCCGTGGAGATCAAAGCTTCCGCAATCCCCTTGGTCAAATTGCCCGACTGAATATTGCTGGCGACATCCCCGATCGTGATATTGCTGAAAGAAGTAATCAAGCCCGTGACGGTCCCCAACAGCCCCAACAAAGGGGCAATGGCAATCACTGCTTCCAACACCTTTTCGCCGCGGAGCATGAGGGCTAGTTCCCGATCGGCAGCACTTTCCAACGCCAGGCGCAACAAGTCTGGGTCAGGGTTTTCCAAAGCCAAGGCACTATACAAAAAGCGACCAACGGGATGGTCTTGACACTTGGCTGCTAAGTCCCGGGCCTGTTGCCAGTCCCCTGCTGCCGCCTCCAGGATTTGCTGAATGTGGAAATTCTCCTTCGCCAAAAGCTGGGTCCAAAACCACGCCTGTTGCAAAATTGTCGCCAGGGAGAGTACAGACAAAAACAACAGGGGATACATTACTAACCCCCCTGCCACAAACAATTCTTTCATTGGGCTGTTAACAATCGCGCTTGCAGGGGTCCCATGACCTTGAGTTGCTCCCGCATCCAATTTTCAAACATCTCCTCAATTAACTGCCGACGGGTCGATTCGTCCAACTGGGCAGGGAAAAACTTTTCTAGGCGCACAATCACATACCAATCCTCTAACCGCATGGGGGGCCACAACTGCCCTGGCTGACTCACTTGTAGCGTCCGCGCAATTACAGGATGGGGTGCTGTCAAAGGGGAAGGGCCTACTAAACCTCCCGTTGCCGCCTCCGCCCCCTGGGAATACTGCTTAGCTAGGTCAGAAAAGGACTGCTCTCCCTCACTAATACGGAAATACAATTCCTGGGCAATGCCTAAATCCTTAGTGCGAATCAGAGAGTACAATACCCGATCGAGGGCGGCTTTGCGGGTGAGGAAATAGGCTTCTACTTTTTTGCCAAACACTGCTTGCTTAAATTTCTCCAGGCGGGCGGGACGTTCAATCAAGGCTTTTAACTGCTGTTCATCCATACCTTGGCTAGCTAGCCAGGCTTGTTTTGCTTCCGCAGTGGTGAGTTTGTTCTGTTCGTAAAACTGTTGTACGTAATTAGTGGCTTCTTCCTCTGTGAGGGGATATTCAGCGATCGCGTCATCAATGATCATGCCCCGCACTAACTGGGGAAGTAATTGATATTTCCCCAACAAGTCCATCAGCTCCGAGGCTTTAATGATGCGATTACCCACCTGGTAAATATCCGCCATAATCCCACATCTTGTTTTACAGGATTGATTTTACCCTCTCCCCACACCAAAGCGACAAAAGTTAGGATGTTTAACCTATTCTCAGGGCTGCATCATTTGTCGGTGTGATAAAGATCAATTGAGACAATGCTCCTGGTAAGATGCCTACTACTTCCCCGATGGGGTTATTATTGCCAATGCGAATCAAAGTGTTTCCCCCTACTGCCTCTAAGCGCAGATCGGCAGGGGTAATGTTATCTGCCACAACGATAATCTCATCTCCCTGGGCTGCACTGAAGTCAGCAATCCGATCGGTATTAGTGTCATCGGCTCTCAGCACAAATGTATCTTTCCCTGCACCGCCAATTAGAATGTCAAAGCCCAAATCGCCAATTAAGGTGTCATCGCCATTGCCCCCCAACAATGTGTCGTTACCCTGTCCACCGCGCCCAAAGTCGTTGCCATTGCCCCCCTCCACACTGTCGTTGCCCTTGTTGCCATTGAGAATATCGTTCCCTTCTCCCCCCAGGATGGTATCTTCCCCCTGTCCACCCCGCAAATAATCTGCCCCCGCTGCCCCTGAGAGAAAATCATTCCCCTCATTGCCGTTAACTACATCCCGATCGGGACTACCAAGCAGGGTATCATTCCCCCCCAGAAGGCGGACACCAGAGAAGGCATTGGCAGCAATTTGTCGGTTATTAGGGTCATTCAAATCCAGTCGGTTATTGTTGTTATCAGCATCAGCAAAGGGCAAACCTAAATTGGCACGGTTGACAAAGTTAATAAAGTCATTCAACAAGCCAGCCTGATTTTCCAGGATAATGTTGCTCTCCCTGAAAGGAATAATGCCCCCCGTCACCTTGGCAGCGGTAATCCGATCGCCTTGGCGAATTCTTTGGACGTTGTCAAAGCCACTGATCACCTCCCCGAAGACAGCATAAGCCCCATCCAAACTAGGCTGGGGAGTGAGAGTAATAAAGAATTGGGAAGAGGCAGAATCGAGGGCAGGCGTACGCGCCATGGAAATTACCCCCTGTTTGTGGGGCAGTTCTACCGGTGGGGTCACAATTTGGTTAAGTGTAGGTTGGGGTGCACCCTTGGCTTTGATTTCTAAGGGGATAGTACGTTCTCGCCCCGTCAGGGGGTCAACAAAACCTCCTCTCCCCAGGAGATTGGGAGGGAAATTAGGGTCTTTGCTGTTGGGGTCACCGGCTTGTACCACAAAATTAGGGACAACGCGATGGAAAGTAATACCGTCATAGAAACCCCGCTCCACTAGGTCGATAAAGTTGCCTGCCGTAATTGGTGCATCGATGCCGTTGATTTCTACCTCGATCGGTCTGCCGTTGACTGCGATTGTGACTACTGCTACCCCACTGAATACAGGACGGGCTGCCATATCTCCCTCCAATCTTGCTGCACTCTACCATATAGTCGCATTGAAAATATGGGTATGTTCCCTTAAGATAGGCCCTATTGCAGGGGAGATAGGCAATGGAACCGCAACTCAAGGATCATTTAGAAGCCCTACTCAATATACCAGGGTTAGTCTTGCAGTTAACTGAAGAGGGGGACAGCCTAATAGTAGTCCTCAACCGCTCCCAGCCCCATCACTTAGACTATGTGACCATAGTCGATCGGGTCATCGATGAGATAGAGCTAAACCTGCTGCCCTATAAATCGGTGCAGTTTTACAGCCGCGTTTTGGGAGAAGAGGAACCGGACTGGACTCGCACCATTCCCCTGGGTCAGCAACGGGGTACAGCAACTGTAATTATTTCCTCCAGCCATACTCTCCACCGAGACAGCGGCAAGACGCACGTCATAGACAATGAAGAACAAGAAGAGGAATTTAACCTACCAAAACCTCGGCTGCCCCAACGCCAACCCCATAAACCCCAACCTGCCCGTCCTGCTCAAAAGCCAGCAGAAGTAGCAGCTCCTACTGTGATGGCACCCCGTACCTCAGAGCCACCCAAAAAAGAGGATGAAGAAGTTGCTGCCGAAACTCAGGTTGTCACTCCTTCCCCCCCAGCCCGCCTCAAGCCCCCAGAACCAGTGCCTAACCCTGTACCTGCTTCACCTTTGCCCTGGCGATCGGTGCTGCTTGCGGGAGCGGTAGTGGTAGTGGTAGGTGCGGCGGGTTGGCTATTGTGGCATAGAAACCAGTCTAAACCTAAAAAAGCCAGTACAATGCCCTATGTAGTTTTTTGCTTGGCAAACCGCGATGTTGGAACCGCGAACCTATTTCTTTGTCGCTGCTAGTCGTAAATTTCTCTTGGAAACCGAACCCCTGCAGGAGTCCCTGGCAGAGCGCCGCCGTAATTACCAGGCTCGCCACAAAGAAATTGACTTCTGGTTTGTAGAATGTCCTGCCTTCCTAGATGCCCCTGAATTTGCTGCCCTCAAAGCCCAGATTCCCAGCCCCGCCGCCGCTGTCATTTCCACTGACCCCAAATTGATCACCTGGTTAAAATTGCGGTTAGAATTTGTAGCCAAAGGCGAGTTTATTGCTCCTTCCCCTAGTATTCCTGACCCTCTAGCTAGTCGAGAGCCATGCGGTCATTCCTCCTGAGTCTACGCCGCTGGTGGGCGGGTTTTACCCTGCAGACAAAGTTGATGGCGGTGTTAACGATCGGTGTCTCCCTGCTCATGAGCGCCATTACTTTTTGGGCAGTCAATGACATTCAGACTGATGCCCGCCTCAATGACACCCGTTTTGGTAAAGACCTAGGCTTGTTATTGGCAGCGAATGTTTCTCATCTGGTTGCTACAGACAATCGGGGCGAGTTGGCGAGGGTGACCAAGAATTTTTTTGAAAGTAGCTCCAGCATTCGTTACATTTTTTACGCCAACCCTAAGGGGGAAGTCTACTTTGGCATTCCCTTTGATGCAGTGGATCAAGAAACAGGCTTGACCCTACCCCGCCGCCTGCAGCTGCCAGAAAACTTACTGGAATCTGACCAACCCTTTGTGCGCCAGCACGAAACACCCCAGGGACAGGTGACCGACGTGTTTGTACCCCTGCGCGACCAAGACCAAGCCGTTGGCATCTTAGCGATGGGTATCAACCCCAATCCCGCGGTGGTAGTGTCTTCTAGCTTGACCATGGATGTAACCACAGCAGTGTTTGTATCGATTTGGGCAATGGTCATCCTGGGGGCAGCTTCTAATGCTGTGACAATTACTAGACCCATCCGCGAATTAGCTGCGGGCGTACAAAATATTGCGGCAGGGAACTTCCAACAGCGGATTGATTTACCCTTTGGCGGTGAGTTGGGGGAATTGATTCGCAGCTTTAATGAGATGGCAGAACGCCTCGCCCGCTATGAAGAGCAAAACATCGAGGAACTGGCAGCCGAAAAAGCTAAGCTAGAGACCCTAGTTGCCACAATCGCCGATGGGGCGATTCTCCTGGATTTAGAACTAAAGGTGGTCTTGGTCAATCCTGCTGCCCTCAATATCCTAGGGTGGCAAGGGGCTATAGGACAAAATATCCTCAATCTACTCCATCCTGCTGTGGAAGAAGAAATTGGTCGTCCCTTGATGGAAATTGCCGCAGGGGAAAGGGCAGGGGGAGAATTTCGCGTCACTATCAATGGCGAGGGAGAAACCAACCGCTCTTTGCGATTTTGGCTCAACCGCGTTCTCAGTACTAGTAACACCCTTAAGGGTATTGCCATCACTGTGCAGGACATCACCAGAGAAGTGGAACTCAATGCTGCCCAAAGTCGCTTCATTAGTAATGTTTCCCATGAGTTACGTACACCACTTTTCAACATCAAGTCGTTCATCGAAACACTATACGAATATGACGACCAGCTGACTCCCGAACAAAAGCACGAATTTTTAGAGACTGCTAACAGGGAAACCGATCGTCTTGCCCGCCTGGTTAACGATGTTTTAGATTTATCGCGCCTAGAGTCAGGACGGAGGTATCGCTTCGACCCCACGGACATAAACCTAGTCATTGAGCAGACCCTACGCACCTACCAACTCAATGCCCGCGACAAAGGTATCACTTTGATCAAAGAAACCTCCCCTAACCTACCCAAAGTTTGGGGGAACTACGACATGTTGTTACAGGTGATGGCAAACCTCGTGGGCAATGCTCTCAAATTTACTCCCGCTGGCGGCAAGGTCTATATCCGAGCCTATAGCTGGGAAGAGCAAAATATGAACGACCCCCAACGATCGGTGCAACGGGTCAGGGTAGAAGTGGAGGACACAGGCATTGGCATCGAACCAGAACATCAAAAACGGATATTCGATCGTTTCTTTCGTGTAGAAAACCGTGTGCATACCCTGGAAGGAACAGGCTTGGGGTTATCGATCGTGCGCAACATTATTGAGAAACATCACAGCTCTGTACATTTGAAGAGCGAAGTGGGGGTAGGGACTACTTTTTGGTTTGACTTAAGCGTCTATCAAGACAAGTGCGATTTAAGCTTACCTGAAGTGGTCGAAGTTGATCATCAACAAGCTTGAAAAGCAGCTAGGGTTGCCATAACAAGAGTTTCAAAACCTACCATAAATAGCTAAGTGGGAGATTAGAGAGTTTTCACAAATCCACCGATCGGGGAACAGGGTTAAACAACTGTTTAAGTTTTAGCTACCAACCAAAGGCAGTCAAAAGGTAAGCTAATTTTGCCAAACGAGTTTGCATGATCGAAATACCGCAACAATATGCAAGGGAATCTTCAGACTAATCATCATAGGTAATTTCCTCTGCCTTGACACCCGTTGCATTTTCGAGCCATGTGAGATTTTTAGTCGAGCTTGGTCATCCAAGTAATATATGGTGTGGTAACTCTTTTCGTCACTTCCATCTTTCCCACCTCTAATCGTGATGTACATTTGATAGGGATTAACAACAATCCTTTCCACTAATCCCAAACAATCTTCGTTTGTATACTTTGAAAAAACTTTACTCTTTCTATAGGTTATCTTGCCCGATCGTTTATCAAACTCCCAGTACTCAGCAGTATCAAATAGCCAACCCAGTAACAGCCCAAGTAAAAAGGGCATAGTAGTCAAGGTTGCAGGAATTACTATGAAAGTATCAATTTTAATTCTTCTATACCATCCTTTAGTTAAATCCCCTACCCTCATATCTCTTGACCAATAAAGGGATTTTGTTGAGTTCTCCAAAATATAGTTGTTGATTTTACTGACAACCTCCCTCTGCTGTTGACATTTAGGTCTATAATAGGGTTCCTTATCCTGAAATAGCTCTAAATTCTCAATTCTGGTACCATCTCTCTTGATAAGGGAGACATTACAGATTCTTCCAGGTCCATCAATTTCTCCATCATCATCATAGTCAATGTTAACTGTTACCACTGATGAAGTGGCACCTCTAATGGGTGCAGAGTACAATAATCTCTTCTTACCCTCTAAGTCTGTTCCCTCCAACTTGCAATTGACGAAGTACTGTTCTGGCTTTTCACAAGTCATTTCATATAAATAGCCACGATTTGACCGTTCTTTTAAGGAGTTATAGAATTGTACAATGGGTGGCACAAGGAATATACTAATAGTAGTTACAGCAACCATTGAATTGATGATAATTCCCCTTAGAACCAGAAACTTGAGGCTTCTAGTGGAAAGCACTAGCTTTTGCTCTGAGTATTCCACGATCGATACCCTTGCCACTGCCCTTCCCCAAAACTTTCATCGCAAGCCTATCATAGACGTCCAAGTGGGTAGGCATCCCTTCACAAAGTTTTCATAAAATAAAAAAAGCCCCCCGATCGGGGAGCAGAGTCAAACAACTGTTTGGTTTTTAGCTATCAACCGAAGGCAGTAGCGGTAGAGGCAATCACAAAGGCGGCATAGGTGAAGATATAACCCACTGTAAAGTGAGCCAACCCTACCAGGCGAGCTTGCACGATCGATAGAGCTACAGGCTTATCCTTCCATTGCACTAGGTTAGCGAGAGGTGTGCGCTGGTGTGCCCATACCAGGGTCTCGATCAGCTCTTGCCAGTAACCGCGCCAGGAGATGAGGAACATAAACCCAGTTGCCCACACCAGGTGACCAAACAGGAACATCCACGCCCACACGGAGATGTTGTTCATACCGTAGGGGTTGTAACCGTTGATCAACTGGGAAGAGTTCAACCAGAGATAGTCCCGCAACCAACCCATCAGGTAAGTGGAAGACTCATTGAACTGGGCTACGTTGCCTTGCCATACTGCCAGATGCTTCCAGTGGAAATAGAAGGTCACCCAACCGATCGTGTTGAGCATCCAGAACATAGCCAGGTAGAAAGCATCCCACGCAGAGATGTCGCAAGTACCACCCCGACCAGGACCGTCGCAGGGGAAGCTATAGCCAAAGTCCTTCTTGTCAGGCATCAGCTTAGAACCACGGGCATCCAGGGCACCTTTTACCAGAATGAGAGTGGTAGTGTGCAGACCGAGAGCGATCGCGTGGTGTACCAAGAAGTCCCCAGGACCAATAGTCAAGAACAAGGAGTTATTACCAGCATTGATTGCTTGTAACCAGCCAGGCAACCACACATTGCCGTGATTAGGCCAAGCTGTAGTAGCAATGTTGTCAGGGTTAGACAGGAGTACATCAATACCGTAGAGTGCCTTCCCATGAGCAGCCTGAATCCACTGGGCAAACACAGGCTCGATCAGGATTTGCTTTTCGGGGGTACCGAAAGCAACCATCACGTCATTGTGGACATACAACCCCAAGGTGTGGAAACCAAGGAACAAAGACACCCAGGACAAGTGAGAAATAATTGCCTCCTTGTGCTCGAGTACCCGTGCCAGCACGTTGTTCTTGTTGGTTTCGGGGTCGTAGTCACGGATCAAGAAGATAGCACCATGGGCAAAAGCACCAACCATCAGGAAGCCCGCAATGTACTGGTGGTGAGTATAGAGAGCTGCCATCGTGGTGTAGTCCTTAGCCAAGAAGGCATAGGGAGGCAGAGAGTACATATGCTGAGCTACCAGGGAGGTAACGACACCCAAGCAGGCTAAGTGCCAGCCTAGTTGGAAATGCAGAGAATTGTTGTAGGTATCGTAAATGCCCTTGTGCCCATCACCCAGGAGACCACCAAAGGGAGTACCTTCGGGCGGACGGTGAGCAGCGAGAATTTCCCGCATGCTGTGACCAATGCCAAAGTTGGTACGGTACATGTGACCAGCGATGATGAAGAGCACCGCGATCGCCAAATGGTGGTGGGCAATATCAGTGAGCCACAGAGATTCTGTCTGGGGATGGAAACCACCCAAGAAGGTCAAAATAGCAGTGCCTGCACCCTGAGCCGTACCAAAAACATGATTAGCGGTATCAGGATTTTGGGCATAGACACCCCAGTTACCAGTGAAGAAGGGCAAGAGACCAGCAGGGTGGGGCTTAATGCTCAAGAAGTTATCCCAACCCACATGCACACCACGAGCTTCAGGAATTGCTACGTGTACCAAGTGACCAGTCCAAGCCAGGGAGCTAACTCCAAACAAACCAGCCAAGTGGTGATTCAGACGGGATTCAGCATTCTTGAACCAAGCCAAGCTAGGACGGAAACTGGGTTGCAGGTGCAGCCAACCAGCAAACAGCATTACACCCGCCAGGATCAGTAGGAAAATTGCCCCTTGATAGAGGTCACCCACTGTGCGCATCCCGATCGTGTACCACCACTGGTAAACCCCAGAGTAGGAAATATCTACAGGATAGCTAGCGCCAGCTTGGGTATAAGCCTCTACCGCAGCCTTACCAAATTGAGGGTCCCAAATCGCATGGGCGATTGGTTGCACATTGAGGGGGTCTTTTACCCACTGCTCAAAGTTACCTTGCCAAGCGACATGGAAGAGGTTGCCCGACACCCACAGGAAGATAATTGCCAGGTGACCGAAGTGGGAAGCAAAAATCTTTTGGTACAGACTTTCTTCCGTCACCCCGTCGTGGCTTTCAAAGTCATTAGCAGTTGCCAAGGCATACCAGATACGCCGCGTCGTGGGGTCTTGGGCGAGCGCCTGGCTAAATTTAGGGAATTTAGTCGCCATTTCTCTTCTCCTTCAATTATCCAAGTGCCCCAAAGCGTGCCAAGAAGAATGCCCAGGTAGTGGCAATTCCTCCCAGTAAATAGTGAGCTAAGCCCACTGCCCGACCTTGAATAATGCTCAAAGCGCGGGGTTGAATCGCAGGAGCGAATCTCAGCTTGTTGTGTGCCCACACGATCGATTCAATCAACTCTTGCCAGTAGCCACGACCACTGAACAGGAACATCAAGCTAAACGCCCAAACAAAGTGGGCACCCAAGAAGATCAAGCCATAGGCAGACAGAGCCGAACCATAGGACTGAATCACTTGGGAAGCCTGTGCCCACAGGAAGTCTCGTAGCCAGCCGTTGATCGTAATCGCACTTTGGGCAAAGTTACCAGAGGTAATGTGGTTGACTACCCCATCGCTCACCGTACCGAAAATATCGGACTGCATTTTCCAGGAGAAGTGGAAGATGACGATGGAGATAGAGTTGTACATCCAGAACAGACCCAAGAAAACGTGGTCCCAAGCCGACACTTGGCAAGTACCACCGCGCCCAGGTCCGTCACAGGGGAAGCGGAAGCCCAAATCAGCTTTGTCAGGAATCAAGCGGGAGTTACGGGCAAACAGCACACCCTTGAGGAGAATCAAAACAGTGACGTGAATCGTGAAGGCGTGAATGTGGTGTACCATGAAGTCTGCCGTACCCAAGGGCATGGGCGCCATAGCCACCTTACCACCCACTGCCAACACATCCCCGCCAAATACAGGACTGACGGAGTTGCTCACCCAGGGAGCAGAGTTAGCAATAAAGTTGGTGTGAATATTTTGAATCCACTGCGCAAAGATAGGCTGTAACTGGATACCTGTATCAGAGAACATATCCTGGGGACGACCAAACGCCCGCATGGTGTCGTTGTGCACGTACAAACCGAAGCTGTGGAAGCCCAGGAAAATACATACCCAGTTCAGGTGGGAGATAATCGCATCCCGGTGACGCAACATCCGATCGAGGACGTTGTCATAGGTTAGTTCAGGGTCATAATCCCGTACTAAGTAAATAGCGGCGTGCGCTGCTGCCCCACAGATCAAGAAGCCCCCAATCCACATGTGGTGCGTGAACAGGGAAATCTGGGTGGAGTAATCGATCGCAATGTAGGGATAGGCGGGCATGGCATACATATGATGCGCCACAATAATGGACAGCGAACCGAAGAGAGCCAGGTTAACTGCCAATTGCGCGTGCCAAGAGCTGGTGAGGATTTCATACAAGCCCTTGTGCCCATTGCCGCCAATAAGGATGGGGTCTTTGTGCGCTTCCAGAATTTCCTTGATGCTGTGACCGATACCCCAGTTGGTGCGGTACATATGCCCCGCAATGATAAATAGGGTAGCGATCGCTAGGTGATGGTGGGCTTGGTCAGTCAGCCACAGAGCGCCCGTTTGGGGGTTCAAACCGCCCTTGAAGGTCAAGAATTCACTGTAAGCAGCCCAGTTACCCGTAAAGAAGGGAATTGTGCCACTCAAGAAGCCCC
This sequence comes from Pseudanabaenaceae cyanobacterium SKYG29, assembly GCA_025055675.1. NCBI lineage: Bacteria > Bacillati > Cyanobacteriota > Cyanophyceae > Pseudanabaenales > Pseudanabaenaceae > Pseudanabaenaceae cyanobacterium SKYG29. The sequence continues at coordinate 974,849 of JANWWT010000001.1, forward strand.
AGTTCACCTTGGGGAACAGTTCCGCCATCAAGGAGGGGTTAAGGATGAACTCATGGGGCAAGGGAATTTCACTGGCAGGAATCCCCGCATCTAGGTAAGCATTGATCGGAATAGATACGTGGATTTGGTGACCAGCCCAAGCCAGAGAGCCTAGACCCAACAGCCCTGCCAAGTGGTGGTTCAGCATGGATTCAGCATTTTTGAACCATTCCAACTTGGGTGCCCGCACATGGTAGTGGAACCAGCCCGCAAAGAACATCAAAGCTGCCATGACTAGACCACCGATCGCGGTGCAGAGCAGTTGGTATTCATTGGTGATCCCCGAAGCCCGCCACAGGTGGAACAGACCCGAGGTAATCTGAATACCTTGGAAACCGCCGCCTACATCCCCATTGAGGATGTCCTGACCAACAATCTCCCATACTACTTGGGCGCTGGGCTTAATGTTGACGGGGTCAGCCAACCAAGCCACGTAGTTAGAAAACTTCGCCCCGTGGAAGTACATGCCACTGAGCCAAATAAAAATCACGCCCAAATGCCCAAAGTGGGCAGAGAAAATCTTGCGGGCGGTATCTTCTTCCGAACTGAAACTATCAAAGTCGTGAGCATCGGCGTGGAGAGTCCAAATCCATTCCGTTGTCTTCGGACCCTTGGCTAGTGTGCGATCGAAGTGACCAGGCTTTGCCCACTTCTCAAAGGAAGTAGGTACCGGGTTTTCGTCCACTACTACCCGCACCTTTGCTTCCGGCTTGTCAGAAGTAGCTGTCATGAGTGCTCCTCTCTACTTTGTACAAGGGAAGAAGGCTCACCAAAACTCTATAGAACCGAATCTATGAACAACATAAGGACGATAGCGGTAGAGCTTGGCTAACCTTAGCCCCTAATTATAGGGACTACCTCATCCACTGCTTAAAATCCCTTAACAAATTTTCAAAAAACAGTTACCTATTGCTCGCATCAATTACAAACAACCTAGATTTCTCATAAGATATGGTCAATGTTAATTTTTGTGAAGAAAGTCCGATCGATCGTTACATTTTTGTGTGTGTTTGCCCCAGCGGTGGTAAAACAATGTAAGTACCAAAAAAGAAGAGCTATGTTTACTGCCCTAGAGAGTACCAGGAACAGACAGGTTTCACCGACGAGTGTCAACGATCGTTTATTGATGCGGGTTGTTTACGTGGTCTTGGAGCCGCAATATCAGAGTGTGTTGACGGGGGCGGCACAGGCTATTAACAGGGACAATCCCCATGTGGCGATCGAGATAAGTGGGTACTTACTAGAAGAGCTACGCAGTCCTGAAATGTATGAGGCGTTCCAGCAAGATGTAGCAAGGGCAAATGTATTCATTGGTTCTTTGATCTTTGTAGAGGATTTGGCACGCAAAGTTATTGCAGCAGTGCAGCCCCAGCGCGATCGGTTGGATGTGTGTGTGATTTTTCCGTCCATGCCGGAGGTGATGCGGCTCAATAAGATGGGGACGTTCAACATGGCTAATCTGGGGCAGTCCAAGAGTGCCATTGCCCAGTTTATGAAGAAGGTAAAAGGTAAGGCAGGTAGTTCTTTTCAGGACAACATGCTCAAAGTGGTGCAGACGCTCCCCAAGATTTTGAAATACATGCCCATCGATCGGGCCCAGGATGCGCGCAATTTCATGCTTAGCCTGCAGTATTGGTTGGGGGGGTCACAGCAAAACATTGAGAACTTTCTGTTGATGCTGGCGAAGAACTATCTGCCGGCGGGGAAAGAAATTCAGGTGCGTGACCCGATTACCTACCCTGACATGGGCATTTGGCATCCCATTGCCCCCAAGATGTTTACAAGTCTGGCGGAGTATCTGGAATGGTTTAATTCCCGCAATGACATTGATGGGGATATGAAAGACCCCTTAGCACCCACGATCGGTTTGGTGTTAGCCCGTTCCCACCTAGTGACAGGGGATGATGCCCACTATGTGGCGATGGTGCAGGAATTAGAGTCCCTGGGGGCAAGGGTGATTCCCGTGTTTGCAGGGGGCTTGGATTTTTCTAAACCAGTAGAAGCCTATTTCATCGATCGGGGCAGGGTAATTGTGGATACGATTCTATCTTTGACGGGTTTTGCTTTGGTGGGGGGACCGGCACGCCAAGACCATCCCAAGGCGGTGGAAACTCTGCAAAAGCTGAACTGCCCCTATATGGTGGTGTTGCCCCTGGTGTTCCAATCTACGGAAGAGTGGGAGCAAAGTGAATTGGGGTTACATCCGGTGCAGGTGGCGCTCCAGGTGGCAATTCCCGAGCTGGATGGAGCCGTAGACCCGATCGTTTTATCTGGTCGTGATGGTTTGACCGGGCGGGCAATAGCTTTAAGCGATCGGATGGAATTGATTGCCAAGCGGGCATTGAAGTGGGCGAATTTGAAGCGCAAACCGCGGTTGCAGAAAAAGATTGCCATTACTGTCTTTAGTTTCCCGCCGGACAAGGGGAATGTGGGCACAGCCGCTTATTTGAATGTGTTTGCCTCTATCCACAAAGTAATTCAGAGTTTGGCGGCTAATGGTTATGACGTACAGGGGTTACCAGCCACTGCTGATGAAATGATGGCAGAGATTCTCCACAATCCCAATGCTTTGGCGGGGAGTCCGGAACTAAATATTGCCTATCGCATGCCAGTCAAAGAATACGAAGAAAATACGCCCTACGTAGAAAGTATTACGGCGCAGTGGGGACCGCCCCCTGGTCATCTCAACAGCGATGGGCAGCATCTGCTGATCTATGGCAAGCACTATGGCAATGTCTTTGTGGGGGTACAACCAACTTTTGGCTATGAAGGGGACCCCATGCGCTTGTTGTTTAGCAAATCCGCTTCTCCCCATCACGGCTTTGCTGCCTACTACACCTACTTGAATGCCATCTGGGGAGCAGATGCAGTAGTGCACTTTGGTACCCACGGCTCTCTGGAATTTATGCCTGGCAAGCAGACGGGGCTTTCTGGGTCTTGCTACCCCGACAGTCTCATTGGTCAACTGCCCAACATCTACTACTACGCGGTGAACAACCCGTCGGAGGGCACGATCGCTAAACGCCGCGGCTATGCCACCACTATCAGCTATATCACTCCTGCGCCAGAGAATGCGGGACTCCACCGCGGGCTACAGGAATTGAGCGAGTTAGTAGGTTCCTACAAGGAATTGCGCCTGGGCACGAGGGGGGCGGCTATTGTCAACACCATCATCGACAAGGTGAAGCTGGTCAATCTGGATCAGGATGTAGATTTACCCGATCGGGATGGGAAAGACATGACCCTAGAGGAGCGGGATACCTTTGTGGGGCAGGTATACAACAAACTGATGGAGATTGAATCGCGGGTGTTGCCCTGTGGTTTGCATGTGATTGGGGAACCGCCCAAGCTAGAGGAAGCCGCCGATGTGATTACCAGTATTGTCAGTTTCGATCGCTGGGAAGAGAACCTCAAATCCTTACCCCGTCTGTTGGCAGAGAGTATTGGCAGAGACATAGATGAGATTTACAAAAACAGTGATCGGGGTATTTTTGCCGAGGTGGAACTCCTAGCCCAGATCAAACGGGCGAGCCGTAAGGCGATCGAGGCTCTGATTCAAACCCAACTAGATGCAGATGGCAGAGTGTCCAGGGTAGCAGTGCTGAATTTCTTGCGGTTGGGGAAGAGTGAGCCATGGCTGGAGGCCCTGCAAGAGGCGGGGTTTGGCAAGGTCGATCGGGAACAACTCAAAGCTGTGATGGAATTTGCTGAATTCTGTCTCAAACAACTAGTGGCAGACAATGAGTTGGGCAGTTTGATTCGTGCCCTAGAAGGGGAATTTATTCCCCCTAGTCCTGGTGGTGACCCTATCCGCAATCCCCTGGTATTGCCCACGGGCAAGAACATGCACGCCCTCGACCCCCAGTCAATTCCTACCAGTGCAGCGGTGCAGTCGGCGCAAGTGGTGGTGGATAAACTGCTGGAGAAGCAAAGACAAGAGAATAACGGCAATTATCCTGAAACTATCTCAGTGGTGTTATGGGGGACAGACAACATCAAAACCTACGGGGAATCCCTGGCACAAGTTCTCTGTCTTTTGGGTGTGAGACCCTTACCTGATTCTCTGGGGAGAGTCAACCGCCTAGAGTTGATTCCCTTAGAAGAATTAGGCAGACCACGCATTGATGTAGTGGTGAACTGTTCAGGCGTCTTTCGCGACTTGTTTGTCAATCAGATGGACTTACTCGATCGGGCTGTCAAGCTCTGTGCCGAAGCGAATGAACCCCTGGAGCTGAATTTTGTCCGTAAACATGCCCTAGCACAGGCTCAGGAATTGAACATTTCTCTTCGGCAGGCAGCGACCAGGGTATTCAGCAATAGTGCGGGGTCTTACAGCGCCAATGTCAATTTAGCGGTAGAAAATAGCACCTGGGAATCAGAAGCTGATTTGCAGGAAATGTATCTCTCCCGTAAATCCTTTGCCTTTGGTTCTGAGATCAACAACCAGCAACAACGACAACTATATGAAAGTGCTCTCAAGACAGTAGAGGTGACTTTCCAAAACCTAGATTCTTCCGAAATTAGTCTCACAGATGTCAGCCATTACTTTGACTCTGACCCCACCAAGGTGGTAGAGAAGTTGCGGGGGGATGGCAAACGCCCCAAAGCTTTCATTGCTGACACCACGACTGCCAATGCCCAGGTGCGCACCCTCAGCGAGACTGTACGTCTGGATGCCCGTACCAAACTCCTCAATCCCAAGTGGTACGAAGGCATGCTCAACAGCGGCTACGAAGGAGTGCGGGAAATTTCCAAGCGTCTAGTTAACACCATGGGCTGGTCTGCTACTGCAGGGGCAGTTGATAACTGGGTCTATGAAGATGTCAATGATGTTTACATCAAAGACGAACAGATGCGCCAACGGCTGATGAACCTCAATCCCCATTCCTTCCGTAAAATGGTGGGGACGCTCCTAGAGGTACATGGTCGTGGTTACTGGCAGACCAGCGAAGCCAACATCCAACAACTGCGGGAACTCTACCAGGAGCTAGAAGACCGTATCGAAGGGGTGGCATAAACAAGAGGGGGGTGCCCCCTCTACATTTTCTCTTTGGCTAAACGATCGATTCTCTGTTGTAACACCTTTACTCCCTCTGCATCCCCCGACTGTTGTTTCAGCAACAGCAAATGGACAAGAGCAGGATAGTGATGGGGATTGATATACAATGCTTTTTGATAACATTCTATAGCTTGTTGAGGATTGCCTTGGGCTTGATAGATTTCCCCTAGGAGGGTATGGGCGTTTTCATCTAGGGGGTGGTTTTGCAGGTAGGTTTGACAGAGGCTTAGGGCTGCTTTTAGTTCGTTTTGATCGGCTTTGCGGCGTGCCTCTTCCAATAATTGAGGAGTAGTAACTGCAGGGGAGGGTATAGGAGGAGGCGGCAATAGAGGAGTGGAGATAGCAGGAGAAGGCAATTGTGGTGACAGCTTCCGAAAGACAAAGGCTTTTACACTACCACCTAGCACAAAATTGCTCTCCGTCAAACACCCTACTTCCGAATGACCAACAAATAATAGACCATCATTGGTCATAGCTTTATGCAGATTATGCAGGGCTTTTCCACGACTTTCCCGATCGAGGTAGATCAACAAATTACGACAGAAAATAATGTCATAGTAATTCACCCGTTGGAACTGCAGGATATTACCGTATTGGAAGTTGACCTGTTTTTTCACTTGGTCGAGTAACTGATAGCTGTCATTAACCACGGTAAAATAAAGATCGATAAGCTGGGGGTCAGTACCTCGGAAGGAGTTTTTGGTGTAAATCCCTGTTTTGGCTTTTTCCAGGGCACGATAACTGACATCCACAGCATCGATCGTGAACTGATAGGGCAGCAATCCTGCTTCCAAGAGAGCAATAGCGATAGAGTAGGGTTCTTCCCCTGTTGAGCAGGGCAAACTGAGAATACGCCAGGGCAAATGCCGCCGCTGCAGATGATTTTTTTGCACAAAACCTTGCAGGAATAAAAACGGTTCTCGATCGCGATAAAACCACGTCTCGGGTACAACTACCGCTTCGATCAGAGCTTGCAGTTCCTCTGCCGATCGTGTTAAGTAATCATAGTAGCTTTGCTCATTGGTGATATTAACTGCTGCCATCCTTTGTTTGATTGCTGCCAGAACAGGGAAAGTACCAATTGCTGTACTATCTAAGCCAATTTTCTGCCGCAGCAGTTCAATAATTAGAGCTGCCACCGTCATCACCCATCAATAACAACTGGGGATTAACCTTTGCGGCTAAGCGATCGAGTCTGACCTGTTGGATTACCCCCTGCTCGTCTACAGCTAGTTGCCCATTGGTAAATCCCATCTCCTGCATAGCCACAGTTTCCGTCACCTTTTCTGCCACTAATCCCCAAATTTGCCGTTTTTGCTCTAGGGGATGTTCCACCAGGATAATTCTGGTACTCAGGCGGGGGGCAGCTGCCTTGCCCTGCAGCAATTGACATAAATCTACTACAGGCACTAACTTATCAAAATAGCGCATTAAACCAGCAACATAGGGAGGAGCCTGCCGCTGGGGGATAAGTCGTACTAAAGGCACGATCGTTAAAACATAACGACATTCTAAAGCGTAGCGCTCTTCCCCACACTGAAATAATAGCATTAACATAGGAAGTTAGCCCTTAAATATTAAGATTATTCTAGGACGGTTAGTGATAAGCAGATTGGGGGAATATGCGTATTGCCATTGTCAACGACACACTTATGGAAGTGGAGGTGCTGCGGCGGTTAATTACCTCTGTGCCAGGTTATGAAGTGGCATGGATTGCCCGAGATGGAGAAGAAGCTGTCATGAAAGCCCAGACTGATACCCCTGATCTGATTCTCATGAACCTAATTATGCCCCGCATGGATGGGGTGACCGCCACAGAGCTAATTATGAAACAATCCCCCTGTGCTATCCTCATTGTGACATCGGGAGTGAAAGAACATTCCGCCCGTATTTTCGCTGCTATGGGGCATGGTGCCCTCGATGTGGTGGATACTCCCTCCCTGGAGGATAGAACCCTCCTCGCCAAAATTGCCAACATTGCCAAGCTCCTGCAAAAAAATGGGACAAGCAACAGCCGATCGGTCACAAAACTAATAGCCATTGGGGCATCCACAGGGGGACCGAAGGCAGTCGCCCACATTCTGACCCAGTTACCCAGGGATTTGAGCGCCGCTGTAGTTGTCATTCAGCACGTAGATGCCCATTTTGCCCAAGGACTATGCGAATGGTTAAACGAACAGTCCAGCCTGCCTGTGGAAATTGCCCAGGAAAACCAAACCCCCAGCCCTGGTCGTGTGTTTCTTTCTAGCACCAATGACCATTTAGTGATCACAGCCCAACAGACCTTTAAGTACACCCCTGAACCGAGGGATACCCCCTATCGCCCTTCTGTTGATGCCTTTTTCCGTAGTCTGCACAAACATTGGCGTAGTAAGGGGATTGCCATGGTCTTGACAGGCATGGGTAGTGACGGTGCCGAGGGATTGAAACTACTGAAACAAAAAGGATGGTACACGATCGCCCAGGACGAAGCCACTAGTGTTGTGTACGGGATGCCCAAAGCTGCTAAGGAACTGGAAGCCGCCACGGAAATTCTACCTATAGAGAGGATTGTACCCGCCTGTTTGCGCCACTTGGGGAGGGTATGAGCAACAGTCGTTTGGTCTCCGATTTTACCCGTTATCCTGCAGCAGTGTTATTGGTTGATGACCAGCCAATGGTCGCAGAAGCTGTGCGGCGCATGTTAGCAGGAGAGAACAATATTTCATTTTTTTACTGTGATGACCCCGCCCAAGCGATTAAGACAGCAATTGATGTCTCCCCCACTGTAATTTTACAGGACTTAGTTATGCCTGAGATTGACGGCATTATGCTAGTCAAATTCTTCCGTTCCCACCCCTCTACCCGCAATATCCCCATGATTGTTTTATCCACTAAAGAAGACCCCAAAGTAAAAGCGGAAGCCTTTGCCGTCGGTGCCAATGATTACCTCATAAAACTACCGGACAAAGTGGAACTAATTGCCCGCATCCGCTATCACTCCCGCGCCTATTTGAACCTCTGTTTAGCCGAAGAAAGAGCTACCCAACTAGCCCTTGCCAATGAAGAAATTAGTAAACTAAATGCCCGCTTGAAGCAGGAAAACTTACGCTTAAGTACAGAGTTAGAAGTTGCCCGCAAAATTCAAGCTATGATTCTGCCTAAGTCAGAGGAGTTGATGGCTCTGCAAAAACTAGACATTGATGGCTTTATGGAGCCAGCTTCTGAGGTAGGGGGAGATTACTACGATGTCTGGCAGAACAATGGTGTATTACATTTAAGCATAGGAGATGTAACGGGGCATGGCTTAGAAAGCGGTCTCTTGATGTTAATGGTACAGACAGCAGTACGTGCTATTTCAGCCCTGGATATTTCCGATCCCATTACCTTTTTACAAGCCCTCAATAAAGTAATTTATGAAAATACTAGGCGAATTAATTCCGATCGGAATCTCACTTTTATTCTGCTGTCCTACAAAAATGAACAACTGACGATCACTGGTCAACATGAGTCAGTAATTTTACTCAAAGGCGGAGGGGAAATTGAGTTAATAGATTCTATAGATTTGGGATTTCCTATTGGTTTAGAAGCAGACATTCAAGAATTCATTCACTCGGTTAGTATTCCTTTCAAAAGTGGGGACATAGTCCTATTATACACTGACGGCATTGTCGAAGCAGAAAACAGCCAAAAACAACACTATGGCTTAGACAGACTTTGTGATCAGTTAAAACAAAACGCCCATAAAACCGCCCAAGAAATTCGCAAAGCCATTATTAAGGACCTAAAAGCCCACATTGGTAAGCAAAAAATCTATGATGACATCACTCTATTAGTGATTAAACATCCTGGGAGTTCCAAATGAGCCTTGATGTTTACACTGGATGATTTCCTCAGACTTGGGCTTACATCGTTCTCTCTTTTTTAGAGAACACTCATTGTATTGAGAAAGTCAGCAAAGCTAGTGAGCAGTTTTTTGACATCGATGGGAAAGAGGAATCTGCCGAGGGCAAGGAGAATGCCGCCCAAAACTGTGGCAAAAATACTTCTGGTGATGAATTCTTGATTGCTGATGCGTTTGTCAAAGCCATCGAGTTTGGCTTCTATGGTCTTGATGTCCCCTTTGAGTTCATTTCTGACTGCCTGTATTTCCCCTTTGAGTTCGTTGCGGACACCCTCCACTTGTGCCCGTACTTCCTTGATTTCGCCCCGCAACTCGGCAAAGCCTACCTCCATCTTTTTGTCCAGATGGTCAATCCTTTTGTCCAGCTCAGCAAATTTGCCCAGAATCAAGTCCTTCAGCTGTTCATTGGTAATGTCTGCCATCGATCGAGTTGCCTAAAAAACTACTAGGTAGGAATAGTATACCTGAATCATGTAATCCCGATCGTCCTCTCTTTTGCGTCAAACCCCCATTGTCTTGAAAAAGTCAGCAAAGCTAGTGAGGAGTTTTTTGACATCGATGGGGAAGAGGAATCTGCCGAGGGCAAGGAGAATGCCGCCCAAAACTGTGGCAAAAATACTTCTGGTGATGAATTCTTGATTGCTGATGCGTTTGTCAAAGCCGTCGAGTTTGGCTTCTATGGTCTTGATGTCCCCTTTGAGTTCGTTTCTGGCTGCCTGTATTTCGCCTTTAAGTTCATTGCGCACTGCTTGTATCTCGCCCTTGAGTTCAGCCCGAACAGCATCTACTTGCACTCTTACTTCCTTGATCTCTCCTCGCAGCTCAGCAAAGCCTACCTCCATCTTTTTGTCCAGCTCGGCGAATTTGCCCAGGATTAAGTCCTTGAGTTGCTCATTGGTTATCTCTGCCATCGGGGGAATTTCCTACAAAACTACTAGGGATAGTATATCTCAATCACATAATCCCGATCGTGCTCTCTTTTTTGTCAAACCCTCATTGTCTTGAAAAAGTCAGCAAGGCTAGTAAACAGTTTTTTGACATCGATCGGGAAGAGGAATCGAGCAATGGCAAGGAGAATGCCACCCAAAACTGTAGCAAAGATACTTCTGGTGATGAATTCCTGATTGCTGATGCGTTTGTCAAAGCCGTCTAGCTTGCCTTCTACAGTTTTAATTTCTCCTTTGAGTTCATTAGTTACTGCCTGTATCTCACCTTTGAGTTCGTTGCGTACTGCCTGTATCTCACCTTTAAGTTCAGTGCGTACTGCTTGTATCTCACCTTTGAGCTCAGTTCGTACAGCATGTACTTCAGTACGAATAGTTTCCATCTGTGCTCGTATCTCCTTGATTTCTCCCCGCAGCTCGGCAAAGCCTACTTCCATCTTTTTGTTCACCTC